>NZ_JBDJNU010000020.1:0-65043 GCF_039674585.1 Stenotrophomonas lacuserhaii | reverse complement strand
TACTGACTGGTGTTTTGTGGCCCCACCTTGCGCCCCTTCCTTCGCACTGGTCCCTACCACGGCCGCCACTACATTACGACGCCCAGCGCCTCATCGGCCTGGGCATCGTCGTAGCCGGGTTGCCAGGCGAAGCGGTGTTCCTTGTCCGGCAGGAACATGACCACGGCCTGCAGGGGCTGCCCCCCGCGATGACGCACCGCCATGCCGAGGTAGTCGTCATGGCAGTCCTCGCGCACCGCGCGGAAGATGACCTTGTACCCGCCATCGAGCACATCGGCATCCTCCACGCCGGTATGGATCTGGTGGCCGCCGGCCAGCAGCTGCGCGCACTCGCTCAGCAGCGCGTGCGCCTTGGAGCGCTGGAGCCCGAACACCATCACTTCCGGCGCGTCATACGTCGCCTGGAAGCCTATGGAATAGGAAAAGCCGGCCTCGCCATCCGGTCCGGGCAGGATGTGCAGGCAATGCCAGCCGTGCGCGCGGATATCGTCGGCCACTTTGCGGTCCTGGGGTCTTTCCGCTGTTGTCATGTGAACGCCTGCCGCTGATCGTGAAGGACAACCGCAGTGTCACACGTGTGGCGCGCGGGCGCGCGGCGTGACCTTTGGCGGTCCCCCAGGCCCCGTGTCCGGGCTACCCTCGGGGATTACCTGTCGGAGAGTCCCATGAAGTTGCGCACCCTGGCCCCGTTGGGCCTGACCGTTGCCATCGCCGCCTCGCTGGCGGCCTGCGGCAAGACCGAAACCGCGCCCGCCGCCACTGCCGATGCGGCCAAGCCGGCCTTCGACCAGTCGCTGATCAAGACGCCGCTGATCTCGCTCAACAGCGCCGACCTGGATACCGCCATCTCGGCCTGTACCGACCTCAATGCCTTCGTCAACCAGAAGTGGCTGAGCGCCAACCCGGTGCCGGGCGACCAGACCACGTGGGGCAGCTTCGAGATCCTGCGCGAGCGCTCGCTGGAAGTGCAGCATGCACTGGTCCAGCAGGCCGCTGCCAGCGAGGCCAAGGCCGGCAGCGTGGAAGCCAAGATCGGTGACATCTGGAAGACCGGCAGCGACGAAGCGAAGATCGATGCCGCCGGACTGGCGCCGCTGCAGCCGCAGCTGGACAAGATCGCCGCGCTGGGCGACACCGCCGCGATCACCCAATACCTGCGCGACAGCCAGGCACAGGGGCAGGGCGTGCTGTTCTCGCTGTTCGCCAATGCGGACTACAAGGACTCGGCCAACGTCATCGCCTATGTCGGTCAGGGCGGCTTGGGGCTGCCGGAAAAGGGCTACTACTTCGATGCATCGCAGGCGAAGATCCGCGATGCCTACGTGGCTTACATCGCCCAGGTGCTGACCCTGTCCGGCGTGGACGCCGCGCAGGCGGCCGACCAGGCCAAGGCCGTGCTGGCCTTCGAAACCCGCCTGGCCAAGGCCTCGCTGTCGCGCATCGAAATGCGTGATCCGTCCAAGCGCTACAACCCGGTCAGTGCCGCCGACGCGGACAAGCTCACCCCGAACTTCAGCTGGACCGCGCTGTTCGACACGCTGAAGGTGCCGGCCGCGCAGAAATTCTCGCTGGCCCAGCCGCAGTTCTTCACCGAAGTGGACAAGATGCTGGCCGATGTCCCGGCCGCCACCTGGCAGGCCTACCTGCGCTTCCACACCATCGACGATGCCGCGCCCTACCTGAGCAGCAACGTGGAAAAGGCCAACTTCGATTTCTACGGCAAGACCCTGCGTGGCCAGCAGGAGATGCAGCCGCGCTGGAAGCGCGTGCTGGATTCGGTCAACAACGGCATGGGCGAAGCGCTCGGCCAGCTGTACGTGGACGCGGTGTTCCCGGCCGAAAGCAAGGAGCAGATGCAGCACCTGGTGGAGAACCTGTCCGAAGCGCTCAAGGCGCGCCTGGAGAAGCTGGAGTGGATGGGCGAAGACACCCGCAAAAAGGCGCTGGAGAAGTGGGCCAGCTTCACCCCGAAGATCGGCTACCCGGACAAGTGGCGTGACTGGTCGGGCCTGCAGACCAACGGCGACAGCTTCCTGGGCAACATGCAGGCCGCGCGTGCGTACAACTACCGTTACATGCTGGACAAGATCGGCAAGCCGGTGGACAAGACCGAGTGGGGCATGACCCCGCAGACCGTCAACGCGTACTACAACGCCACCAAGAACGAGATCGTGTTCCCGGCGGCGATCCTGCAGGCGCCGTTCTTCGATGCGAAGGCCGATCCGGCGCTGAACTACGGCGGCATCGGTGCGGTGATCGGCCACGAGATGATGCACGGCTACGACGATTCGGGCAGCCAGTTCGCCGCCAACGGCAACTTCGACAACTGGTGGACCGACGCGGACCGCAGTGCCTTCACCCAGCGCACCGACCAGCTGGTGGCGCAGTTCGATGGCTACGAAGCGGTGCCGGGCGTCAACGTCAAGGGCAAGCTGACCCTGGGCGAGAACATCGGCGACCTGGGCGGCCTGACCGTCGCCTACGACGCGCTGCAGATGGCGCTGAAGGAAGATCCTTCGAAGAACGTAGCGGTGGACGGCTACACGCAGGACCAGCGCTTCTTCATGAACTGGGCCACGGTGTGGCGCCGCAACTTCACCGATGGCGAGCTGCGCGTACGCCTGAACACCGACCCGCATGCACCGGCGAACTTCCGTGCCAACGGTGCGCCGTCGAACATGCCGTCGTTCGCTGCGGCGTTCGAGTGCAAGGCCGGCCAGCCGATGGTGCGCGCCGACGACAAGCGCGTCGTGATCTGGTGATCATGCGCTGCGGTTGAAGCATGGAAAACCCGGCGCAAGCCGGGTTTTCCTTTTTTGGCGGTGTAGCGCTGTCGCTCCCTTGCCGCTGCGCTCGCCGAGCATGGCTCGGCGCTACCGCGCGGCGCCGGGTAGTGACGACCGCTGGTCGTCAGGCTCCTGCCCTGGTGGGTGACGACCGTTGGTCGTCACGCTGTTGCTCTCTTGCCGCTGCGCTCGCCGAGCATGGCTCGGCGCTACCGTGCGGCGCCGGGTAGTGACGACCGCTGGTCGTCAGGCTCCTGCCCTGGTGGGTGACGACCGTTGGTCGTCACGCTGTTGCTCTCTTGCCGCTGCGCGCGGCGAGCGCCGCGGTGCGCGGGTCAGCCCGGCGCCAGCGTCGTCAACAAGGCCTTGGCCGCATTGAACCGGTCCTCCGGCAGCGGCAGCGGGTGCTTGATGCGCAGCTTGTCCGGGCCGTCCATGCTGTACAGGTTCGACTGCTTCTGGATCAGCTGGATCACCGACATCGGATCGATGTTCGGTTTCGCCTCGAACACGATGCGGCCGCCGGCTTCGCCGAGGTCCAGCTTGCGGATGCCAAGCTCGTTGGCCTGCAGCTTCAGTTCGGCGATCGCGAACAGGTGCTTGGCTGCATCCGGCAACAGGCCGAAGCGGTCGATCATCTCCACCTGCAGCTCGCGCAGTGCCGCACTGTCGCGCGCGCTGGAAATGCGCTTGTACAAGGTCAGCCGGGTATGCACGTCGGGCAGGTAGTCGTTGGGGATCAGCGAGGGCACATGCAGTTCCACTTCGGCCCCACGCGCTTCCTCGCCGGCGTCCAGGTCGGGCAGCTTGCCCAGCCGGATGCTGCGCACGGCGCGTTCCAGCAGTTCGGTGTACAGGCTGAAGCCCACTTCGGCCATCTGGCCGCTCTGGTCTTCGCCCAGCAGTTCGCCGGCACCGCGGATCTCCAGGTCGTGGGTGGCAAGTGTGAAGCCCGCGCCCAGTTCGTCCATCGAGGCGATGGCTTCCAGGCGCTTCTCCGCATCCGGGGTGATCGAGCGGCGGTCCGGCACCACCAGGTAGGCGTACGCACGATGATGCGAACGTCCCACGCGGCCGCGCAGTTGGTGCAGCTGGGCCAGGCCGAAACGGTCGGCGCGGTTGATGATGATCGTGTTGGCGTTGGGGATGTCGATGCCCGATTCGATGATCGTGGTCGACAGCAGCACGTTGAAGCGCTGCTTCTGGAACTCCAGCATCACCCGTTCCAGCTCGCGCTCGGGCATCTGTCCGTGGGCGATGCCGATGCGGGCTTCGGGTACCAGCTCGGACAGCTCGCGCTGCATGCGGCCGATGCTTTCCACGTCGTTGTGCAGGAAGTACAGCTGGCCACCGCGGGCCAGTTCACGCTGGAAGGCTTCGCGCAGCAGCGCATCGTCCCATTGGCTGATGAAGGTCTGCACTGCCAGCCGGTTCGGCGGCGGGGTGGCGATGATCGACAGGTCGCGCAGCCCGGCCATGGCCATGTTGAGCGTTCGCGGAATGGGCGTGGCGGTCAGGGTCAGCAGGTGTACGTTGGCACGCATCGCCTTGAGCGCTTCCTTCTGGCGCACGCCGAAGCGCTGCTCCTCGTCGACCACGACCAGGCCGAGGTCCTTGAACTTCACGTCCGGCTGCAGCAGCCGGTGGGTACCGATGATGACGTCGATGGTGCCGTCGGCGACCTTTTCCAGCTCGGCCTTGATCTCCTTGGTGGACTTGAAGCGCGACAGCACTTCCACCTTCATCGGGTAATCGGCGAAGCGGTCGCGGAAGTTGCGGTAATGCTGTTCGGCCAGCAGCGTGGTCGGCACCAGCACGGCGACCTGCTTGCCGGCGCTGGCCGCGGCGAACGCCGCCCGAACGGCCACTTCGGTCTTGCCGAAGCCGACGTCACCACAGACCACGCGGTCCATCGGCTGGCTGCTGGCAAGGTCGCGCAGGGTCGCGTCGATGGCGGCCAGCTGGTCCTGGGTTTCCTCGAACGGGAAGCCGGCGGCGAACGGTTCGTACATCGCACGGTCCACATCCAGCGCCAGCCCGGCGCGGGCGCGACGGCGCGCCTGGATCTCCAGCAGTTCGGCAGCCACGTCGCGGACTTTCTCGGCCGCCTTGCGCTTGGCCTTGGTCCATTGTTCGCCGCCCAGCGAATGCAGCGGGGCGGTTTCCGCCGATGCGCCGGAATAACGGCTGATCAGGTGCAGCTGGGCCACCGGCACGTACAGCCGGTCGCCCTTGGCATATTCGATTTCCAGGAACTCGCCGGGCATGCCGCCGACGTCCATCGCGATCAGTCCGCGGTAACGGCCTACGCCATGGTCTTCGTGGACGATCGGCGCGCCTTCGGTCAGTTCACCCAGGTCGCGGATGATCGCCTCGGGCTCGCGACCGGCACGGCGCGAGCGCCGCTGGTGCGCTGCGCGTTCGGGGAACAGCTGGCGTTCGGTCAGCACGGCGATGCGCGGATCGTCCAGCGCGAAGCCGTCTTCCAGCGGTGCAACGGTGATCGCGAAACGCTCGCTGCCGGCCAGGAAGGTCGGCAGGTCGGCCACCACCGGCGGGCGCAGGGAGGCGGCCTGCAGGACTTCCAGCAGCGCTTCGCGGCGGCCGGCGGTATCGGAGGCGATCAGCACGCGCCCGGGGTACTGTTCGATGAAGGTGGCCAGTGCCTGGCCCGCGGCGGCATCACGCGCGGCGACCGGCAGCGGCGGCAGCGCGGTGTCGCCCAGTGCGTGGGCCTGGTCGATGCGGGCATGGTCCGGCGACCAGACCTCCACGCGGGGAAGGTCGTTGAGCCGCTCGCGCAGCAGCTCCGGCGACAGGTACAACTGGCCCGGCGGCAGCAGCGGTCGTTCGACGTCGTGCCGGCGCTGTTCGTAGCGCTGGCCGGTCTGCGCCCAGAACGCCGCCGCGGCTTCGCCGACGCCCGCGGCGATGACCGGCAGTACGTCGGCGGAAAAATAATCGAACAGGGTCGCGGTGTGGTCGAAGAACAAGGGCAGGTAGTACTCGATGCCCGCCGGTGCCAGCCGTGATTTCAGGTCCTGGTACAGCGAACTGCGGCGCGTGTCGACATCGAAGCGTTCGCGCAGCGCATCCATCACCCGTGAGATGCTGGCATCGTCCATCGGGACTTCGCGACCGGGCAGCATGTGCACGGCCTGCACCTTTTCCAGCGAACGCTGGGTTTCCGGATCGAAGGCGCGGATGGTATCGATGTCCTCGTCCAGCAGTTCCACGCGCAACGGCTCGCTGGCACCCATCGGGTACACGTCCAGCAGGCCACCGCGCACGGCGAAGTCACCCGGATCCATCACCTGCGGCACGTTGCGGTAGCCGGCACTTTCCAGCCGCCGCTTCTCCGCATCCAGGTCCAGCCGCTGGCCGACTTCCAGATTGAAACTGCCCCCGATCACATACTGTTTCGGTGCCAGCTGCTGCATCAGCGTCTGCACCGGCACCACCACCAGCCCACGCTTCAGCCCGGGCAGGCGATGCAGGGCGGACAGGCGTTGGGAAATGATGTCCGGGTGCGGACTGAAGCGATCGTAGGGCAGGGTTTCCCAGTCCGGGAACGCCACCACCGGCAGCGACGGATCATCGCCGAGCAGCGTGCGCAGATCGGATTCGATCTGGTTGGCACCGTGGTTGTCCGGCGCGACGACCAGCACCGGGCCATCATGTGCCTGCGCCGCACGGGCGAGGTACCAAGCCAGCGCGGTGGGCGAGCTGGGAGCGCGCCACCAGGCGCGGAGCTGGCCCGGACGGGGCAGCGGCGGAAGGGGATAAGGAGAGCGCGACATTGGCCGGGGATTCTACCAGAGCCGCCTGTGCAGGCCCGGACAACACCACGACAAGCAGGGGGGGGCACTGACCCATGCCTGTAATGGGTAGCGCCGAGCCATGCTCGGCGAGCGCAGCGGCCAAGGAACGATCGCCGGGCAGCGCCCGGCGCATCGGCCTCAGTTATCCAGTTCCAGCACCATGCGCACCAGGCCGGGCGTGCCCTGCGGATGCGGCACCGGCTTGAAGCCCAGCGAATCGGCCAGCTGCTTCATCGGCTCGTTTTCTTCGGCGACATCGCCATACAGGCGATCCAGGTACTTGCCACGCGCCCACTTCACCAGCTTGCGCATCAGCTGCCGGCCAAGGCCCTGGCCGATCAGGAAGCGGCTGATCAGGATCGCGTATTCCGCTTCGCGGGTTCCCTGGATGATCGAGGCACGTGCGACCGCACCGACCACCGCTTCACCAGCAGGCAGCGACTCGGCCGCGACCAGGGTGATCTCGGTCTTGGGATTGGGATGGGTCAGCCGCTGGGTGGTTTCCGGCGACAGTTCGGTCACCGCCTGCAGGAAGCGGTCGCGGATTTCTTCCGGGCCGAACAGGCTGAAGGCCGCCTGCAACGGCGGGCCGTCTTCGGGCCGGATGGGACGGATCAGCAGCTCATGGCCGCTGGGGGCCTTGAAGATCTCGTGCCAGGGCGGCATGCGGTTGCGAGTGGCCATACCGGGTAGTTCCTTGGTGGTCCAGCGATTGTGGCATCCCCATGGCTGCATTCCGTGAACGGAAGGTTCACGCGAGGCAGCGGCCGGGATGCCTTATTCGGCGGTCTTCAACCAGTCCAGGCGGGTGCTGGCGCCGGGCTCGCCCAGGTGTTGCTTCAGGGCGGGCAGGGCCGGGCCCACCATGCGGTCGAACTGGAACGGGGCGTTGAGGATCAGCATGCCGCTGCCATTGAGCCGCAGCGGGGATTCATCCGGGCGGATCAACAGTTCGATGGTCATCGCGGATTTGTA
This sequence comes from Stenotrophomonas lacuserhaii, assembly GCF_039674585.1. Lineage (GTDB taxonomy): Bacteria > Pseudomonadota > Gammaproteobacteria > Xanthomonadales > Xanthomonadaceae > Stenotrophomonas > Stenotrophomonas pennii_A. Next base: position 57,461 of record NZ_JBDJNU010000020.1, on the reverse strand, counting down.
GGGCAGGGCGGTGGCCTTGCGCAGGAAATGCAGGATGGTGCGGCGCTGCTTGATCGGGAACCAGACCGCGCAGGTGGCCTGCGGCCAACGCTCATGGGTTTCTTTCAGGGCCGCGAGGATGCGGATGTACTCGGCGTCCTGGCCCTCGTAAGGCGGATCGATCAACACCAGGCCGCGGCCGATCTTGGCGCCGTTTGCCTTCGGTGGCACCAGAGCCCGTATTTTCTCGTAGCCGTCGCCTTCATACACGCCGACCCGTGCATCACCGGCGAACAGCTTCTTCAGCGCGGCGGCTTCTTCGGGCTGCAGCTCGCAGGCGGCCAGGCGGTCCTGCGGGCGCATCGCCCGGGCGGTCAGCAGGGGCGAGCCGGGGTAGGTGATCATCGCCCCGACCGGGTTGTCGGCCTGCACGGCCTTGAGGTAGCGCTCGACCACGTCGGGCAGCTTGGGCTGGGACATCAGCTTCATGACCCCGTCCTCGGCTTCCAGGGTCTTGCGGCTTTCTTCGCTGGCCAGCAGGTAGCGGCCGCGGCCGGCATGGGTGTCCAGCACGAAGAACGGGCTGTCCTTGCGCTTGAAGCTGTCGATCAGGGCCAGTTGCACGATGTGCTTGAGGACATCGGCATGGTTGCCGGCATGGAAGGCGTGGCGGTAGTTCATGGGGCGCAGTGTACGGGTCGGCAGGCGCAGCGGCTATCGCAGCGGCTATGCTGCCGCCCATGACAGAACCCGTTGCCCGCGTGCTGGTGGTCGAAGACGAGGCCGCCATCGCTGAAACCGTCTTGTATGCCCTGCGCAGCGAAGGCTTCGCGGCCAGCCATTGCCTGCTCGGCGGGCAGGCCCTGCAGCAGCTGCAGGAGGGCGCGTTCGATCTGGTGATGCTGGATGTGGGACTGCCCGACCTGGGCGGATTCGAGGTCTGCCGACGCCTGCGCGCGCTGCCGGGCGCGGTGGGACAGCTGCCGGTGATCTTCCTGACCGCGCGCAACGATGAGGTCGACCGGGTGATGGGGCTGGAGCTGGGCGCCGATGACTACGTCACCAAGCCGTTTTCGCCGCGCGAACTGGTGGCGCGCGTGCGTGCCCGACTGCGCCGCAGCGGCGTGGCGGGGACCGCGTCCGATGGCCGCTGGCAGCAGCAGGGTACGTTCCATATCGACCGGCAGGGCCGCCGCATCCGCTATGGCGAGCAGCTGCTTGACCTGACGCGCTACGAGTACGCGCTGCTGGCGGCGCTGCTGCAGCGACCCGGCGCCATTCTCAGCCGCGCCCAGCTGATGGACCGCGGCTGGGATGCCAGCGCCGACAGCGCCGACCGCACCGTGGACACCCACATCAAGACGCTGCGCGCCAAGCTGCGCGGTGCCGGGGCCACCGATGATCCGATCCGCACCCATCGCGGCGTCGGCTACGCGCTGGAGGCCTGAGCATGCGGCTGGGGCTGAAACTGTTCCTGGGCTTTTTCCTGATCGTCGGCCTGGCTGCGTTCTTCGTGATGCGCGTGTTCGTGGAGGAAGTGAAGCCAGGAGTGCGCCAGGCGATGGAGTCCACCCTGGTGGATGCAGCCAACGTGCTCGCCGAACTGGCGGCGCCCGAACTCAAGGCCGGTACGCTGGCCCGCGGTGGCTTCACCTCCAGCCTGGCCCGCGCGCAACGCCGCGACCCGAAGGCGATGGTCTGGCGCTTTCCCAAGCGCGCGCTGGACTACCGGGTGACCATCACCGATGCCAAGGGCATCGTGTTGTACGACTCGCTGGGCCGTGACGTCGGCCGCGACAACTCGCGCTGGAATGATGTCCATCGCACCCTGCGTGGCGAGTACGGCGCGCGGTCCAGTCCGGAGGTGCCCGGCGATGCCACCCACACGGTGATGCACGTGGCGGCGCCGGTGTACGACCCGGCCGATGGCCGCACGCTGATCGGCGTGCTGTCGCTGTCGCAGCCCAACCGAAGCATCGATCCTTTCATCACCGCCAGCCAGCGCCAGATCATGCTGCGCGGTGCGTGGCTGATCGGCCTGTCGGCGCTGATCGGGATCCTGATGACGGCGTGGTTGATGACCGGTGTGCGGCGGCTCAACCGCTATGCGCAGGCGGTCAGTGCCGGTGAGCCGGTGGCCCCGCCGAAGCCGCGGGGCGATGAGATCGGCGACCTCGGCCGCGCGCTGGAAACCATGCGCCGGAAGCTGGAAGGCAAGGCGTACGTGGAGCAGTACGTGCAGTCGCTGACCCATGAAATGAAAAGCCCGCTGGCGGCGATCCGCGGCGCGGCCGAGTTGTTGCAGGAGCCGATGCCGGCCGAAGACCGCGAGCGCTTCGCGCGCAGCATCGTCGACCAGCAACAGCGGCTGACCCAGACCATCGACAAGCTGCTGGCCCTGGCCGAGGTGGAACAGCACGGCTGGCTGCAGTCACGTGACACGTTGTCCGTGGCCACGCTGTTCGCCGCGGTGGTGCAGGGTGCGCAGCTGCGCGCGCAGGCCGCCGGCGTGCAGGTGCAGGTGCAGCCTCCCGGCACGATGGCGCTGCAGGGCGATGGCTACCTGCTGCGCCAGGCGCTCGGCAACCTGCTGGACAACGCGATCGATTTCTCGCCGGCCGGCAGCAGCATCCAGCTGATCGCTGCGGTGCAGGCCGGCGGCATCGCGCTGCAGGTCGTCGACCAGGGGGCCGGCATCCCGGAGTTCGCTCGCGAGCGCGTGTTTGAACGCTTCTATTCGCTGGCACGCCCAGCGACCGGCGCACGAAGCTCCGGTCTGGGGCTGCCGTTCGTCAGCGAGGTGGCACGCCTGCATGGCGGACACGCCAGCGTGGAAGCGGGGACACCCGGCGGCACCCGCGCGGTACTGTGGCTGCCGCGCTAGCGGCCACTTCACATTCGCTTCAAACTCAGCTCAAACCCCGCACACCCGCGGTGTCCATCCTGCAGGCCTCTCCAACGAGGATGGACCATGAAATCCCTGCACCTGTTCCTGCGCTTCGCCATTGTCGGCGGGCTGATCCTGCTGTTGCTGGTTCCGCTGCTGCTGATCCGCGGTGTGATCACCGACCGCAGCGAGTACCGCGAAGAGGCGTTCCGCCGGGTGGCCGAAAGCCGCGCCGGCACCCAGCAGCTGGTCGGCCCGGTGCGCGTGGTGCCGTGGATCGAACGCACCACGGTGGTGGTGGTCGACAAGGCGGGCAAGAGCAGCAACGAGGTGCGGATCACCCAGGGCCACTGGCTGCAGATGCCCCGCCAGTTGAGCGTGGATGGACGGCTGGCGCCGGACCTGCGCTCGGTCGGCCTGTTCAAGGTGCCGGTGTACAGCTGGCAGGGGCACATCGCGGCCGACTTCGCTGCCGATGACTACCCGGTGAAGGAGGGGCGCAGCTATGGCACGCCTTACCTGGCCATCGGCCTGAGTGATGTGCGCGGCCTGGTCGGTACGCCGGACCTGCGGGTCAACGGTGCGCCGTTGCGGCTGCAGCCGGGCGTCGGCATGGCCGACGCGCTGGGGCGTGGCCTGCACGCCGAGGTAGCCGGGTTTGACGATGCACGCGGTGGCACGCTGGCCGCCAGCCGGATCGAGCTGGACCTGCAGGTGGATGGCAGCCGCTCGCTGGCGGTGGTGCCGGTGGGCGATGACAACCAGATCGCGCTGCGTTCGCGCTGGCCGCACCCCTCGTTCGCCGGTGCGTTCCTGCCCAATGAACGCCGCGTCGATGCGCAGGGCTTCGAGGCGCGCTGGACCGTGTCTTCGCTGGCGTCCGATTCCCAGCGCCAGCTGCGTGCAGGTGATCCGTCGACGCAGGCGGTGGAGGTCTCGCTGGTGGATCCGGTGGACGTGTACACCCAGGCCGACCGCGCTTCCAAGTACGGCGTGCTGTTCGTGCTGCTCACCTTCGTCGGCTTCCTGCTGTTCGAACTGATCCGCCAGCTGCGTATCCATCCGCTGCAGTACCTGATGGTCGGCCTGGCGCTGGCGATCTTCTTCCTGCTGCTGATCAGCCTGTCCGAACATATCGCCTTCTGGCAGGCCTACGTGATATCGGCGCTGGCCTGCATCGGCCTGCAGGCGGTCTACCTGGCCAACGTGCTGGGCCACTGGAAGCGCGGTGCGGGCTTCGCGCTGATGCTGACGGTGCTGTACGGCGCGCTGTATGGCCTGCTGGTGTCGGAGAACAACGCGCTGCTGATGGGCTCGCTGCTGCTGTTCGGCATCCTCGCGCTGGTGATGTGGGTGACCCGCCGCGTGGACTGGTATGCGCTGGGCATGGGCACGCCGCCCGCGCTGCCCACGGACGGCCAGCCGCGCACCCTGGGCTGATCCTTTCCGGCCCGCATGCCAAGGCGCCACATTCCCGATCGGAATGTGGCGCTGCTGCGTTGTGTGACCTTAGGCATCTGTCGCGCGCGGCCCTTCGCCCTACACTCGGGGATTGATCTGTGACGGCGCGAGCCGGGGGCTGGACGATGGGGAAGTGGGGTGTGCTGGCAATCGCGCTGGCGTTGAGCAATCCGGCCGTGGCGCAGCGCGCCGAGCCGGTCGACCTGGACATGGTCAGCAAGATCCGCCAGGAAGCGTTCCATCGCTCGCAGGTGATGGATACCTTCAGCCATCTCACCGAAAGCATCGGCCCTCGGCTGACCAATTCGCCGGCAATGGCCCAGGCCAACGCCTGGACGCGCGGCAAGTTCAACGCGTGGGGCCTGGTCAACGTGCACGATGAAGCGTTCGAGGACTTCGGGCGCGGCTGGGAGTTCACTTCGGCATCGGTGTTGATGCTGGGCAGCGGTGCGCAGGGGAATCGGATGCAGCCGCTGCACGCGCTGCCCAAGGCCTGGACCCCGGGCACCAACGGCCCGGTGGAGGGCGAGCTGGTGCAGGTGGACATCAAGAAGCTGGCCGACCTGGAAAAGTACAAGGGCAAGCTGCGCGGCAAGATCCTGCTGCTGGGCGAAGCGCGCGAATACAAGCGCGGCACCGAGCCGGATTCGCACCGCCACGATGCGACCTCGCTGGAAGGCCTGCAGGAATTCACCGTGCCGAAGAACGCGGCGGCCGACAAGGAAAAGCGGGTCAAGGAATATACCGAGCGCCAGGAGCTGGCCAAGGCGGTCAATGCCTTCTTCGTGGAAGAGGGCGCACTGGCGGCGATCAGCATCAGCGGCTGGGACAACGGCATCATCCGGGTGGCCGGTGGCGGTTCGCGCAAGGCGGGTGAATCGGCTGGCATCCCGGAGCTGGCGATGATCTCCGAGCACTTCAATCCGCTGGTGCGCGCGCTGCTGGCCAAGCAGCCAGTGAAGCTGCGCGTGGACGTTGCCGCACGCTTCACCGATGACAGCAACCAGCCCGGCTACAACACGCTGGCCGAGATCCGCGGCAGCGGCAAGGCCGATGAAGTGGTGATGCTCGGCGCGCACATGGACTCCTGGCATACCGGGACCGGCGCAGCCGACAACGCCGCCGGCGTGGCGGTGATGATGGAGGCCATGCGCATCCTGAAAGCGGTGGGGGCCAAGCCCAAGCGCACCATCCGGGTCGCGCTGTGGAGCGGCGAGGAGCAGGGGTTGATCGGCTCGCAGGCGTACGTGGCCAAGCACTTCGCGCAGTTCCCCGAGCCCACCGATGCGGCGCAGAAGGCCTTGCCGGCGTCGCTGCGCGAGCCGACCGGTGCACTGGTCAAGCGCCGCGATTACGAGAAGTTCTCGGTGTACTTCAACATGGACAACGGCTCGGGACGTTTCCGTGGCATCTACGCCCAGGAAAACCTGGCGGCGATGCCGGTGTTCGAGGCCTGGCTGAAGCCGTTCAACGATGTCGGCGCGACCACCGTGGCGACCCGCAACACCGGTTCCACCGACCACATCAGCTTCGACCGCGTCGGGCTGCCGGGCTTCCAGTTCATCCAGGACAAGCTGGACTACTTCAGCAACGTCCACCACAGCCACCTGGACACCTGGGACCACGCCGAACCGGGAGACCTGAAGCAGGCCGCCGCGATCGTGGCCTCGTTCGTCTATAACGCCGCCACGCGCGAGGACCTGTTCCCGCGCAAGGCGCAAAAAGGGGACGGAGGGGATTAAGTCGTAAACGGCACGGGTCCGGCATGAAGGGTGGGGGGGATCGCGACTTAATCCCCTCCGTCCCCTTTTGCTAAAATCGGCGGATATTCGTTCCCCGAGCGTCCCATGACCTGCCGCACCCGCTTTGCCCCCAGTCCTACCGGCTACCTGCACATCGGCGGCGCCCGCACGGCGCTGTACTGCTGGCTGGAGGCCCGTCACCGTGGCGGCGAGTTCGTGCTGCGCATCGAGGACACCGACCGCGAGCGCAGCACGCAGGGCGCCATCGACGCGATCCTGGAAGCGATGGAGTGGCTGGGCCTGGGCTATGACGAAGGTCCGATCTACCAGACCCAGCGCGTGGCGCGCTACCTGGAAGTGGCCGAACAGCTGGTGGCCGACGGCAAGGCCTACTACGCCTACGAGACCCGCGAAGAGCTGGACGCGATGCGCGAGGCGGCCATGGCGAAGCAGGAAAAGCCGCGTTACAACGGCGCCGCACGCGAGCAGAACCTGCCTTGGCGCGATGACCCGAACCGGGTGATCCGCTTCAAGAATCCGCTCGACGGCACGGTGGTGTTCGACGACCTGATCAAGGGTCCCATCGAAATCGCCAACAGCGAGCTGGATGACATGGTGATCTTCCGCCCGGACGGCTACCCGACCTACAACTTCGCCGTGGTGGTGGACGACTGGGACATGGGCATCACCGAGGTGATCCGCGGCGATGACCACATCAACAACACCCCGCGCCAGATCAACCTGTACCTGGGCATCGGCGCGCCGGTGCCGAAGTTCGGGCATATGCCGATGATCCTGGACGAGCAGGGCGCCAAGCTGTCCAAGCGCACCGGCGCGGCCGACGTAATGCAGTACAAGGACGCCGGTTACCTGCCGGAGGCGCTGCTGAGCTACCTGGCCCGGTTGGGCTGGTCGCACGGTGACCAGGAGATCTTCACCCGCCAGGAGCTGATCGATCTGTTCGACGTGACCAACTGCAACTCCAAGGCGGCCCGACTGGACATGGCCAAGCTGGGCTGGGTCAACCAGCACTTCCTGAAGACCGAAACGCCTGCGTCCATCGCGCCGGCACTGGTCTACCAGCTGGAGAAGCTGGGCCTGGACCTGAACGCAGGCCCGTCCGCGGAAGATGTCGTGGTCGCCTTGCGCGAGCGCGTGCAGACGCTGAAGGAAATGGCCGAAAAGGCGGTGGTCTGGTACCAGCCGCTGGAAACCTACGACGAGGCGGCCGTGGCCAAGCACCTGAAGGCCGGCGCTGAACTGCCGCTGGGCAAGGCGCGCGAGCTGCTGGCGGCATTGCCGGAGTGGAACGCCGAAAGCGTGGGCGTGGCCCTGCATGATGCCGCCGCAGCGCTGGAGATCGGCATGGGCAAGGTCGCCCAACCGCTGCGCGTGGCCATCACCGGTACCCAGGTGAGCCCGGACATTTCGCAGACGGTGTACCTTGCCGGTCGCGATGAGGCCTTGAAACGCATCGATGTTGCCATTACCAAGGTAGTGGCCGCGGCCTGAAATCCGCCCGAACTGGAGAACCCGCATGTCCGCCAAGCACGCCTGCACGGCCCCGCACCACCACGTCCACGACGCGTCGGACTTCGTGGGGGTGGTCGAGCGCGTGTGCCGCGAGCGCGGACTGCGGCTGACTCCCATCCGCGCCAACGTACTGCGGCTGATCGCCGAGGCCGGCAAGCCGGTGAAGGCGTATGAACTGCTGGAGTGGGTGCGCAGCGGCAAGGGCGTGGGCGCTGACGCCCCGCCGACGGTATACCGCGCGCTGGATTTCCTGATGGCCAACGGGTTCGTACACAAGCTGGAATCGGTGAACGCCTTCGTGGCCTGCCATCATCCGAGCAGCGCGGCGCATTCAGTACCGTTCCTGATCTGCAACAGCTGCCACAGCGCGGTGGAGCTGGAAGACCGCGAGATCGTCAGCCAGCTGGAAAAGCGCGCCAAGGAGCTGGGATTCCAGCCGCAGGCACAGACGCTGGAAGTACACGGACTCTGCGCCCGCTGCGCGGGGTGAGTTTTTGCTGTTGCCGGGCCTGCGTCCCGGCGGCCCGCTTTTTCAGGCCACAGCAACGGCAACAACGGCGGGGCTGCTTGTTGGCGGGGCGGGGTGGCTGTGCAGGACACGTCGCAAGTACGTCCGTGTAGGCTCGCTTTTCGCCTCCATGCGAAAAGACGGTCCTGCACACCCACCCCGCCCCACCTTCGACGGGTCCATGGTGGCCCGGGAACATGCGGTAGCGCCGACCCATGGTCGGCGGAATGTTCCCGCCAACGGCCCGCTGCGCTCGCCGACCATGGGTCGGCGCTACCGCTTTTTCTCTTTTTCATACGCGGCGGGCGGCCCCCGGCCCACCCCAGACCCAGCGCAAAACGCCGCCCGCGAGGGGCCCAGCCGTTCGCCACAGAAAACTGCTTTCCGCACTGGAACCCCGGAGACGAAATCAGTCACGATGCACGGCTAACCTCCCCACTGCTTCCCTGGAACCCCCATCGTGCTGAGTGTCATTGCTTCCGTTCTCGCGTTGTACATCGTGCTGCGCCTGGTCTGGCCCCTGCGCCTGCCGCTGGCCGCGCGCCTGCTGCTCGCCGTGCTGGTGTTCGGCATGGCCCTGCACCATCGCATCGTCGCCCAGTTCGCCGGCACCATGGCCTCGCCGGAAATCCCGAAGATGGCCATCGCCGTGCTGGCGACCGGCTTCACTTCCCTGCTGCTGGGTGCGCTGTTCCTGCTGCTGCTGGATGCCGCGCTGCTGCTTGCGCGCCTGCTGCGCTGGGCCAAGGCAACCGCTGCATTGCGCGCGCGCTGGCTGCGTCCGGCGGCCGGCCTCACTGCCCTGGCGCTGGGCATTTTCGGGGTCAGCCAAGGCATGGCGGTGCCCAAGCCGCGCAACATCGAGGTGGAGATTGCCGGACTGCCAGCCGCCTTCGATGGCTATCGCGTGCTGCAGCTGACCGACATCCATGCCAGCCGCCTGCTGACCGGCGACTGGGTGCGCAGCGTCGTGGCCGAAAGCAACGCGTTGAAGCCGGACCTGGTGGTGATCACCGGTGACCTGATCGACGGCACGGTCGCTGCCCGTGCGGATGAGTTCCAGCCGCTGGGTGACCTGCAGGCACCGGACGGCGTCATCGCCATCACGGGCAACCACGAGTATTACGCGCAGTACACGCAATGGATGCAGGCGTTCCGCGGACTGGGCATGCAGGTGCTGGAAAACACCCATACCGAAGTGCGTCGTGGCGATGCGGCGCTGACCATCGCCGGTGTCACCGACCCGGTGGCAGAGCGCTACGACCTGCCGCAGCCGGACCTGGCAGCCGCCCTGCAGGGCGCCGATCCACAGGCGCCGGTGATCCTGCTCGACCATCGCCCGCGCGAGGCGCAGGCCAATGCAGCGCGCGGGGTGAAGCTGCAGCTGTCCGGCCACACCCACGGCGGCCATATCATCGGCATGGACCAGCTGGTGAAACGGGCCAACGGCGGCTATGTGTCCGGCCGCTACCAGGTGGGCGACATGACCCTGTACGTGAGCAACGGTGCGGGCCTGTGGCCGGGATTTGCCGCGCGCATCGGCGTGCCCTCGGAGATCACCCTGATCACCTTGAAGGCTGCGCCGAAAGCGCGGGAATGATCTCCGCGCCGATCTGTTCGATGACCTCTGCGGCGGGCCGCCCGCCGCTGAGGTTGAACATCACGTGGTCGACGCCGAGCGCGTGCATGCGCTGCAGGTAGTCGCGGACGGCAGCGCTGCCGCCACGCAGGCCCAGCTCCAGCGGCGTGGCCGGCGCTGCAGGATCTTCCAGCAGCTGCAGCTGCGCGGACTGCACGAAGGGCTTGCGTGCACTGCCGAGCTTCTGCCGCAGGGCGTGCTGCCACAGTCCGATCCGGCCTTCCTGCGTGGCTTCTTCGCGATGGTAGGTGGCCCAGCCGTCGGCATGTTCGGCGATCCACTGCAGGGACTGCCGGGCCGAGCCCACCACCAGCATCGGAACGCGTGCGGCCGGCGCGGGCAGGACCGGATAGCCGGCCTGCTGCAGCAGCAGCACACGCTCCTGCGCATCCGGCGACAGTGCCGCGCGCAGCAACGGCCAGCGTTCGCGGAACACCTGCGCGCGCTGCTCCAGCACGGCGCCGAACGCGGCGAACTCTTCGGGCCGGTCGCCCGAGCCCAGGCCCAGGATGAAACGCCCATTGGATATCCGGTCCAGGCTCAATACTGCCTTGGCGATGTGCAGCGGGTGGCGCAGCGGCAGCACCGCCGCGGCCAGTCCGATGGCGATGTGCGAAGTGGTGGTGGCGAGCAGGGTGAGCCAGACGAAAGGATCATCGACGGCACTGGCCTGCGGCGCGGTGGTGTCCGCAGGTGACCGCTGCGGCACCATCAACGGGACATCGCGCGCCCACAGCGCGGCAAAGCACTGTGCTTCGGCCAGGCGTGCCAGCGCGGCCGCCTGGTTTGGATCCGGCTGCGCACCGGCCTGGGTGCCCAAGGGCGTCATCAGGCCCAGTGTGAGCCGGCGCTGAGCGAACAGCGTGTCGTAAGCGGCATTATGTCCGGGCACGGGCGGTGTCCCTTTCTTCGAGGACTGCAGCCTACCTGCAACGCCGTGCAGCGGGCGCCACCTGCGATGGAATGCTGCAGGCCACTGCCGTGCGCGGCGTCCTTCACCCCTGCTGCGCTAGGGTGGCCGCTTCTGGAGCGGAGGCGGGCGGATGCAGCATCGGGCAGGAAGCGCGGTTGGTACGATGCATCGCCGCTCCATGTGGGTGGCGGCGTTGTCCACCGTCGTGGAGTGGTACGACTTCACCCTCTATCTCTACTTTGCCACCGTGCTGTCGCGGGTGTTCTTCGGCGGCGGCGAGACCGCCCTGCTGGCGACGCTTGCCGGCTTCGCGGTGTCCTACCTGATGCGTCCGTTGGGTGCGCTGTGTTTCGGCCATCTCGGCGACCGCCTGGGGCGCCGGTGGATGCTGCTCGCTTCGATGGCGCTGATGGCTGCGGCGATGTTGGCCACGGCGCTGCTGCCCACCCATGCCCAGATCGGTGCGAGCGCCGGCGTGCTGTTGTTGGCACTGCGCTGCGTGATGGCGTTTTCAGTGGGCGGGGAGTACACCGGCGTGGTCGCCTACCTGCTGGAAAGCGCGCCGCCGCGGCGACGCGGACTGGTGACCTCGCTGGCGTCCGCGGCAAGCGAGGTCGGGGCGCTGTTGGCGGTTGCGTTGTCGGCGCTGACCGTGGCGCTGCTGCCGCCGGCAGACCTGGATACCTGGGGCTGGCGGATCCCGTTCTTCGTCGGCGCCGCGCTGGCGCTGCTGATCCTGCTGGCGCGCTCGGGCATGCACGAATCGCCCGAGTTCGAACGCCAGCAACGCGAAGGCAGCGTGCCCAGTGCGCCGATCCGGCAGATCCTGCGCGACCACCCCGGCGCGGTGGCACGCACCTTCGCGATCTCCGCACTCGGTTCGATCACCTATTACGTAGGCATCACCTACGTGCCGGCGTTCCTGCACGCCAATGGACGCGGGGAGGGCGAAGCGTTGTGGCTGTCGACCATCGCCGCGGTGGCGGTGATCCTCGCCACGCCACTGTTCGGGCTGTTGTCGGACCGGTTTGGTCGGCGCCCGCTGCTGCTGGGGCTGACCCTGCTGTCGGCGCTGCTGCCGCTGTCGATGTTCGCGTGGATGGCGCAGGCATCGACGATGGGGGTGATTGCCGCGGCGGTGATCCTGGCCTGCGTGGCCGGAGGCATCAGTGCCGTGGCGGCCTCGGCCACGGCCGAACAGTTCCCCGGCGAAGGTCGGCTGAGCGGGCTGGCACTGGGCGTGACCATGGCCACGGCGGTATTCGGTGGCGCCACCCCGTGGCTGGCGCAGTGGTGGGTGGAGCGCAGCGGTTGGAATGCTGCGCCCGGTGCGATGATCGCCATCGTCGCGGTGCTGGTGCTGCCCGTGCTGTGGCGCCTGCCGGAGACCCGCCCGCTGCGGTAGCGCCGAGCGCAGCGGACGGCCGTGACGACCAACGGTCGTCACCCACCATCAAAGGACGGCCAGCGGCCGTCACCCACCACCAAAGGACGACCAACGGTCGTCACCCGCCACCAAAGGACGGCCAGCGGCCGTCCCTACCGTTACAACGACAGGGTTCTTTCGATGTCGGCCAACACGGCGCTGGCATCCACGCCGATCGCGATCGACTGCATCGCCTGGCCGTCCCACACGCTGGGACCAAACGCCATGCCGGCCGGCTTGGGGATGGTCATCCCGCGCGCGACACCGTCAGTGGCCACGCGCACGCTGGCATGCTCGAATTCGAACAGTTCCGGGCGGGTCAGCGCGATGCAGGCACAGCAGTCGTGCACCACCATGCCCTTGTGGCCGGCCTGCAGGTAGAAGTCCACGTAGTCCTGCGACAGCGCACGCACCAGGTCCGCATCGGCGCCACCGGCGTGGGCCAGTGCATCCAAGCCGTGGCGATCCATCTCCACCTGGGTGGTGACATCCAGGCCGATGGCGATCACCGGCCAGCTGGCGGTGAACACGATATCCGCGGCTTCGGCGTCGCCCCAGATGTTGGCCTCGGCGGCCGGGGTGATGTTGCCGTTGACATGGAACGCGCCGCCCATGATCACCACGCCGCGCACCAGCGAGGCGATATCCGGCGCTTCGCGCAGGGCCAGTGCCAGGTTGGTCATGCGGCCTACCGCGACCAGGGTGACCTGTCCGGGCTGCGCACGGACCAGGTCGATGATCAACTGGTGTGCGCTGCGCGGATCGGCGTCCACGTCCAGCTGTGCCGGCACCGGGTGGTTGCCCAGGCCGTTGTCACCGTGGATGTGCACCGGCCAGGCTTCGGGCTGGGCATCGGGCTGCAGCGGGCCGGCGGCGCCGCGCGCCACGGGCGCCTCCAGGCCCCAGGCCTGCTTCAGGAACAGCGCGTTGTGGGTGGTCGATTCGACGGCGGCATTGCCGAACACGGTGGTGACGGCCAGCAGGTTCACCTGCGGGTGCTTGTGCAGGTACAGCAGCGCCAGGGCGTCGTCGACGCCCGGGTCGGTATCGAAAATAACGTTGTGCATCATGTTGGTGTTCTTCTTCCGTCCGGGGTGGTGCGGGGCGCGCTCAGCGGCTGCCCGTAGCGTAGTGTCTCAAGTGTCCGGACATGATGACAGGCGGGCCCGGCGAGAGGGGGGCCGACGACCAACGATCGTCGCTACCGGGGCGGAGAGCGTGACGACCAACGGTCGTCACCCACCGAGGACGGTCGTCACTCACCAGGGGCGGCAATGCCCATCGGTAGCGCCGAGCCATGCTCGGCGAGCGCAGCGGCAGGGGCAGACGACCAGCGGTCGTCACTACCAGGGCAAGAGCGTGACGACCAACGGTCGTCACCCACCCTCAGTACTTCCAGCGCAGGCTGAAGGCCACGAAGCGCGGTTCGCCGTAGTTGTTGTAGTCCAGGTTGGCCCAGTAGGTCTTGTCGAGTGCGTTGCGTACGCTCAGCGTCGCCGTCCAGCTGTCGCTGATGCGGTAGTTGGCGTTGAACTGCACCAGCGCATACGCCGGCTGGTTCACCGTCACCGTGCCGCCCGGCGCGTAGGGCACGTTGAAGCCCTGCACCTTGCTCTGCCACTGCACGCCACCGCCCAGGGTCAGCCGCTCCCAGGCACCGCGCAGGCGCACGCTGGTGTTGAGCTGCAGGAAGTCTTCGGGCAGGTTCGCGTACAGCAGGTCGGTGGCCGCGCGGGTCACCTTGACGTGGGTGAAGCCGGCATTGACCGTCCAGCCCGGCAGGATCTCGCCGTTGAGGTCCATTTCCCAACCGCGCGCCTTGGTGCCGTTGATGCCGATGTAGGCCGAGCTGCCATCGCTGAGCGAACCGTCCGGCACGCTGGCATCGCGCACGGCATAGTTGTCCTGCTTCGCTTCGAATACCGCGGCATTGGCGGTGAAGCGGCCGTCCAGCCATTGCGACTTGATGCCTGCCTCGACATTCGACCCTTCCACCGGGGCCAGCAGGTTCTCGTTGCGGTCCTTGTAGTTCTGCGGATTGAAGATCTCGGTGTAGCTGGCATACCCGGAAACATTCGGGGTGATGTCATACACCAGGCCCACGTACGGGGTGACTTCGTCATCCACCTTGTAGGCGCCGCTGGTGGCGGTGTAGACGTTGGCGGTATTGTAGGCGCGGGTGCGGGTTTCCCACGAACTCAGGCGCGCGCCGGCGATCAGCGAAAGCGGTTCTGCCAGGCGCAGGCGGGTGGAGGCATACACGCCGCGCTGGGTGGTGCGCGCATCGCGGTGCGCGCCGGTGCGGTTGACCACCAGCTCCGGCGCCTTGCCATCCCAGGCGTGGATGTCGGGGATGTCGTAGCGCCAGCCGCCGGTGGGGGTCATGGTCCAGGCGGTGGACTGCAGGTCGGAGAAGCTGCCACCGAACACCACGTCGTGCTCGCGGCCGAACAGCCCGAAGGTGCCCGACAGATACACGTCCACGCCCTTGCGGGTGTCGTCGGTCTCGCCCGCCGCACCCAGCAGGTAGATGCCTGCGCCAGTGCTCGCATCCGGATACCCGCTGCCGTACACGCGCACGTTCTGCACGTTGCCGCGGGTGTAGGCGGTGTTGACCTTCAGCAGCCAGTTTTCGCCGAAACGCTGTTCCAGGTTGGCGAACGCGGTGCTGGTCTGGCGTTGCCACCTGGCCCAGTCCGGGGCCAGGTTGGTGCTGCGCGGCAGGTGCGCGAAGCTGCCGTCGCTGTTGAAGAACGGCACCGTGCCCCAGGTGGTGGCGGTGGGGTTGTTGTCCTGGGTCTGGAAGCCGACGGTGACGGTGGTGGAGTCGGTGAGGTCGCCTTCCAGTACCGCCATGCCGGACATCTTGTCCTCGCTGTAGCGGTCGTAGTAGTAGTCCTTGTCCTGCCAGGCGGCGACCACGCGGCTGCGGAAGCGGCCATCGGCGGTCAGCGGCGCGTTGACGTCGGCCTGCATGCGGCGGAAGTCCCAGCTGCCGGCACTGATCGCAAAGGACGCATCGAAATCCTTGCCCGGGCGCTTGCGCAGCAGGTTGACCGTGGCCGACGGCACGCCGGCGCCGCTGAGCAGGCCGTTGGCACCGCGGATCACTTCAATGCGGTCATAGAAGGCGGTGTCGTATTCCTGGTTGGTCGAACCGCTGTAGGTCGGCAGGCCATCCACCTGGAAATCGGTGATGGCAAAGCCGCGCGCGTAGTACAGCGGGCGCTGGGTGTCGTAGAAGGACACGTTGACGCCGGTGACGTTGCGCATCACGTCGTTGATGCTGAACAGCGATTCGTCCTGCAGGCGCTCCAGGCCGATCACGGTGCTGGACTGCGGCGTCTCCTGCAGGGTGATCGGCAGGCGCGTGGTGCTGGACGCAACGGCGCGGCTGCCGCGCACGCTGACTTCGTCGAGGGTCTTGGCATCCGGGGCGACGCTGGCATCGGCAAGGGTATCGGCCAGGGCAGGCGCGGTGGACAGCGCGGCCAGCAGGGCAACGGTCAGCGGTGCGTGGCGGAACGAGGGAATGGCGGTCATGGCGGCTTCGATGGGAGGCTTGGGGGTCAGGCAGGGCAACGCCGGCGAACGGCGCCGTCAGCAGCTGGAACAGGGGCCGTAAATGTAAATGATTATCAACACCTTTACAATTCGCATCGCTAAAGTGCACCAGGCAGATACACCAACGGCCACCCGAAGGTGGCCGTTGGTGATGTTGCCGGAAGCGGGCCGCAGGCTTACAGCGCCTGCATTTCCTCGTTCCTGTTGCGCTTCTCCTGCGGCGGCAACGGCGTTTCGGCCGGGCGCGCCACGGTTGCCGGAATGGCGGGCGGCTGGGTTACGTCGGCCGGCACGTCCAGGAACGGCAGCTTCAGCGTCTGGCTGGTCAGCGTGCGGATCTCGTTGGTCAGCGCCGGGCTCTCGTTGAGCTTGCGGCCGTAGGACGGCACGATCTCGCGCAGGCGGGCTTCCCAGCCGGCCTTCATCTCTTCCGGGAAGGCCTTGGCCATCAGGTCGAGCATGATCGGTGGCGAGGTCGAGGCACCCGGCGACGCGCCCAGCAGGGCGGCCAGGGTGTGGTCCTTGTCGGTCACGATCTCGGTGCCGAACTGCAGCAGCGGGCCCTTTTCCGGGTCGTTCTTGATGATCTGCACACGCTGTCCGGCGGTGACCAGGGTCCAGTCCTCGCGCTTGGCGTTGGGGTAGTACTTGACCAGCTCGGCCTGGCGGTCATCGTCGTTCAGCTGGGCCTGGCTCATCAGGTACTTCACCAGGTCCAGGTTGTCCGCGCCCACGTTCAGCATCGGCGCCACGTTGTTGTGGGTGACCGACGAATACAGGTCGAACCACGAGCCGTGCTTGAGGAACTTGGTGCTGTACAACGCAAACGGTCCGAACAGAACCACCGGCTTGCCATCCAGTTTGCGCGAATCCAGGTGCGGCACCGACATCGGCGGCGAACCGGTTTCGGCCATGCCGTAGGCCTTGACCCCGTGGCGCGAAGCGATCGCCGGATCCTTGAAGGCAAGGAACTGGCCGCCGACCGGGAAACCGCCGTAGTTCTTCGACTCCGGGATGCCCGACAGCTGCAACAGCTTCAGCGCGGCGCCACCGGCACCGATGAAGACGAAGCGCGCGTGGGTGGTGCTTTCGTTGCCGGACTTGAGGTCCTTGACGGTCACGTTCCAGGTCTTGTCGTCGTTCTGGCGCAGCGCGCTCACTTCATGGCCCAGGTGCAGGCCGAAGTTCGGGCTGCGCTTGAGCCCGTCGGTGAGCTGGCGGGTGATCACGCCGAAATTGACGTCGGTGCCCAGCGGCATCCAGGTCGCGGCAACCTTCTGGTTCGGGTCGCGACCTTCCATCAGCAGCGGGGCCCACGCCTTGATCTGCGCGGGATCTTCGGAGTACTGCATGCCGTAGAACAGCGGATTCTTCACCATTGCCTGCTGGCGCTTGCGCAGGAAATTGATGTTGTCATCGCCCCACACGAAGCTCATGTGCGGGGTGGCGTTGATGAAATCGCTCGGCTGGCTCAGGCGGCCCTGGCGGACCTGGTGCGACCAGAACTGGCGGGAGATCTCGAACTGTTCGGCGATGCCGACCGCGCGCTTGGTCTCGATGCTGCCATCGGGCAGCTCAGGCGTGTAGTTCAACTCGGCGAATGCCGAGTGCCCGGTGCCGGCATTGTTCCAGCCGTCCGAGCTCTCCTGGGCCACGCCGTCGAGCCGCTCGTAGATCTGGATGTTCCAGTCCGGCTGCAGTTCCTGCAGGTAGGTGGCCAGGGTGACGCTCATGATGCCAGCGCCGACCAGCACCACATCGACGGGTTTTTCGTTGCTTGCCGCCGGCACCGAGCGCGTGGTGAGCGGCCAGTACAGGAACAGTACCGACGACACCAACAGCAGCACGAGCAGGGCGACTAAAGCCTTGCCAAATTTCTTCATGGGAGTGATTCGTTTGGGGAGGGAATCAGGATGCGTGCCGGCCACATAAGCAGTGTGAAAAGACTTCAACCAGCGCGTGAACTGCGTCGGATGAGGCCGGTCACGGCGTCCAGTGGGCGTATTTTACCCGGTTGTGGTCCTGATTTGGTGCGACGCAGCATCCTGCGGGAGGCGCGCTGTGAGACGTGCCCCGCCGACGGGCCCTTGATGGTTCAGCGCTTGCGGCGGATCAGTGCGGTCGAGGCCCCCAGCACCGCCCGCGTCAGCAGGGCCATGGTCTGCACATCGCCCTTCCAGTGCTGCCAGTACAGCGGCACGTCTTCCCAGGCGCGCTGGCGCACGTACACCAGCCGCCCCGCGTCCAGGTGGCGCTTGACCAGCGGCAGTGGGTTCATGGTCCAGCCGAGCCCGCCCAGGTTGGCCTGCACGAAGGCGCGGGTGGAGGGAATCCACCAGGTGGGCGCCGTGTTGGGTACCTCCACCCCGGCCATGCGGCGGGCAAAACGCGCCTGCATGTCGTCCTTGCGGTTGAACACCAGCACCGGCGCCTGGGCCAGCGCCTGCGCGCTCACCCCCTTGCCGAAATGGCGGTCGCGGAATTCCGGGGTACAGGTGGCCGCGTAGCGGATGCTGCCCAGGGCATGGATCTGGCAGCCCTGCACCGGCTCGTCCAGCGTGGTCACCGCGCCCAGCACGGTGCCCTGGCGCAGCAGTTCCACGGTGTGGTCCTGGTCTTCCACGCGCAGGTCCAGGGTGGTACCGGTGACCTGGGCGAACTGCTGGGCGGCCTGCGGGAACCAGGTTTCCAGGCTGTCATGGTTGACCGCCACGGGAATGCTGGCCTGCGGCAGGTCCTCGTCGGCCAGCCCCATGCGGTGCAGTGCATCGTGTTCCAGCAGGGCGGTCTGCTCGGCCAGCTGCACCAGCACCTGGCCTTCGGCGGTCGCGGTAGCCGGTGCGCCACGCTTCACCAGTAGTCGGCCGACGCGGTCTTCCAGCGCTTTCACCCGCTGGGACACGGCCGATGCGGTGACATTGAGCGCCTGCGCGGCGCGGTCGAAGCTGCCTTCGCGGATGACCGCAGCGAGGGCGCGGAGCTGGGCATGGTCGACGCGCATGGCGATTAAGTTCTGCTAAAGAGGCTTAAGGAAGTTTAGCTTTTCTTGAGATTGGTGCAACGCGACAATACACCCCGTACCCGGTGCTGTCCGCCTTCGCGAGGCACCGCCCCCTGCTCCACGAGGTGTTCCCATGTTCTCGATCATTTCCGCCAGCACCGGCCTTGCGGCCTGGTTCAGTGGCGCCGCCACCGGCATCGGCCTGTTCGCCGTGGTCGGCGCGCAGAGCGCCTTCATCCTGCGCCAGGGCATCCTGCGCAAGCACATCGTGCCGGTCGTGGCGACCTGCGCGGCGATCGATGCGGTCTTCATCTTCGCCAGCGTGGCCGGGCTGCGCACCCTCATCCAGGCCGCGCCGTGGCTGACCAGTGCCGTGCTGTGGACCGGCGTGGCGTTCCTGGCGTGGTACGCGCTGAAGTCGGCGCGGCGCGCGATCGCCGGCGGCGGTGGCATGGGCGAAGCCGAAAGCGATGACGGCAGCCGCCGTGCCGTGCTGATGGCCGCGGTCGGCTTTTCGCTGATCAACCCGCACTTCTGGCTGGACATGATGGTGATCGGCTCCATCGCTGAAAACTTCGGCAACGACCGCATGGCCTACGCGGCCGGCGTGGTCACCGCCAGCTGCCTGTGGCTGACCGCGCAGGGCCTGGGCGCCCGCCTGCTGGCGCCGCTGTTCAACAAGCCAGGCACGTGGCGGGTGCTGGACGGCACCATCGCGGTGATCCTGAGCATCCTCGCGCTGACCCTCGCGGTCCGTGGCGTGAACTGATTCCACTCTCCAAGGTGGGGTGTGCAGGGCGGCATCGGAAACGGTGCCGCCTTTTTTTTCAGGTTTTCCTGATTCCCAATTCGTTCACCTCCTGTTTACAATCGCCCGGTCGCGGACATGGTGTCCGCAGGGGGCGGGATAAGGATGCGCAAGACGATACTGGCGGCGATGATCGCCGCGATGGCCCTGCCGATGATGGCAACGGCGGCGGACGTGGACCTGGACACGTTCCTCAAGCGCGACAGCTTCACCGATCTCAAGCTGTCGCCGAACGGCGACTACTACGCGGCAACCATTCCGCTGGAGAAGTCGACCGCCGTCGCCATCCTGCGCGTGGCCGACAGCCAGATCGTGGGGCGCTTCGTGCCGCCGGAGAACAACCATGCCGCGCGTTTCGACTGGGTCAGCGATGACCGGGTGTTGATCGAACTGGGCCAGAAGTTCGGTTCGCTCGACGAGCCGCAGCGCACCGGTGAGCTGTATTCGCTGCGTGCCAACACCACCAGCGGTGAGCTGCTGGTCGGCTACCGGGTGACCGGCGGCAACACCGGCACGCGCATTTCCGGCAAGAAGGCCGAGGCCGTCGCGGCGTTCCTCAGTGATGACCTGCCGAGCGATGACAAGCACGTGCTGATCGCGGTGACTTCGTTCAACGGCGACCCGTACACGCGCCTGGAGCGGATGGACGTGACCAGTGGGCGCCGCATCCCGGTGACCCGCTCGCCGGTGCAGCGTGCCGACTTCACCACCGATGCCGAAGGCAATGCGCGCTTCGCGCTGGGTGCCGGTTCGGACAACGTCAACAAGCTGTTCTACCGCGACCGCAACAATGAAAACTGGAGGCTGGTCAACGACGAGGCGGTGTCCAAGCGGATCGAGCGCGCGATCGGTTTCTCCGCCGACGGTGCGTTGGCCTACCTCAACGTGGAACAGCCTGCGGGACCGGACAAGATCATCAGTTGGAATCCGGTCAGCGGCGAACGCAGGGACCTGCTGCGCGACCCGATGGTCGACCCGGCGCGGCTGATCTACCGGCCGGGCACCGCGGTGCCGGTGGGCGCGCTGTTCCTCGGCGATACGCCGCGCACCCGCTTCTTCGACGAGACCTCTGCCGACGCCAAGCTGTATCGAAGCCTGGAATCGGCCTTCGGCGGGGACGCGGTCTTCATCACGTCCAGCACGCGCGACAGCAACAAGGTCCTGGTGGAGACGTTCTCCGGCCGTAATCCCGGTGATTTCTTCATCTACGACCAGAAGGCGAAGGCGGCCCAGCACGTGGTCAGCCGCAGCACCTGGATCGACCCGGCACAGACCGCACCGGTCCGCGCGATCACCGTCAAGGCACGTGACGGTTTGCCGCTGCACGGCTTCCTGACCACCCCGCACGGGCGCGAGGCGAAGAACCTGCCGATGGTGGTGCTGCCCCATGGCGGGCCGTTCGGCATCTTCGAAGATGGGACCTACGACAGCCAGGCGCAGATGCTGGCCAGTGCTGGTTATGCCGTGCTGCAGATGAACTTCCGCGGTTCCGGCAATTACGGCCGTGCGTTCGAACAGGCCGGTGCCCAGCAGTGGGGCATGGCGATGCAGGATGACCTGACCGATGCAACCCGCTGGGCGATCAGCGAAGGCGTCGCCAACAAGGCGAAGATCTGCGTCTACGGCGCCAGCTACGGCGCCTATGCGGCCCTGATGGGCGCGGCGAAGGAACCTGGCCTGTACCGCTGCGCCGCCGGTTACGTGGGGGTCTATGACCTGCCGATGATGCACAGTCGCGGCGACATCCAGCAACGGATGTCCGGGGAAACCTACCTGCGCGAATGGATCGGCCCGGCCGACAAGGTGCGCGACGTCTCGCCGGTCAACCTGGCATCGCAGATCAAGGTGCCGGTGTTCCTGGCGGCCGGTCGCGAAGACCAGCGTGCCCCGGTGCAGCACACCGAACGCATGGAAGCGGCACTGAAGCAGGCCGGCGTGCCGGTGGAAAGCCTGTACTACCCACGCGAAGGGCACGGCTTCTACGTCGATGCCAACCGTCGCGAGTACTACGGCAAGCTGCTTGCCTTCCTGTCGCAGAACCTCGGCGGTGACAAGGCGGCCGCGCCGAAGCCGGCCGCACCGTGACGGCAGGGCGGCATCGGCGACGGTGCCGCCTCTTCATTGACTGCACGACAGGACAGGCTGTCCGGGTAAAAGGGGATAAGGATGCGCAACATGATGTTGGCGGTGATGCTCGCTGCCCTGGTACCGGCGGTGTGTGCCGCCGGGGAAGTCGACCTGGAAAAATACCTGAAGCGGGATACCTTCACTGATCTGAAGATATCGCCGAGCGGCGAGTACTTCGCTGCGACCTTGCCGTTCGAAAAGCAGACCGGCGTGGTCATCCTGCGGGTGGCGGACAACCAGATCGTGTCGCGCTTCCTGCCGCCGGTGAACAATCACGCCGTCGGTTTCGACTGGGTCAGCAATGATCGCGTGCTGATCGAACTGGCCATGAAGTTCGGCTCGCTGGACCAGCCGCAGTTGACCGGTGAACTGTATTCGCTGAAGGCCAACGTCCCTAATGGCGGCAACCTGCTGGTGGGCCAGCGCAAGCTGCAATGGGTTGCTGCGTTCCTCGCCGACCAGTTGCCGCAGGACGAAAAGCACGTGCTGATTGCCGTTTCCACGTTCGGTGCGGAGCCGTACACCCGGCTGGAGCGCATGAACGTCGCGGACGGCCAACGCTGGACCGTGGCGCGGTCGCCCGTTCGCCGTGCCAGCTTCACCACCGATGGCCAGGGCCAGGGCCGCTTCGCGCTGGGGGCCGGCTCGGACAACATCAACAAGTTGTACTACCGGGACCGCAACAAGCAGGATTGGCGGATGCTCAACGACGAGGCGGTGACCTCGCGCATCGAGAGTGCCATAGGGTTCTCGGCCGACGGGGCGCTCGCCTATCTGATGGTCGAGCAGACCGATGGGCCGGACAGCATCGTCAGCTGGAACCCGGTCACCGACGAGCGCAGGCAAGTGCTTCGCGACCCGGTGGTGGATGTCACGCGGATCATCCACCGGCCC
This sequence comes from Stenotrophomonas lacuserhaii, assembly GCF_039674585.1. Classification (GTDB taxonomy): domain Bacteria; phylum Pseudomonadota; class Gammaproteobacteria; order Xanthomonadales; family Xanthomonadaceae; genus Stenotrophomonas; species Stenotrophomonas pennii_A. The sequence goes on along the minus strand of NZ_JBDJNU010000020.1, from coordinate 34,979 downwards.
GGCACGTCCATCCCGGTGGGGGCGCTGTACATGGGCGACACGCCACGCACCCGCTTCTTCGATGAAGCGTCCGAGGACGCCAGGCTGTACCGCAGCCTGGAAGCCGCGTTCGGTGGTGACGCGGTCTACATCACCTCCAGTACGCGCGATGGCAGCAAGGTGCTGGTGCAGACCTTCTCGGCCCGCAATCCGGGTGATTTCTTCATCTACGACCAGAAGGCCAAGTCGGCCCAGCACCTGATCAGCCGAAGCGCATGGGTGGAACCTGACCTGGCCGCGCCGGTACGCGCAGTCACGATACAGTCCCGCGATGGCATGCAGCTGCACGGCTTCCTGACCACGCCGCACGGACGCGAAGCGAAGGGCCTGCCGATGGTGGTGCTGCCGCATGGCGGTCCGTTTGGTGTGTTCGACTCCGGTGCATACGACGAAGAATCCCAGTTGCTGGCGGCCGCCGGTTATGCCGTGCTGCAGCTGAATTTCCGCGGTTCGGGAAACTACGGCCGGGCCTACAAGGAGGCGGGCAAGCGTCAATGGGGCGGCGCCATGCAGGACGACGTGACCGATGCCACCCGGTGGGCGATTGCAGAGGGCATCGCCGATCGCGCGAAGATCTGCATCTACGGTGCCAGTTACGGCGCCTACGCCGCGCTGATGGGCGTGGCCAAGGAGCCGGACCTCTACCGGTGTGCCGCCGGTTATGTTGGTATCTACGACCTGCCGATGATGCACACGCGCGGCGACATCCAGGACAACAGGTCAGGCACGAACTACCTGCGTGAGTGGCTGGGCCCGGTAGACAAGGTGCGCGAGGTATCGCCGGTCAACCTGGCTTCGCAGATCAGGGTGCCGGTGTTCCTGGCGGCCGGCCGCGAAGACCAGCGTGCCCCGGTGCAGCACACCGAACGCATGGAAGCGGCACTGAAGAAGGCCGGCGTGCCGGTGGAAAGCCTGTACTACCCACGCGAAGGGCACGGCTTCTACGTCGATGCCAACCGTCGCGAGTACTACGGCAAGCTGCTTGCCTTCCTGTCGCAGAACCTCGGCGGTGACAAGGCGGCCGCGCCGTGAAAAAGGGGACGGAGGGAATTAATCTCGATTAATTCCCTCCGTCCCCCTTTTTCTTACTTCACTCCGTGCATCATGCGGCGAAGCAGGGGGGCGGTGGCGAAGGCAAGCACGGCGCAGCCCAGGCCGATCCACATCAGCAGCCAGAACAGGTGGGCGTAGCTGGCCGAGGCGCTCACCAGGTCCAGCGTTTCGCCTTCGGGCACTTCGATGGCGGCCAGCTTGCCGAACAGCGCGGCCAGCGTTTCAGAGAACGCTGTGGCCAGGAACCAGGTGCCCATCATCAGGCTGACCACGCGCGGCACCGCCAACTGGGTGACCGCCGACAGACCCACCGGGGACAGGCACATCTCGCCACTGGCCAGCAGGAAGTAGGCCAGCACCAGCCACCACACACTGGCCATCTGGCCGGTGGCGCCGACCTGCTGCGCGGCCAGCGCCAGTGGCACGAACGACAGTGCGCCGAGCACCAGGCCGATCGACGATTTCATCGCCTTGCCCGGTTCGGCACGACGGCGGTCCAGCCACGCCCACAGCAGCGCGAACAACGGCGCCAGCACCACCAGGAACAACCCGCCCAGGTAGGTGAGCGAGCCGGCGGTCTGCGGGATGACCAGGCAATCGCGGACCAGCAGCACCAGCATCACCAGCACGATGGCGATGAACATGCGGCGCGGCCATGGCGAGCCGGGCGAACGGTCGGACAAGCGCGCGCTGACCACGAAACCCAGCGGCGCCAGCAGCAGCGACAGGATCGACCACGGCAGCGGGGTGCCATCGCGGATCACCAGCGCGGGCACGATGTCCTTGGTCAGCAGGCGATCGGTGAAGGTGACCCATGAGCCGTAGCTCTGCTCGTACAGGGTGAAGAACACCAGCGCCATCAGGATCAGCGCCATCAGCGCGATCATCTGCTGGCGCTGCACCGGCGTGCAGCGGGTGCCGGTGAACCAGGCGAACCACAGCAGCACGCCCCCCAGCACCACCAGCATCAGCATCAGCGCGAGGCTGATTTCACCGCCGAGTGCGAAGGCGCCGTTGCCGGCGGCCCACATCAGCCACGCCACCGGCAGCACCGCCAGCACCGCGCCGGCGTAGATCAGCCACTCGCGCGGCAGGCCCAGCACACGTTCACGCAGCGAAGCCGGATCACGCGGTTCGGCGTGGCCGTGCAGGTACTTCTGCCCCCACAGGAACATGCCCAGCCCGACCAGCATGCCGATGCCGGCCGCGCCGAAGCCGTACTTCCAGCCGTAGGCTTCACCGAGGAAGCCGCACACCAGCGAAGCGAACAGGGCGCCCAGGTTGATGCCGGCGTAGAACAGCGAAAAGCCGGAATCGCGGCGCGGATCGTCTTCGGCGTACAGCTTGCCGACGATGGTGGAGATGTTCGGCTTCAGGAAGCCGACCCCCATGATGATCAGCGCCAGCGACAGGTACGTGATGGCCAACGCACCGGTATCGCGCACTACCTGTCCGTTTTCCAGATAGGCCCCGTGCCCTTCGACCGCCATGCCGAGGTGGCCGAGCACCAGCAGCACGCCGCCGAACAGCACCGCCCGGCGCATGCCCAGCCAGCGGTCGGCCAGCATCCCGCCGAACACCGGGATGCAGTACACCAGCCCGCCGTAGGCGCCGAGCAGGTCCAGCCCGGCCTTGTCGCCGAACAGGTGGTACTTGGTGAGATACAGCAGCAGCAGCGCCTTCATGCCGTAGAAGGAGAAGCGCTCCCACATTTCGGTGAAGAAGCAGACGTAGACGCCCTTGGGGTGGCCCAGGAAGTCGTCATTGGCAGCGATGGCGGTCATCGGTTCGGGGGCAGACAATGAAGCCGGGGATTATGCGGTCAGAACTCCATGGATGCGCGGAAAGTGCCAGCCCTCCTCACAGATAGCGCAGCCAGGCGATATCCCGACGGCGTGCCTTCAGCGCGGCGAAGGCCCGGGTCGGCAGGTACAGCAGCAGCGCCAGCGCGGTGCTGGTCAGCAGCAGCGCGGCCACCGATTCCACCGCGAACAGGGTGCCGTTGGTGGGCCCCCACAGCGCCAGCGCGGCCAGGTACATCAGCTTCAGCACATACAGGTGCAGCAGGTAGAAGAACATCGGCGCCGCACCGATCCGGGCCAGCGGCTGCAGCGCGGCGGCCACGCCGGGCACTTCATACAGGCGCAGCAGCAGCAGGCCCACGCCGAGGGTGGCCAGCAGGAACAGCAGCGAAGGCGGGTACTTGGTGACGTTGAAAATGCCCATCAGCGTCTGCAGCGTGGTGGGCTGCAATTGCCACGGCGCATCGCCGTAGACATTCAGCGCCCGCAGCAGCATGAAGGCCGCCAGCGCGCCCCAGCCGGCCCACAGCAGCCAGCGCTGGCGCTGTCCCGGCGGGCGTGTGGTGGCGAACCACGGGCCCATCAGGTAGCCCAGCACGATCACCCCGATCCACGGCAGCAGCGGGTAGGAGGTACGCAGGCGCAGCGCATCACCGAACACGATCCAGTCGCGCTGGTGCAGCACTTTCCACAGCGTGGCCAGCACGCCGTTGCCTTGCACGTGCACGCCATCGAGCAGGTTGTGCCCGGCCACCAGCAGCAGCGCCAGCGGCAGCAGCACGCTGCGCGGCAGCCAGGCCAGTCCGGCCAGCGCGATCATGCTCAGGCCGATCACCCAGATCACCTGCAGGTAGATCGTGTCCGGCGGCCATTGGAAGGTCCACGCGAAGTTGACCAGGGTCAGCTCCAGCACCACCAGGAACAGGCCACGCTTGAACAGGAAACCGGCGATGGCGCGACGCGGGTCAGCCTGGCGCTGGCCGTACAACCAGGCCGAGAGGCCGGTCAGCAGCACGAACACCGGCGCGCACAGATGGGCCAGCAGGCGGCAGGCGAACAGGGCAGGGGACACCGTGGTCACGTCCATCGGGTCGCTGACCTGGTACTGCATGAAGAACGTTTCGCGGACGTGGTCGAGCAGCATCAGCAGCATCACGGTGCCGCGCAGCTGGTCGATGGAGGCCAGGCGGGTGGAGACGGAAGGGGGCATGCGGGCGCGCTGGAAGGGGTCTGGAAAGGATATAACATATCATTTCGGCCTCGGCCCGCGCGAGGGCAAGGTGCTGGCGTGCTGGACTTGCCGCAGGCCGGACGCTAGCGTTGCAGGGATTTTTTCGTATCAGGGGCTTCAATGAACAACGTCGCTGCGCCCAAGCAGCTCACGTTCCGCGCGGTGGTGCTTGCCATCGTGTTGGCCGTGGTGCTGTCGGCCGCCAACGCCTACCTGGGCCTGTTCGCAGGCCTGACCATCGCCACCGCGATCCCCGCGGCCGTCATCTCCATGGGCGTGCTGCGCCTGCTGGGCGGTGGCACCATCCTGGAAAACAACATCGTCCAGACCGGTGCCTCGGCCGGCTCGTCGATCGCCGCCGGCGTGATCTTCACCATTCCCGCGCTGGTGATCATGGGCTACTGGCCGGACTTCAAGTACTGGTGGGTGCTGGGCATCGCCGGCCTCGGTGGCCTGTTGGGCGTGCTGTTCTCGGTGCCGCTGCGGCGCTCGATGATCGTTGAAGATCCGCTTCCGTTCCCGGAAGGCAAGGCCGCGGCCGAAGTGCTCAAGGCCGGCGAGAACCCCGGTCCGGGCCTGAAGATCCTCGGCCTGTCCGCGGTGATCGGCGCGGTGGTCAAGGTCGCCGCGGCCAGCGGCATGCGCCTGATCCCCGATGCCTGGGCCACCTCGGCCTACCTGGGCAGTTCGAAGATCACCGCCTTCATCGGCACCAACCTGTCGCCGGCGCTGCTCGGCGTGGGCTACATCGTCGGCCTGAACGTCGGCATCGTGGTGGTGTCCGGCTCGATCCTCACCTGGCACATCGCCATCCCGGTCTACCAGGCGTTCTTCCTGCAGACCGACCCGGCGCTGGCCGCGTCCATCGCCACCGCCTCGTCCACCGATGCGGCGTTCGCCATCTGGGGCGCGAAGATGCGCTACCTCGGCGTCGGCGCGATGCTGATCGGCGGCATCTGGACCCTGTTCTCGCTGCGCAAGTCGCTGCTGAGCGGGGTCAAGAGTGGCTTCGCCGCAGCCCGCAAGAGCACCGGTCCGGCGCTGGCCGAAACCGAGCGCGACCTGCCGATGAAGTGGATGCTGGTCGCGCTGGTGGCCTTCACCCTGCCGCTGCTGGCGCTGTACCAGGCCATCGTCGGCCAGTGGCATGTGTCGATCCCGATGACCATCATCATGATCGTCGCCGGCTTCCTGTTCGTTTCCGTGTCGGCCTACCTGGCCGGCCTGATCGGCTCGTCCAACAACCCGGTTTCGGGCATCACCATCTCCACCATCCTGTTCGCTTCGGCGGTGCTGGTGCTGCTGCTGGGCAAGGATGGCCTGACCCCGGTGGGTGCCTTCGGTGCGCCGCTGGGCGCGGTGGCGGCAATCATGATCGGCGCGGTGGTGTGCTGCGCGGCGGCGGTCGGCGGTGACAACCTGCAGGACCTGAAAGCCGGTTACATCGTCGGCGCCACGCCGTGGAAGCAGCAGCTGATGCTGGGCATCGGCGCGTTCTCCTGTGCGCTGATCATGGCTCCGGTGCTGAACCTGCTGGCCACCGCCTACGGCATCGGCGCACCGACCCCGGAACACCCGAACGCACTGGCGGCCCCGCAGGCCAACCTGATGGCGTCGGTGGCGCGCGGCCTGTTCGGCGGCGAACTGCCGTGGAACTTCATCATGATGGGTGCGGTGGTCGGTGCGGCCATCATCGCCCTGGATGAGTGGCTGAAGAAGACCGGCAAGCGCTTCCGCGTGCCGGTGCTGGCTGCCGCGATCGGCATCTACCTGCCGCTGGAACTGATGGTGCCGATCTTCCTCGGTGGCCTCATCTCCTACCTGGTGGAGCGCTTCCACAAGGTGCGTGCCGACGACGAAGAAGGCCGCGACCGCGTGCACAAGCCGGGCGTGCTGTTCGCCGCCGGCCTGATCACCGGCGAAGCCCTGATGGGTATCGCCATCGCGGTGCCGATCGTGGTCAGTGGCCGCGCCGACGTGCTGGCGGTTCCGTTCGCGCTGCCGGCCGCGCAGTGGATCGGCCTGGCCGTGCTGTTCCTGGTCGGCTGGCTGATCTACCGCACCGGCAAGAAGGCCAACGCCGGCTGATCGGCATGGCGGGAAGCGGGGAAGCGGGGAAGCGCCGGGCCGGGCCCGGCGTTTTCCGGTCCGCACGCATGACCGATGGCCTTGGCACGCTGCCGTGCCGGGGCCTACCATCGACGTTTTGCCGTCCCGCGGAGTACCCGATGAAACTGCGTCATGCCTTGTTGCCGTTGAGCCTGCTCGCGGCGCTGCCGTCCGTGGCTGCCGCCCGCGGCCTCGATGTCCGCGACCTGATCGCCTTGGACCGCGTTTCCTCGCCGGTGCTGACGGCCGATGGCGGCAGCGTGGTGTTCGCCAAGCGCAGCGTGGACAACGAACAGAAGGCCAGCAATGCGCTGTTCGTGCGCAACCTGCGCACCCGCGATGCCGCACCGCCCAAGCAGCTGACCCCGAGCGGCTGGAACGTCAACTCTGCTTCGTTGTCGGCCGATGGCCGCACCGTGTACTTCCTCAGCGCCAGGAGCGGCAGCCAGCAGCTGTACGCGCAGGGCCTGGACGGCACCACGCCGCGCCAGCTGACCGATTTCCCGGTGGACGTGGACAGTTACCACGTGTCCCCGCAGGACGACCGCGTGCTGTTCAGCGCCGGCGTCTTCCAGGACTGCGGTTCGGACCTGGCCTGCACCGAAAAGAAGCTGGCTGCGATCAAGGGCACCAAGGCCAGCGGCCAGGTGTTCGATTCGATGTTCGTGCGCCACTGGGACACCTGGAACGATGGCCGCCGCAACACCCTGTTCGTGGCGCCGCTGCCGACCGGCAAGGCCGCCGGGGTAAAGGGTGCGTCCGCGCTCAGCGCCACCCTGGCCGGCGACGCGCCGTCCAAGCCGTTCGGTGGCAATGATGATTTCGCCTGGTCGCCGGATGGCAGCAGCGTGGTCGCCAGCATCCGCGTGGCCGGCCGCGAAGAACCGTGGTCGACCAACTTCGACCTGTACCGGTTCGATGCGGCAGGCAAGCAGGCACCGGTCAACCTGACGGCCGCCAACCCGGCCTGGGATGCCGGCCCGGTGTTCAGCGCCGACGGCAAGACCCTGTTCTACCGCGCGATGAAGCGCCCGGGCTTCGAAGCGGACCGTTTCGGTTTGATGGCGATGGACCTGGCCAGCGGCAAGACCCGCGAAATCGCTGCCGACTGGGACCGCTCGGCCGGCGGCATCGTGCTGTCCGCCGATGGCAGCACGATCTACACCACCGCCGATGAGCTGGGCGAACACCCGCTGTTCGCCGTGGACGTGGCCAGCGGCAAGGTCGACAAGCTGATCGGCGATGGCAGCGTGACCGCCGTGGACGTGGCCGGCAACAGCGTGGCCATCACCCGCAACAGCCTGAAGAGCAACGACCAGGTGCTGGTCGGCATGCTGCCCGCCGCCGGCCAGCCGATCGGCGAGCTGCGCGCGCTGACCCCCGCAGCCGGTGAGGTGCTGAAGGACGTGTCCTTCGGTGACTACGAACAGTTCGAGTTCAAGGGCTGGAACAACGACACCGTGCACGGCTACGTGGTCAAGCCGCACGACTATCAGGAAGGCAGGCAGTACCCGGTTGCGTTCCTGATCCATGGTGGCCCGCAGGGCAGCTTCGGCAATGGCTGGAGCTACCGCTGGAATCCGCAGACCTATACCGGCCAGGGCTACGCGGTGGTGATGATCGACTTCCACGGTTCCACCGGCTACGGCCAGGCGTTCACCGATGCGATCAGCCAGCACTGGGGCGACCGTCCGCTGGAAGACCTGCAGAAGGGCTGGGATGCGGCGCTGAAGCAGTATGCGTTCCTGGACGGCGACAAGGCCTGCGCGCTCGGCGCCAGCTACGGCGGCTTCATGGTCAACTGGATCGCCGGCAACTGGAACAGCCCGTTCAAGTGCCTGGTCAACCACGATGGTGTGTTCGACCAGCGCATGATGGGCTACGCCACCGAAGAGCTGTGGTTCACCGAGTGGGAGCAGGGCGGTACGCCGTTCGCCAAGCCGGCCAACTATGAGAAGTTCAACCCGGTCAACCATGTCGCGGACTGGAAGAAGCCGATCCTGATCATCCACGGCCAGCTGGATTACCGCATCCCGGTCGAGCAGGGCCTGGCGGCGTTCACCGCCGCGCAGCGGCAGGGCATCGACTCGAAGTTCCTGTACTTCCCGGATGAGAACCACTGGGTGCTGAAGCCGGCCAACAGCGTGTTGTGGCATGACACGGTGAACGCCTGGTTGAAGCAGCACATCGGCCAGTAAGCCGCGTTGAAGCGCCGCCCCCCGGGGCGGCGCTTTTGGTTTTCGTAGCGCCGCGCCCTGCTCGGCGTCTTTTTTTTCACCGCTGCGCTCGCCGGGCATGGCGCGGTGCTATCCCTGGGTTGGCATGGTCTCGACTCCCTTGATCCAGAACGACATCGTCGTCTTCGGCCTGATCGCCGCCACCCTCGGTGCGGTGTTCTGGACCGCGTCGCGCCAGCAGGGCCTGTGGAAACGCTTCTACGCCTTCGTGCCGGCGCTGCTGCTGTGCTATCTGCTGCCCGGCATCTACAACACGGTCGGGTTGATCGATGGCCAGAACACCCGGCTGTACAACCCCATCGCACGAGACGTGCTGCTGCCGGCGGCGTTGGTACTGCTGACCCTGGCGGTGGACATCAAGGCGATCCTGCGGCTGGGCCCGAAGCTGGTGCTGATGTACCTGGGTGCTTCGGCCAGCATCATGCTCGGTGCGGTGGTGGCGTTCCTGCTGATGCGCGCGCTGCATCCGGAAACCGTGGCCGGCGACACCTGGGCCGGCATGGCGGCGCTGGCCGGCAGCTGGATCGGCGGCGGTGCCAACATGCTGGCGATGCGCGAAGTGTTCGACGTCGATGCGACCACCTTCGGCCAGTTCGCGGTGGTGGACGTGGGCGTGGGCTATGTGTGGATGGCGGTGCTGATCTTCCTTGCCGGTCGCTCGGCGAAGATCGACGCACGCAGCGGCGCCGATACCTCCGCGATCGATGCGTTGAAGGAGCGGATCGCGCGGTTCCAGGCCGAGCACGAGCGCATTCCCACCCTGACCGACCTGATGTCGATCGTGGCGGTGGCCTTCGGCGGTGTCGGCCTGGCCCACGCCATCGGCGCCCCGCTGGCGGCCTGGTTCAAGCTGCATGTCAGCTGGGCCGCGCAGTTCAGCCTGGATGCGCCGTTCGTGTGGGTGGTGGTGTTGTCGACCACGCTGGGCCTGGGCCTGAGTTTCACGCGCGCACGCACGCTGGAAGGCGTGGGCGCCTCGCGGGTGGGCTCGCTGCTGCTGTACTTCCTGATCGCCTGCATCGGCATGCAGATGGACCTGGTGGCGCTGCTGGATCGTCCGTGGCTGTTCGCGCTGGGACTGATCTGGATCGCGGTGCACATCGTGCTGTTGTGGCTGCTGGCCAAGCTGCTGCACGTGCCGTTCTTCTACTTCGCCATCGGTTCGCAGAGCAACATCGGCGGGCCGGCATCGGCGCCGGTGGTGGCCGCGGCGTTCCATCCCGCGCTGGCGCCGGTGGGCGTGCTGCTGGGCACGATGGGGTATGCGACCGGCACGTACCTGGCGTACGTGGTGGGGATCACGTTGCGGGCGTTGGCGGGGCAGTAGGTTCTTGTCTGTTTGCATGGGGCGCCGGGGGAGGCGGGGATCAGCGGGACACGCCGCAAGTACGTCCATGTAGGCTACGTCGCCGCATCCATGCGGCTCAGTGTCCCGCCGACCCCCGCCTCCCCCGGCGAGCCAGCATCGCGCCGCGGTGGGGAAAAGAAAAAAGCAGAAGCAGGTAGCGCCGAGCCGTGCTCGGCGGCATCCATCCGTGGCCGTCAGCAAAGAGCCGCCGAGCATGGCTCGGCGCTACCGCTCTCGCTTTTCTCTTTCCCACCGGTCGCGTGAGCTGGCAGGGTGAGGGCGGGGCAGGCCGTACGGGACACTGTGAGGCAGGAGCCGAACAGTAGCCTACATGGACGTACTTGCGGCGTGTCCCGTACGGCCTGCCCCGCCCTCACCAACCCGGCACACAAGCAACAACAGCTCAGCCGACCAACAACCCCCGCTCGACCAACCACGCGCGCGCGTCCTCCGCGTCGTGCTCGAACCACGCCTGCGTGGAGCCCAACCGGTACGTGTACCCCCACGCGTCCATGTCCGCCATCAGCTGCGCGCTGCCCACCCCCGGCAGCTCCGCCGCCAGCACGATCTGCAGGTAACAGGTCGCGTCTTCTTCGGGCACCGAATCGGTGGCGTCGGTATGCACCAGCGCACGCCGCTCCGGCGGCAGCACGATCAGGTGGCAGGCTTCGTGCAGCATCGAATGCACGGGCGTGTCATCGCGCACGTAGACATCGCTGGCGATGATGCCCGCTTCGGGCTCGCCCCAGTAACTGCCGGGAATCGGCGCGCCTGCCGCCACGTGGTGCAGGTGCAGGCCATGCCCGGACAGCAGGCGCGCGGCATCGTCGAAGGCGATGTCGCCGACGCGGGTGACCGATGGTTCGGGGGCGGGTTCGTTCATGGCATCGAGCAGAAACCCCGCCCGCGGCTGGCGCGGGCAGGGCAGGGGATCAGGGCTTTTCAGGCCCTTCCGGCAAGGCGACGGAGATATCCAGCACGTCGTGCTGTCCGTCCTTGACCAGGTCGACCTTGACCGCATCGACATCGATGTTGACGTACTTGCGGATCACTTCCAGCAGCTCGCGCTGCATCAGCGGCAGGTAATCGGGGCCGCCGCGGTGGCTGCGTTCCTGCGCGATGATGATCTGCAGGCGGTTCTTCGCTGTCTCGGCGGTGGTCTTCTTGGCTTTCAGGAAATCGAACAGGCCCATGCTTACCCTCCGAACAGCTTGCTGAAGAAGCCCTTCTTCTCCACGGCGGTGAAGCGCATCGGGCGGTCTTCGCCCATGATGCGCGCGACGGCATCGTCATAGGCCTGGCCGGCCGGTGATTCGCCGTCCAGGATGACCGGTTCGCCCTTGTTGGAGGCATTGAGCACATCGCCGGATTCGGGGATCACGCCGATCGCCTTCAGGCCCAGCACTTCTTCCACGTCGGTGATGCTCAGCATCTCGCCGGCTTCCACGCGCACCGGGGTGTAGCGGGTCAGCAGCAGGAAGGCCGGTACGTCATGGCCGTTCTCGGCTTTGTGGGTCTTCGAATCCAGCAGGCCGATGATGCGGTCGGAATCGCGCACCGAGGACACTTCCGGGTTCACCACCACGACGGCGCGGTCGGCGAAATACATGGCCAGGAACGCGCCCTTTTCAATGCCGGCAGGCGAATCGCAGATGACATATTCAAACCCATCGGCGGCCAGGTCCTTCAGGACCTTGCCCACGCCTTCCTGGGTCAGCGCATCCTTGTCGCGGGTCTGCGAGGCCGCCAGCACGTACAGGTTGTCAAAGCGCTTGTCCTTGATCAGGGCCTGCTTGAGGGTGGCTTCGCCGTGCACGACGTTGACGAAGTCGTACACCACGCGGCGCTCGCAGCCCATGATGAGGTCGAGGTTGCGCAGGCCGACGTCGAAGTCGATCACCGCCACCTTCTTGCCACGACGTGCCAGGCCGCAGGCAAGGCTTGCGCTGGTGGTGGTCTTGCCGACGCCGCCCTTGCCGGAGGTGACTACGATGATTTCAGCCAAAGGACTTCTCCTGCTCTTGTTCTGGTTGGGGCTGCGACAAAGTCAATCCAGCGCAGCGATCTTGATCTGGTCCTGTTCCAGCCAGACCTGCACGGCTTTGCCGCGCAGGTTGTCCGGTACATCGTCCAATACCTTGTAGTGGCCGGCAATGGCCACCAGTTCGGCATGGAAATCGCGGCAGAAAATACGCGCCGCGGTATTGCCCTGGGCACCGGCCAGCGCGCGTCCGCGCAGGGTGCCATAAATGTGGATGCTGCCATCGGCGATCACTTCGGCGCCCGCGCCGACCGTGCCCATCACCGTGAGGTCGCAGTTTTCAGCGTACAGCTGCTGGCCCGAACGCACGTTGGCCAGCTGCATGCGGCCCGGCTTTGGGGGTTCACCCGGGGCCGGCGCGGCGGCCAGTGCGGCGACAGCGGGCGCGGCGCGGCGCGGTTCGCGCGCGGGAGCCGCCGGGGGCGCTGCACGGGGCGGGGCCGGCTCGGCATCGGCGCGTTCGTACTGTGCGCGGAACTTGGCCAGCAGCGGCAGGCCAAGCTGCTGGGACAGCAGTTCGATTTCCGAGGTGCCGTAGGCCAGCGCCACCGGCAGCACGCCGGCGCCACGCAGCCCGTCCAGCAGCGCCTTGGCGCTGGCCACGTCCGGGGTGCGGCTCAGGCCGCCGAAATCAAGGATCACCGCGGCGCGTCCGAACAGCTTGGGCGCGCGGTTGACCCGCTCGTTCATCTCCTGCACCAGGCGCTCCACATCCATCGTGCGGATGCGCAGGTTGGCGATACCTACCTGGCCGATCTTCAGTTCACCGGCCTGTTCGTAATCCATGTTCACCGCCACCTCAAGTACCCGTCGACTGCTGGGCGGGGGCGGGCCGTTGCCGGCCACGCGCCCACGCCACGTCCGGCAGCTTGCCGCCGTAGGTATCACTCACCCAGGCATAGCTGCACAATTCCTTGGCCAGCATGCTGGCGCGGACATCCACGTGCGGCATGGTGTTCTGGCCCAGTTCGCGGAAGCCGAAGCTGCCGTGGAAAAGCAGCGCCGCATCGGCGCCATGGTCCTGGAAGACCTCGCAGGTCATCTGCGGATAGCGCAGTTCGGCATAGCTCTGCGCATCGGCGTAGAACGCCCGGCCCACGCCACCACCGCGGCGGCGGCTGGCCACCACGATGCGGTCGATATAGAAGAAGCTGCTGGGCAGCTGCTGCTTGAACCAGGCGAAGTTGCTGCTGTCGTGCTGGCTTTCACTGCCGAACCCGATCAGGAACCCGGCCAGGTTGCCGTCGCGCTCGGCGACGCGGAAATACTCGGCGGTTTCATAGAACAGGTGCAGCCGGTGCGCGTCCAACGGCAGGATCGCCAGACCGGCGTTGTTGTTCAAGGCCAGGACGGAATCGAGCTCATGCTCGCGCACGTCGCGGATGACAATCGACATTGAGACTCCGTGGGGTGGTGCGTGTTGCCCGTTGCCGGGCCCTTCCCGCTGATTATTGCATGGGGGGGACGCTGCCGGGGGAAACCGGGGCATGACTTCCGTGGGAGTGACGCAGGCCAGGTTCAGCCTAAGATGCAGGGATGTTGGGAGCCCTCAGTCATACCCGTGTCCTCCGTCTGGCTGGCCTGTTCACCTGGGTCATGGTCGGTCTTCCCCTGGTTTACTCGCAGATCGAGAACCTGCGTCGGCCGGCCAGCGACAACGGCGCGGCGGTGCTGTTGTTCGCCGCCTACCTGGTTTTCGGCGGGGCCTACTTCCGGCTGACCCGCGACCTGCGCAGCGGTGGCCATGCCCGCTGGCTTGATCGCGGCATGCTGGTGCTGCTGACCATTTCCGCGCTGGGGGTGAGCTTCCTCAGTGGTTCCGGGCTGGGCAGCATCCTGATGATGGTGGCGGCCGGGGTGATCCCGTGGATGCTGCCGGCCCGCTATGGGGTGCTGTGGCTGCTGGTCAGCCAGCTGGCGGTGGCCCCCGTCTATTACGTACTGCTGAGGTTCCCGCTGTTCGAAGCGGTCATGCAGTCACTGTTGTACGGCGGCTTCTCCATGTTCATCTTCGTGACCAGCCTGGTCGCCCGGCAGCAGACCGACGCGCGCGAGGAGCAGCGCCAGCTCAACACCGAACTGCGCGCCACCCGCGTGCTGCTGGCCGAAAGTGCGCGGGTCAACGAGCGAACGCGCATTTCGCGTGAACTGCACGACCTGCTGGGCCATCACCTGACCGCGCTCAGCCTGAATCTTGAAGTGGCCGGCCACATCACCGAAGGCCGGGCACAGGAACACGTGCACCAGGCGCATACCCTGGCCAAGCTGCTGCTCACCGACGTGCGCGAGGCGGTCAGCCAGCTGCGCGACAGCGGGGCGATCGACCTGGCCGCGGCGCTGCGCCCGTTGACCCAGCGCGTGCCCTCGCTGGACGTCCACCTGGACGTGCCCAGTCCGTTGAACGTGGAAGACCCCGAGCGGGCCCACGTGCTGCTGCGCTGCACCCAGGAGATCATCACCAATGCGGTTCGCCATGCCGGCGCGCGCAACCTGTGGATCACCGTCCGCCGCGAAGCCGGCGGGGTCAGCCTGGAGGCGCGTGACGATGGGAACGGCGCTGATGGCATCATGGTGGGCAATGGCCTGCGCGGAATGCGCGAGCGCCTGCAACAATGTGGTGGCGAGCTGCAGATTGAAACCCACCGGGGACAGGGCTTCCGCCTGCGTGCCTCGGTTCCTGGTGTCCCGGCGTTGGCGCTGAGCACCGCACCTGAAGGAGTTCGTTGATGATTCGCGTCTGCCTGGTCGACGACCAAACCCTGGTGCGGCAGGGGATCCGCTCACTGCTGGCGTTGGACGATGGCATCGAGGTGATCGCCGAGGCCGCGGATGGGCGCCAGGCCGTGGAGATCATTCCGCAGGTCAAGCCGGACGTGGTGCTGATGGACATGCGGATGCCGGCCATGTCCGGGCTGGAGGCATTGCAGATGCTGTCCAAGCTGGAGCAGCTGCCGCCGACCATCATCCTGACCACCTTCGACGACGACCAGCTGGTGCTGGCCGGGCTGAAGGCCGGCGCCAAGGGCTACCTGCTCAAGGACGTGACCCTGGACCAGCTGGTGGGGGCCATCCGCACCGTGTCCGAGGGCGGGTCGCTGGTGCAGCCGGCGGTGACCCAGCGCCTGCTGTCCGGACTGGAGCACATGCGCAACGAGTTCGTCAGCCTGGACCGCCCGGATCCGCTGACCGACCGTGAAACCGAGATCCTGCGGCTGATGGCCAGCGGTTTCTCCAACAAGGAAATCGCCAATTCGCTGGGGGTGGCCGAAGGCACCATCAAGAACCACGTGTCCAATATCCTGTCCAAACTGGGCGTGCGCGACCGGACCCGTGCCGTGCTCAAGGCATTCGAGCTTCAATTGGTCTGAAAATCGTTCAACGGCGGGGGTTTACCGATAATATGGGCCGGTACCCCGCGTCTGCCCCCTACTGGTGGGTGGCCCATGTGCGCTACCCTTCGGCCCCTTGTCTGTACAAATCGGTTGTCGGCACGGAAACCGGTGGTCCAAACCAGATCAACAAAGCCAACGAAGCTGCTAGGATTGGCGCTTCGCTTCACTCAACCCGGCCGTGGGATCGGCCCCGGAGACTTCTGAATGACCCGTATTATCGAGTTCCTGATCGCCTTGGGGATCGTGGCTGGCCTGTTCGTCATCATTGGCGTGGTCCTCCCGGGCGAGCGCCATATTTCGGAAAGCATCGAGACCAACCGCAAGATGACGATCGTGTACGACACGGTCAACAGCCTGCGTCGCTTCAAGGATTGGAACCCCCTCCTGCTGCGTGATCCCGCTACCGACCTGAAGTTCTCCGGCCCGGCTGCCGGCGTCGGCGCCACCCTGGACTACACGTCCAAGGACCTGGGCAACGGCACCTGGAAGATCACCGAGAGCGAGCAGAACAAGCGCGTCGCCATCGCCATCGAAGACGCCACCAAGGGTCACGACAAGACGACCGCCTTCATCCTGGAGCCGACCGGCAAGGATGGCCGCAACGTCAAGATCACCCAGGAATACAACGTCAAGTATGGCTTCGACCTGTTCGGTCGTTACGCCGGCCTGTACGTCAGCCGCCACATCGGTGACGACCTGAAGCTGGGTCTGTCGCGCATGGCGAACATGCTGGCCACCGTGCCGAACGTGGACTACCGCACTGCAGAGGCACCGCTGAACGACCTGGCCATCGTCGATGTCCCGGCCGAAGACCTGCTGGTGGTCACCGCGGGCAACGTGGACCGTGGCGAAGCCACCATCACCAAGTCCATCGCCGACAACCAGGAATGGATCAAGCGCGTGATGGAGGCCAACAACCTCGAAGCCGTCGGTCCGTTCCGCATCATCACCACCGATTTCGGTGCCGAGAAGTACGCCTTCGACGTCGCCCAGCCGGTGAAGAAGAAGGGTACCGAAGGCGTGCCGGCTGAAGAGCTGGACGTCAAGATCGATGGCGGCGCCCCGGTGAAGTACGTCCGTGTTGCTCCGCACCGTTCGGCCCATGCGACCTACACCGGTCACGTGGCTGGCCTGGACGTTGCCCGCAATGCACTGCGCGCCTGGTCGGTGACCGGCGGCAACGAAGTGATCGACCGACCGTACGAAACCTGGAATGGTGGCGTGCAGAAGTCCTTCACTCCGGAAGGTACGTACGACATCTACTGGGCCGTCAAGTAAGCCTGGACGCCTGATGTAACGTAGAAAACAAAGACGCGCCGCATATTGCGGCGCGTTTTTTTTTGGCAGTGCTGGAAAAGGAGTGGACATGTTTGCGATCGATCGACGCGCGCGCAGGCCTTCGTTGCTGGCCTGCCTAGGCGCGCTGCTGGCAGCGGCTTCCATCGGCCTGTCCGCCTATGCCTCGCACGGCGTCAGCGAACCGCTGGCCCAGCAGCACCTCAACATGGCCGCGCTGTATGCGTTCGCCCACGGCGCCGTGCTGGTGGCGCTGGGACCGCGGGCCACGGCCACGTTCGGCAGGCTGGCGCTGTACGTGATCCTGCTCGGCACGCTGCTGTTCGCCGGCAGCCTGGCCGGCAACGCGCTGTGGCAGTGGCCCACGCGGCTGGCGCCGGTGGGTGGCATGGCGCTGATGCTGGGCTGGGTGCTGGTGGCGATCGATGCACTGAGGCGCTGAGCCATGCCCCGCTTCGCGCGTGGCTTCGACGTCGAACAGGCGCACGCCTGGCTGGCCCGGCGCGATCGCCGGCTGGCAGCGTGGATGCGCCGGCTGGGCCCGCTGCCGGCGCCGGAAGGCTGGCGGAAATCGTTTGACCCGGTCGATGCGCTGGCGCGGGCGATCCTGTTCCAGCAGCTCAGCGGCAAGGCCGCCTCGACCATTGTCGGGCGGGTGGAGGCGGCCATCGGCAGTGCCCGCCTGCATGCGGACACGCTGGGCCGTATCGACGACGCCGCGCTGCGTGCATGCGGGGTATCGGGCAACAAGACGCTGGCGCTGCGGGACCTGGCACTGCGCGAAGCGGCCGGGGAGATTCCCAGCCTGCGGCGGATGGCGGTGATGGAACACGAGGCGATCATCCAGGCGCTGGTGCCGGTGCGCGGCATCGGCCGCTGGACGGTGGAGATGATGCTGATGTTCCGGCTGGGCCGCCCGGACATCCTGCCGCTGGATGACCTGGGCATCCGCAAGGGCGCCCAGCGCGTGGACAAGGCCGAACTGATGCCGACGCCGAAGGCGCTCGCCCTGCGCGGTGAAAAGTGGGGGCCTTACCGCACCTACGCCAGCCTGTACCTGTGGCGCATCGCCGATTTCAGCGAAGGCCCGGCCATCAAGACCAACCGCTCCCAGGACTGACCCGGTAGTGACGACCGCTGGTCGTCAGCGCCCTGCCGCTGCGCTCGCCGAGCATGGCGATGCCGGCCGTCCTGGCCGGCACCCTCCGGGCCGTCGCAAGCGACGTTGGCAGCGGCTCCTGCCGCTGCCTTCGGCGCTACCCCGGTGGGTGACGACCGTTGGACGTCACGCTCCTAAGCTGCCGCACCAGCGCCAATGCCACGGCTCATGCACGATCCCATGCGGATTCCCGCGCGGATAACTCATCCGGAACCCGTGCGCCGCCGCGTGCTCCTGCAGCCACGCAAACGCCGCGGTCTCTTCAAACGTCGCCTCGGCCGGCGGGTCCCCGGGCGTGCCGATATCCAACGCCATGCCGCTGTGGTGCTCGCTGAATCCGGGCGCGGCATTGACCTTCAGGATCTCCGCCACGCGCTGCCCGCGGGCCAGCTTCCGCTCGAAAATCCCCAGCTGGTAATCGTGGCTGCGGTAACCGGAAATCGCGTCCAGCGCGATGCCTTCACGGGCCGCCTGCAGGCGCATGCGTCGCCACGCCTGCGCTGCACCGCGACGCAGCCACAGTGGCCGTCCGAAGCGGTCGCGCCCGGCAAAATGCAGCAGCACCGGCTCGGCTTCCAGTGCCAGGCCGGTGTCGGCGGCATATGCATCGGCGTCCAGCCCCAGCTGCTGCAGGCGCGCTTGCAGGCCCTGTGGTGAGAGCAGGCGCTCCTCCAGCGGCCCGCTGCCGCGTTGCGGGTTCAGCCAGGACAGCGCGTCCAGTGCTTCCGCGGCACCAGGTTCCTGCGGCAGGTGTGGAACCAGCGAGTGCACGCCGTGGTCGAAGATGGCAGCCAGGTAGCGGCCATCGCGCTTGCGTCGCAGCACCCAGCGGGCACGCGCGAGCAGACGCGCATCGGCGTTGCCATGGGCGCGCAGCAGCGCGGACGGCCACGCTTCGATGGCGTCGGTATTGAGCAGCAGGGGCAGGGATCTGGACATGCGCCCAGCTTAGCGCGGACGACCGGAAGGCATGGCGGCCCGGCGCAGCGCGTCCAGCAGCGATTGCGGTTCGGCCAGGCTGAGCAACAGGGTCGGGCCGTCGCGCACCGGAATCACCAGCACGCGGTGCACATCGGTCACCAGCGCAAAGCCCTTGCCGCCGCCGTGCAGGCGATAGTGTCCGGAGTGGAAGCCCGGCATGCTGTAGGCGTTGATCTTGTGCCGCAGGCCGTGCCGGCGATCCTGTTTCAGGTCGACCACGGCGGCCTGCTGCAGCTCCATCTGTTCCACCGGGGTGTGCTTGCGGTAGAACGTTGAATGGACGCTCAGTACGCTGCCATCCAGCTGCACCCGGCGCCGGAAGAACAGCCAGCACAGCAGTACGGTGATCAGCGTGGCGATGGCCAGGCTCCACGCCGCGCTGCCGTGCAGGGTGAAGTAGGGCGGGGTGAGCGTGACCGCGAACGGCATCGTGCCGGCTTCGGCAGGCTGCCGCGAGGGGTAAAAGGTGAGGCCGACGAACAGCAGCAGCGGCGCCACGATCCACAGCAGTCGCAGTGGCGAGCCATCACTGACCGCGAAGCGGCGGGGATCACTGCCGCCGCTCATCGCTGCGCCTCGATCCAGCATGCGGCACCCTCGATGGCGCCTGCAGGCAATCGGCGCCTGCCCAGGTTCCTGCTCATTCCTTGCTCTCCTGCGAAGGGGTGGGTTTCGGCAGCCGTCCGGCCTTGCGCAAGGCATCGCGCAGCATGTATTCGATCTGGGCGTTGAGGCTGCGCAGCTCGTCGTCGGCCCAGCGCTGCGTCGCGGCCAGGACATCGGCGTTGATGCGCAGTGGATAGGCTTTCTTCTCGCTCATGGATACTCCTGGCTCAACGGCTGGTTCCGGCCCGCGGCCGGCGGGTCACCGTCATGCCGGCTCAGTACAAGGAACCGGCGTTGACCACCGGCTGAGTGCCGCGGTCGGAACACAACACGGTCAGCAGATTGCTCACCATGTGCGCCTTGCGCTCTTCGTCCAGCTGCACCACGCCGTTCTTCTGCAGTTCGGCCAGCGCCATTTCCACCATGCCCACCGCACCGGCGACGATCCGCGTGCGGGCGGCGATCACCGCATTGGCCTGCTGGCGCTGCAGCATGGCCTGGGCGATTTCCGCAGCGTAGGCGAGGTGGCTGATGCGCGCGTCGATGATCTGCACGCCGGCATCGGCCAGGCGTTCGGCCAGTTCGTTCTTCAGGTGCAGCGAAATCTCGCTGGCATGGCTGCGCAGGGCGAGCTGGCCTTCTTCGTGCTGGTCATACGGGTAGCTGGTGGCCATCGCACGCAGCGCGGACTCGGACTGGATATGCACGAAGCTTTCGTAGTCATCCACGTTGTAGACCGCCTCGGAGGCATCCACCACCTGCCACACGATCACCGCGGCGATCTCGATCGGGCTGCCGTCCAGCTCGTTGACCTTCAGCTTGCCGCTTTCGAAGTTGCGCACGCGCTGGCTGACCCGGCGCTTGGAAAAGAACGGGTTGTTCCAGCGCAGGCCGTTGTCCTTGACCGTGCCGACGTACTTGCCGAACAGGCTCAGCACCGCGGCCTGGTTGGGTTGCACGGTGTACAGGCCAGCCAATGACAGCAGGGCCAGGAGCATCACCAGAACGCAGCCCAGCAGCAGCATCGGGCTGGGGCGCATCCCGTTGGCGCCGCTGGCGCCGGCCAGGAACACGGTGCCGGCGATGCCAGCAACGATGACGACGGCGGCCAGCACGGCCAGGCCGTTGAGGGAACGGAGCGGCTTCTCTTTCATGACGGGACTTCCTTGAGGGTCTGGATCAGAAGATATCAAATTGATATCAGTCTGCAAGTGCCGTCCGTCGGCAGGCAGGGGGCGACCGGCTAGAATGCCCACCCGCCTTCACCTCCACGCTGGAACGCCGCCATGTCCGCATTTGGAACCCCGTTGTCCCCCTCCGCCACCCGCGTCCTGCTGCTGGGATCGGGCGAACTTGGCAAGGAAGTGGCCATCGAGCTGCAGCGCCTGGGCGTGGAAGTGATCGCCGCCGACCGTTACGCCGACGCGCCGGCAATGCAGGTGGCGCACCGCGCGCACGTGATCGACATGCTGGATGCGATGGCCCTGCGCGAGCTGATCGCGTTGGAAAAACCGCACCTGGTGGTGCCGGAAATCGAGGCCATCCACACCGAGACGCTGGTCCAGCTGGAGCAGGAACAGGGGCTGCGCGTGGTGCCGACCGCGCGCGCGGCGCGGCTGACCATGGACCGCGAAGGCATCCGCCGGCTGGCGGCGGAAACGCTGGGCCTGCCGACCTCGCCGTATCGTTTCGTGGACACCGAAGCGGAGTACACCGCCGCCGTGCAGGCGATCGGCCTGCCGTGCGTGGTCAAGCCGGTGATGTCTTCTTCGGGCAAGGGCCAGAGCACGCTGCGCAGCGAAGCCGACATCGCCCCGGCCTGGGCCTATGCGCAGACCGGTGGCCGCGCCGGTGCCGGACGCTGCATCGTCGAGGGCTTCATCGATTTCGATTACGAAATCACCCTGCTGACCGTGCGGCATGCGGGTGGTACGTCGTTCTGCGCGCCGATCGGCCACCTGCAGAAGGACGGCGATTACCGCGAAAGCTGGCAGCCACAGGCGATGTCCGCCGCGGCGCTGGCGCGCGCCGAGGAGATTTCCCGGGCCATCACCGATGACCTCGGCGGCTGGGGACTGTTCGGCGTGGAGCTGTTCGTGAAGGGCGACGAGGTGTGGTTCAGCGAAGTGTCGCCGCGCCCGCATGACACCGGCCTGGTGACCCTGGTATCGCAGGAACTGAGCGAGTTCGCGCTGCACGCGCGCGCGATCCTCGGCCTGCCGATCCCGGTGATCCGCCAGGGCGGAGCGAGCGCGTCCTGCGCGCTGCTGGCCCACGGCGAGGGCGTGCCGTACTTCACTGATGTCGCCGCCGCGCTGCAGGTGCCGGACACCGCCGTGCGCCTGTTCGGCAAGCCCAGCGTGCACGGCCACCGTCGCGTTGGCGTTACCTTGGCGCGGGCCGACAGCACCGAGCAGGCCCGCGCGATCGCCCGCGATGCCGCCGCCGCCATCGGCGTCACCCTGAAGCCCTGAGTTACTTCACGTCGGCCCAGACCAAGTGGTGGTCGCTGCCGTCGGCGATCTTCGCTTCGTCCGTGCCTTCAGCCGGCCAGAACACGCCGCCGCCGACGTAGGCGAAGCCCACCGAGGGCAGCACGTAGTCCAGCCGCATGGTGCCGGATTTCGGGCCGAAATCGCCGGTGGCGTGCCGAGGGGCGCCGCGACGGCTGATGCCCTTGGCGGCGTAGGCCAGGCTGGTCTGTTCGCCGCCGATGCTCGACGGGGTGGCATGGCGCAGCACGCGTGGATGCTCGATCAGTTCCAGGATGCCTTCATGGCGGCCATCGCCGTCGACCGGGTCGTTGTTGAGGTCGCCCAGGATCACGAAGCGCGCGTCCTGCGCCAGCCCGCCGCAGCGCTGCTGGTCGTCGCACAGCCACGGCTTGTCACCGGCTGACAGATACTCCTGCCACAGCTTCAGCTCGTCGTGGTTGCGCGCGGCGTTGCGCTTCTCCGGGCCGTCGAACACCGGCGGGGTGGGGTGGGATACCAGCGCATGCACCACGCCGGAGGGCGTGCGCACCGGCACGTCCCAGTGCGACTTGGACGAAAGCCGCAACTGCGACCACACCGCATCGGAATAGAAGCTCTTGCCGGTGCGCGGGTCGATGGGACGGATCGCGCCGGGCAGGGAATTCCACTTCAGCAGCTGGAAGCTGCGCACCTTGGCTTCGTCGATCGGATAGCGCGACAGCACCAGCATGCCGTACTGGCCCGGGTGCAGGCCGTAGCCCCACGCGTCGTTGCCACGGGCGCGGCCTTCGCCGCCCACTTCGCCGTTGTTGTCCAGGTCCAGCCCGCTCTGCACGCCGGTGTTGACCGGGGCGAGATAGCGATAGGCGAAGTTCAGCGGCTCGCCGCCACCGGCCTGGGCCACGGCCAGGTAACGCTGCTGGAACAGATCGGCGGCGCGGTGTGCGTCGTCGTAGTCGAATTCGTTGAGCAGCACCAGGTCCGGGCGTACCTGCTGCAGCACCGCGGCGATCTTGCGCGCGTGCGCGCTGTCGCCTTCCAGTTCGGCGATCAGCCCGCCGGCCTGGTCGGAGTAGAGGGAGGTGTTGTAGGTCGCCAGGCGCAGGGCGGTCGAGGCATCAGGCATCGCGGCAGCACGCTCGGGGGTCTGGGCGCAGGCGCTGCACAGCAGGGCCACGGCGACGGTCAGGGCGGGGAGGCTGAAGGCTGGAATTTTCATGGGCGGTATTGTGCACCGGCGCCTGTGTCAGCGGCTTGTCAGCGTCCGGCCAGTTCGCCATCGAATTCGTTCCAGCGCCGGCCGTCGTAAGCTTCCAGCGGGCGGAACCGGCGCTTGTAATCCATCTTCAGGTGGTCGCGGATCCAGTAGCCCAGATACAGGTGGGGCAGCGATTCGCGCTGCGCCCAGGCCACCTGCTGCAGGATCGCGAAGGTGCCCAGCCCGCGCTGTGCATGGTCGGGATCGAAGAAGGTGTAGACCGCCGACAGGCCCTGCTCGGTGACGTCGGTGACCGCCACGCCGATCAGTTCGCCTGGCCCGCCCTGCGGCGGCGGCAGGCGGATTTCCAGGAAACGCGTGCGCGACCAGCTGCCGATCAGGAACTGCTCGAACTCGTGCGGCCCGTGGGTGTCCATGCCGCCGTTGGCATGCCGATGGGCCAGGTAACGGTGGTACAGCGCGAACAGTTCTTCGCGCGGGGCGGCGGCGGTGATGCGCACTTCCAGGTCGGCGTTGCGGGCCACGCAGCGGCGCTGGCTGCGGTCCGGGGCGAAGCGCTGCACGGGTATGCGCACCGCCACGCAGGCGTGGCATTGGGCGCAATGCGGGCGGTAGACCAGGTCGCCGCTGCGGCGGAAGCCCCAGCTGAGCGCCATCGGGTACAGGCCGCCCAGGCGGCGGTCATGCGGGTCCAGCACCAGATCGCGCGCGGTCCGCTCCGGCCAGTAGCCGCAGGGGTGCTCGCCGGTCTGGAACAGCCTCAGGTCGTCGTCGCGGTCGCCGTGTATCGCCATGTCCACAGCATAACGTCCGGCTGTCGCAGTGGCCGCGACTGTCTGCCAGATGAACACGCCCGGGGCCGACGTCAACCGTGGCCGCGTCCACGCGTTGTTGTCCTTCGAGGGTGATTGAAAAACACCCCGTCCCCTTCTACTGGAGTGACCCCATGACCCTGCGTACCCCCCTGCTGCTGGCCCTGCTGCTGAGCACCTCCGCCACCGGTATCGCCCTGGCGGCCGATGCGCCGCCGGCGCCGCAGCGCCCGGTCAAGCTGGACACCAACAACGACGGTTTCATCGATCGCACCGAAGCCGCGGCCGCTCCGCGCCTGGCCGAACGTTTCGACCAGCTGGACGCCAACAAGGACGGCAAGCTGTCCCGCGAAGAACGGCCGCGCGGCAAGCACGGGCACCGCGGCCCAGGGCGTGACCATGCCGATCAGCTGGCCCGTCTTGATACCAACAAGGACGGTCGCATCAGCCGCCAGGAGGCCGCCGCCGATCCGCGGCTGGCCGGGCGCTTCGACCAGATGGACATCAACAAGGATGGCTACCTGGACAAGGTCGACCGCGAGCTGCGCATGAAGCAGCATCGTGATGCCTGGTTCACCGCGGCGGACAGCAACAAGGATGGCCAGCTGAGCAAGGCCGAGTTCGATGCGGCCAAGGGCCCGATGCGTGGCCCGCGCCATGGGGGCCACGGGCCGCAGGGCCCGGTGCGGCCGTTGCAGGACTGACGGCCAGCGGCCCATGGAGATTGACGGCCAGCGGCCCATGGAAGATTGACGGCCAGCGGCCCATGGAGATTGACGGCCAGCGGCCGTCACTACCGGGTTTCGAGTGCGGTGACGGCCACTGGTCGTCACCGCTTGGGATTACAGCGCGCCGTTTCTCCACAACAGCCAGCCCACCATGAGCAAGGCCGCCAAGGCCGCGCCGATCATGCCGTGCTTGCCGTACAGCGCTTCGTATTTCCAGTTGCGTCGACCCTGCAGGCCGCGCCGGGCCGCGTCGCGGTCGATCAGCGGCTGCATGATCCGCCGCAGCGGCACCAGGCACTGCCAGCAGACCAGGGACAGGCCCGCGAACAGGACGAACAGGCCCACCCACGCCGGCAGCGCCAGCAGTGACAGCACCAGTACCGCTACGCAGACCACCAGCGCGGTGAAGGTGTTGAGGTGCACGAAGCGCCGGATCCGCGCGCGTTCCTGCGGCGATTCCGCGAACGACAGCAGGTAGCGGCCGCCCAGGTAGCTGAAGACCGTCCCGCCGACCACCGCGCCGATCATCGCGCCCACGTTGACGTGATCGGCGAAGCCCGGAAACTGGCCCGCCGCCGCGGTCAGCGACCCCATCGCCGTTCCCGCCGACGCACTGGCACCGCCCAGGCCGAGCTTGCTGCCGCCCACGCCCACGCCGGTGCCCAGGGCCAGGATGGCTGCGCTGGCGGTGCCCGGGGCGGCCACCATCAGCATGGACACCACCGTGGTGGCGAACGCTGCACCGGGCGCGCTGCTGCGTGCGAACTCACCGAAGCGCTGCAGCATGCCTTCTCGCACCATGCCGCGGGCGCGCGACAACCGCTTGCGTACGGCCGCATCGCTGAGCCCGAGCAGGCTGGCCACATGCTGCGAACGCTGGCCTTCGCGGTAGTACAGCAGCAGCACTTCGCGGCTCTCTTCGGGCAGCGCGGAGATGATGTCCTCGGCGGCGACTTCTTCTTCGATGCGCAGCAGGCGGTCGGCCGCGCCGGGGGCCGGATCGGCGGCCATGCTGATCGCCAGTTCGGCTGCTTCGCCCGAAAGCGGCCGACCGCGCTGGCTGCGCAGCCAGTCGCGGGCCAGGTTGCGGGTGATCTGCCGCAGCCACGGCATGAAACTGGAGGGGTTGCGCAGCTGGCGCAGCTGCTGCCAGGCGCGCACGAACGCCTCTTGGGCGATGTCTTCGCTGGCGTGGCGGTCGCGGGTGATGGCCAGGGCGATGGCGGTCACCGTGTTCTGGCAGGCCACCACGATGCGCCCGTACGCATGCTGGCAGCCATCGGCCGCGGCGGGCAGCTCGCGGTGCAGGGTGTCATCGAGGCTGGCGGCTGATGCGGTCATGGGCGGCGCTCCTGCGGGGATTGTGTCCCAAGACGGAGCGCCGCGCAGGATGTGACCGGTGGTCGTGACGACCGCAACCAACCGGTGGGTGACGACCGCAACCAACCGGTGGGTGACGACGGCTCTGGAGACCTCTGCAACAGCGTGACGACCAACGGTCGTCACCCACCGGAGCAGGCGGTCGTCACCCACCGGAGCAGGCGCAGGCACCTGGACGGCCGGCGGCCGTCACTACCGGCTCAGGGTTGCGGGGTTGTCGGCTGGATGCGCACGCGGACTTCTTCTTCCTCAACCGGCGCGGCCGGTGCGGCGGGCTGCTGTTGCGGAGCAGGAGCGGGCGCCGGAGCGGCCGGCTGCTGTGCGCCGCGATGGCCCATCCCGATGAACAACGCCACGCCGGCAATCACCACCAGCAAGGCGATGCGGATACGCCAGGCCCAGCCGCGGCCCGTGGACGGCGCCCCGGTTTCGCGGAAGGCGAACTCCGCGGTCGGGTGGTCGCGGCGGGTGGTGTCGAGCAGCCGCGCATCACGCAGGATCTCGCGCGCACGCGGCTGGTCGTCCGCGCGCACCACCCATACCGTGGGATGGCGGATGTTCTTGCTCTGGTCAAGATAGCTGAACTGCCCGCGACGCTTGGTGTGGTAAGTGCGCCCATCGGTCACGCGCACTTCGATGTCGTGGCTGCGCAGCAGTTCGGCCACGCCTTCCACGGTTTCCACGCGCTGGCTGCTGAAGATCTGTCTCATGGCGCGTTCCTCAGTCCTTGGCCGGCACGGCAGCAGCGGCGGCGCTGTCAGGCACCACGCGGATCAAGCCTTCCTGCGCGGTGCTGGCCACCAGGCGACCGTGGCGGTCGAAGAACTGGCCACGTGCCAGCCCACGCGAATCCTGCGCGCTCGGGCTGTCCAGCGCATACAGCAGCCAGTCGTCGGCACGGAACGGACGGTGGAACCAGATCGCATGGTCCAGCGATGCCATCTGCACGTGCGGCTGGTAGTAGCTGATGCCGTGCGGGAAGGTCGCCGTGCCCAGCAGATGGAAATCCGAGGCGTAGGCCAACAGCGCCTGGTGCAGTTCCGGTGCATCGCCGACCGGTTCGGTCAGGCGGAACCAGACCTGGTGGTAAGGCGGGCGTTTGGGCGGGTTGAGCTCATCGCGCGGATAGACGTGGCGGAACTCGAACGGGCCGCCCCGCGACAGCCAGCGCTGCACCTTGATCGGCAACCGGTCCAGCACGTCCTGCGGCAGCGGGCGGTTGGGTTCCAGGTCTTCCGGCTGAGGTACTTCAGGCATCTTGTGCTGGTGCTCGGCGCCGCTTTCTTCCTGCTGGAAGGAGGCCGCGCAGAAGAAGATCACCTTGCCGTGCTGGATCGCGGTCACCCGGCGTACCGAGAAGCTGCCGCCATCGCGGGTGCGGTCCACGTCGTAGACGATGGGGTGGTCGATGTTGCCCGCACGCAGGAAGTAAGCGTGCAGCGAGTGCACGTGGCGTCCGTTTTCCACCGTGGCCTGGGCGGCGGCCAGCGCCTGGCCCAGCACCTGCCCGCCGAATACGTACTTGGTGCCGATGTCGCGGCTCTGGCCACGGAACAGGTTGTCTTCCAGCCGCTCCAGGGTGAGCAGGTCGATCAGTTCGGAGACGACGGGTTCGTGCGTGTCGTTCAAGGGGGGACAGCCGGTGTCGGGACAGGCCGTGATTATAGCCGGGCGGCCGTGCAGCAGCCCCCGGCAGGTGCCGTCGGCGGTTGCCCGGTGCTCAGCCCTTGCCGAGCCGGGCCACCAGCGCCTGCAGTGCCTGCTGCGCATCCGGCGCATACCAGGCCTCGACGAAGCGATCCAAGCGGATCAGGTCCGGGTGCAGGGCTTCGTGCAGGTCCTGGCGGGCGATCGCGCGGGTCAACAGCATCGGCTGGCGTGGCATCTTCAGCAGCCGCTGCAGCCAGGCCACTGCGCGCGCCACGACCAGGTCGCCGTCGGCCAGCTCGTCGACCAGGCCGATCTGCAGGGCCTGCTCGGCCGGCACCATGGCGGCGGTGGTCAGCAGGATCCCGGCGCGGTGCATGCCCACGGCGCGGCGCAGCAGGCGCTGGATGCCCTCAGGTGCCACCAGGCCCACCTGCACTTCGTTCAGGCCGATGGCGAACGGCTGCGCCGGATCGGTGCTGCGCGCCATCACCCGGTAGTCGCAGCACAGGGCCAGTACGCAGCCACCGGCCGGGGCGTGTCCGGTCAGCGCGGCCACCACCGGGATGCGGCTTTCGGCCAGCGTGCGTACCGCGCCGAAGAACGCGTTCCAGCTGTCCAGCAGGGCGTGCTGGTCGTCGCCATGCGACAGCAGGTGGGGCACGTCCATGCCGCCGGTGAATACCCGTTCGTTGCCCGACAGCACCAGTCCGTGCACGTCTTCGGCCATGGCCTGTTCGACGGCGTGGATCAACTGCCGGCAGAGGTCGGTGTCCAGCGCATTGACCGGCGGCCGCGCCAGGCGCAGTTCGCGGATCGGTCCATGGTTGTACACCTCGATGAGCGTGGTCATGCTGCGATCTCTTGCCGGGAAGGAACGTGGTCCGATGATAACCAAACCATGCGTTGGCGTATTGTCCGCGTTGTGTGCATTCGCAGCATCGGGAGCGGCGCTGGCCGCGCCGGTGGCGTGCCTGCAGTTGAAAGACGGATGGGCGCGGTTGCCGCCGAGCGCGGCGATGTCGATGACCGCCGGCTACGGTACGATCCACAACACCTGCGCCACCGCGGTGACGATCATCGGCGCGCGCAGCGCGGTGTTCGGCGATGTGTCATTGCATGAAACCACGCTGCAGGGCGATGTCAGCCGCATGCAGCACCTGCACCACCTGGAGCTGCCGGCCGGTGCGATGGTCGAGCTGAAGCCGGGTGGCAAGCACCTGATGTTGATGCAGGGCAAGGCCGCGCTGAAGGACGGGCAGGCGGTGCCGCTGGTGCTGCAGCTGGAAGGCGGTGGTGAAGCCGCCGCGACACTGCAGGTACGCAAAGCTGCGCGCTGATGCTTCTGCTCCGGTGGGTGACGACCGTTGGTTGCTCTGGTAGGTGACGACCGTTGGTCGTCACGCTCTTGTTTGCTGCCCTATCTAAGCGTGACGCCCAACGGTCGTCACCCACAGCGGCCGTCACTCCCTCAGGTGGAGGCGTTGCGTACGGCGTCGGGGAGCGGGGCGCTCCTGCCGGTCTGGGTGTCCATCCACACCACCACTACGTTGCCGTCCGAATACAGGCGCGATTCGTCCTGCTGGTCGACGATGCGGTGGCCGATGGTGACGCTGCTGTTGCCCAGCCGCTCCACGAACAGTTCCACCAGGATGTCGTTGGGCCACACGATCGGCAGCCGGTAATTGACGTTGGTGGCGGCCACCACCGGTGCGATCCGGTCGGTCATCGCCACGCCTTCCACGCCCAGCATCCAGCGCACGCGCGCTTCTTCCAGATAGGAAATGTACTTGGCGTTGTTGACGTGGCCCATGCTGTCCATGTCGCGCCAGCGCACGCTGATCGGGATGCGGGCGAGGATCTTGTGCTCGGTGCTCATCAGGCGTCCTTCTTCTTGCGCGTAGCGGTGGTCTTGGTCGCGGTGGATCTGCTGGGGGCGCCGGTGCTCCTGGCCGCGGCGGCCTTCTTCTTCGGCTCCGGTTTCACCTTGCGCGGCGGGCGCGCATCGGGCTTGTTGGCCACCGCCGCCGGCTTGTCCGGGCGCGCGCTGACCGAGGGCAGCATCTTGGCCAGGAACTGGCCGGTGTACGAGGTCGGGCAGGCCGCCACGTCTTCCGGGGTGCCGGTGACCAGGATGGTGCCACCGCGATGGCCGCCTTCCGGACCGAGGTCGACGATCCAGTCGGCAGTCTTGATGACGTCCAGGTTGTGCTCGATCACCACTACCGTGTTGCCTTCGTCGCGCAGCTTGTGCAGCACGCCCAGCAGCGCTTCGATGTCATGGAAGTGCAGGCCGGTGGTCGGCTCGTCCAGGATGTACAGCGTGCGCCCGGTATCGCGGCGCGACAGTTCCTTGGACAGCTTCACGCGCTGCGCTTCACCGCCGGACAGGGTGGTCGCGCTCTGTCCCAGCTTGATGTAGCTCAGGCCCACGTCGACCAGCGTTTCCAGCTTGCGCGCGATGCTCGGCACCGGTTCGAACAGCTTCAGGGCATCTTCGACGGTCATCTGCAGCACGTCGTTGATGTTGTAGCCCTTGTACAGGATCTCCAGCGTTTCGCGGTTGTAGCGCTTGCCGTGGCAGACATCGCAGGGCACGTACACGTCCGGCAGGAAGTGCATCTCCACCTTGATCAGGCCATCACCCTGGCAGGCTTCGCAGCGGCCGCCGCGCACGTTGAAGCTGAAGCGGCCCGGCGAATAGCCGCGCGCACGTGCTTCGGGCACCTGGGCGTACAGCTCGCGCAGGGGAGTGAACAGGCCGGTGTAGGTGGCCGGGTTCGAACGGGGGGTACGACCGATCGGCGACTGGTCGATGTCCACCACCTTGTCGAACAGGTCCAGCCCGTCGATTTCCCTGTACGGGGCGATATCGTGCGATGCGCCGTTGATCTCGTTGGCGGCCAGCGAGAACAGCGTGTCGTTGATCAGCGTCGACTTGCCCGAACCGGACACGCCGGTGATGCAGGTCATCAGGCCGGCCGGAATGGCCAGGTCGACGTTCTTCAGGTTGTTGCCGCTCGCCCCGCGCAGGTGCAGGGTCATCTTCGGGTTCGGCTTGTGCCGGCGTGCCGGGATCTCGATCGCACGCTTGCCCGACAGGTACTGGCCGGTCAGCGAACGCGGCGCGTCCAGGATGTCCTGCAGGCTGCCCTGGCCGACGATCTCACCGCCATGCACGCCTGCGCCCGGACCAATATCCAGCACGTAGTCGGCCAGGCGGATCGCATCTTCGTCATGCTCCACCACGATCACCGTGTTGCCGAGGTCGCGCAGGCGGGTGAGGGTGCCGAGCAGCCGCTCGTTGTCGCGTTGGTGCAGGCCGATGGACGGCTCATCCAGCACGTACATCACCCCCACCAGGCCGGCGCCGATCTGCGAGGCCAGGCGGATGCGCTGGGCTTCGCCGCCGGACAGCGTATCGGCCTTGCGCTCCAGGCTGAGGTAATCCAGGCCCACGTCGACCAGGAAGCCCAGTCGTTCGCCGATTTCCTTGACGATCTTGCTGGCGATCTCGCCACGCCAGCCCGGCAGGCTCAGCGTGTTGAAGAACTTCAGCGCATCGTCGATCGGCATCACCACCAGGTCCGGCAACGGGCGGTCGGCCACGAACACGTTGCGCGCGGCACGGTTCAGGCGCGCACCCTTGCACTCCGGGCAGCTCTGTTCGCTGATGTACTTGCCCAGCTCTTCCTGCACCGCCGAGGATTCGGTTTCCTTGTAGCGGCGTTCCAGGTTGGGAATGATGCCTTCGAAGCGGTGCTTGCGCTGGGTGCGCCCGCCGGCTTCGGTGAAGTAGGTGAAGCTGATGGTTTCATCACCGCTGCCGTACAGCACGGCTTTCTGCACGCTGGCCGGCAGGGTGTTCCAGGCTGCGTCCACGTCGAACTTGTAGTGCTTGGCCAGCGAGGCGATCAGCTGGAAATAATAGGCATTGCGACGGTCCCAGCCGCGCACCGCACCGGCCGACAGCGGCAGCTCGGGATGCACGACCACGCGGGTCGGATCGAAGAACTCGGCCATGCCCAGGCCATCGCAGCCGGGGCAGGCGCCCATCGGGGCATTGAACGAGAACAGGCGCGGTTCCAGCTCCGGCAGCGAGTAGTCGCAGACCGGGCAGGAATACTTGGAAGAGAACAGCGCAGGGGCTGCTTCGGGATTGTCCAGCGACTGCACGGACACCATGCCGTCGCCCAGCTTCAGCGCGGTTTCGAAGCTCTCGGCCAGGCGCTGCTTGATGTCCTCGCGCGGGCGGAAGCGGTCGATGACTGCTTCGATGGTGTGCTTCTGGCGCAGCGCCAGCGGCGGCACCTCATCGATTTCATACAGCACGCCATCCACGCGCACGCGCACATAACCCTGCGCGCGCATCTGGTCGAACACCTGCGCATGTTCGCCCTTGCGGTCGCGGATCACCGGCGCCAGCAGCATGTAGCGCTGCTCCGGGTCCAGGGTCAGCACGTGGTCGACCATCTGGCTGACGGTCTGCGCTTCCAGCGGATAGCCGTGGTCGGGACAACGCGGGGTGCCCACGCGCGCGTACAGCAGGCGCAGGTAGTCGTAGATCTCGGTGATGGTGCCGACGGTCGACCGCGGGTTGTGCGAGGTCGATTTCTGCTCGATCGAGATGGCCGGGGACAGGCCTTCGATGTGGTCCAGGTCCGGCTTTTCCATCACGCTGAGGAACTGACGGGCATAGGCCGACAGCGATTCCACGTAACGGCGCTGGCCCTCTGCATAGATGGTGTCGAAGGCCAGCGAGGACTTGCCCGAGCCGGACAGGCCGGTGATCACGATCAGCTTGTCACGCGGCAGATCGAGATCGATGTTCTTGAGATTGTGCGTCCGCGCGCCGCGGATGCGGATGAAATCCATCGCCATGGGGGATCCGGTGTTGGGGGCTTGGGCTGGGGCCCGGCCAGCAGGAAGGGCGTCGGGGACGGCAATCAAGCAGCCTACCGAGCAGACCAGATGGGGGCAATGGGCGACAATGCCAGCCGCCAGTCGCAGCACATGAGATTGACGTACAGGGTGATGAAGGCCTTGTGGCGCCTGGGTTTGCGGGGTGTGGGGGAGGGTTGACCCGGGCTGGGTGAGCCGGTACAATTCCGCTCCTGTCTGCCCTCGATGGCAGCAGTCAATAGACCACAATAACTACAAAGGAAGTCTGGTCATGTACGCAGTACTGGTCACCGGCGGTAAGCAATACCGCGTCGCGCAGGGCGAAAAGCTCCGCGTGGAAAAGCTCGAAGTCGAAGTCGGCAGCGAGATCAAGTTCGACAACATCCTGCTGCTCGGCGACAGCGATGGCATCAAGATCGGCGACGCCCTGAGCGGCGCTGCGGTCACTGCCACCGTCCTGTCCCAGGGTCGTGCCGACAAGGTCCGGATCATCAAGTTCCGTCGCCGCAAGCACCACATGAAGCGCCAGGGTCACCGTCAGTACTACACCGAAATCGAGATCACCGGCATTGCCGGTGGCAGCAAGTAAGGAGATAGGTCATGGCACATAAAAAAGGCGTAGGCTCTTCGCGCAACGGTCGCGACTCCAACCCGAAATACCTCGGCGTGAAGATCTTCGGTGGCCAGGCCATCGACGCCGGCAACATCATCGTGCGTCAGCGCGGCACCCAGTTCCACCCGGGTACCGGCGTCGGCCTCGGCCGTGACCACACCCTGTTCGCCCTCGTGGACGGCAAGGTGGAGTTCTCGGTGAAGGGTGCGAAGAAGCGTCGCACCGTCAGCGTGGTTTCGGCCGAAGCCTGATCCAGGCGCGGCTGGCGCCCATGCCAGTCATGGGTGCGCTGCAGAAGAGCCCCGCTTCGGCGGGGTTTTTCGTTGGATGCAGCAGGTAGTTTCGACGTACATCCGGTCCACCGCGCAGGTGGCCGAGCCCTGGCGACGCCGGGGCAGTAGAATCCCAAGGCGACGGCAGGCTGCCGCGCCCATCGCAGGCATCGAAAAATGAAACTGGTAGACGAAGCAGAAATTGAAGTGTTCGCCGGCAACGGCGGCAATGGCTGTATCGGCTTCCGTCGCGAGAAGTTCATCCCGCTCGGTGGCCCCGATGGTGGCGATGGCGGCGGCGGTGGCAGCGTGTGGATCCGCGCCGACGAGAACCTCAACACCCTGGTCGATTTCCGCCATGACCGCATCTTCAAGGCGCAGCGCGGCGAGAACGGCATGGGCCGCCAGGCTTATGGCAAGGGCGGCGAAGACCTGGTCATCACCGTGCCGGTTGGCACCACGGTGACCAACGTGGCCACCGATGAAGTGATCGGTGACCTGACCCAGCACGGCGATCGCCTGCTGGTGGCCAAGGGCGGCCGCGGCGGCCTGGGCAACATGCATTTCAAGAGCTCGACCAACCGCTCGCCGCGCCAGGCGCTGCCGGGCGAGCCGGGTGAAGAGCGCTCGCTGAAGCTGGAGCTGAAGCTGCTGGCCGACGTCGGCCT
Organism: Stenotrophomonas lacuserhaii; assembly: GCF_039674585.1. Taxonomy (GTDB): domain Bacteria; phylum Pseudomonadota; class Gammaproteobacteria; order Xanthomonadales; family Xanthomonadaceae; genus Stenotrophomonas; species Stenotrophomonas pennii_A. The sequence goes on along the minus strand of NZ_JBDJNU010000020.1, from coordinate 970 downwards.
GCTGGGCTTCCCGAACGCCGGCAAGAGCACGCTGATCCGTGCGGTGTCGGCGGCGACGCCGAAGGTGGCCGATTACCCGTTCACCACGCTGTACCCGAACCTGGGTGTGGTGAAGGTGGAGAACTACCGCAGCTTCGTGATCGCCGATATTCCCGGGCTGATCGAAGGTGCCGCCGACGGCGCAGGGCTGGGCGCGCAGTTCCTGCGCCACCTGCAGCGCACCCGTCTGCTGCTGCATCTGGTGGACATCTCGCCGATGGAAGGCGGGGTGGAAATTTCACCGGTGGAGCAGGTGCGTGCGATCGAGCGCGAGCTGGAACGGCATGATCCGGAGCTGCTCGACAAGCCGCGCTGGCTGGTGCTGAACAAGGCCGACCTGATGTTCGAGGACGAGGCCAAGGCAGCGGCCGAGCAGATCATTGCGGACCTGGGTTGGAAGGAGCCGTGGTTCCTGGTGTCGGCGCTGGGTCGTGAGGGTACGTTCCCGGTGATGAGCAAGATCATGGCGTTCTTCGATCGTCAGAAGGAAGACGAGCTGCAGGCGCGCCACGCGGCTGGCGAGTAATCGTCTTCGTTTGGCATCGCGCGAAAAGCCCGGCTTCGGCCGGGTTTTTTGTTGGCTGCTGGTTGGCGGCGAACGGCGGAGCCCCTCGTGGTGGGTCGCTCTACAGCTTGATTTCTGGGTTGGGCCGGGCGGGAGGGGTCGGTGGGGGACGGCAAGAGCCGCTCCTGCGGGCCTCGTTTCGCGCCATCCGTGGCGCGGGTCCACGTCATCGCATTCGCGCTGCCGCTCCCACGCTTTGCTGCGCAAACCGCGGGCCCCGTCTCACCAGCACCCACACCCCGCCGCTTCGCGGCCGCCCCTGACTCAGGGGCTCCTCCACCCGACGCGCCACCGTGCCTCTCGGTAGCGCCGACCCATGGTCGGCGAGCGTAGCGGCACCGTTGGCGGGACCATTCCGCCGACCAT
>NZ_JBDJNU010000019.1:0-66125 GCF_039674585.1 Stenotrophomonas lacuserhaii | reverse complement strand
CTTGTTCTTGAAGCAACAGCGTGACGACCAACGGTCGTCACCCACCAGGCCACCCACCAGGCCACCCACCAGGCCACCCACCAGGCCAGCGGCCGTCACTACCGGCGGGTCAGCCCGCCGGCAGCCAGAGGGTGGCGCGCAGGCCGGGTGAGGCGTTTTCCAGTTTCAGCTCGCCGCCATGACTGGCGGCGATGTCGCCGACGATCGCAAGGCCCAGGCCGCTGCTGCCTTCGCGCTGGTCCAGCCGCACGCCCCGCTGCAGCACGGTCTGCAGCTGCGCTTCCTCAAGCCCCGGACCGTCATCGCGGACGTCGATCCGCAACCGCTGCGCTTCCATCCAGGCACTCACCTGCACCTGCTGCGTCGCCCATTTGCCGGCATTGTCCAGGAGGTTGCCGAGCATTTCTTCCAGGTCGGCGGCATCGCCGGCAAAGCGCAGGGCTGGATCGATGGTATCGCTGCGGAAGTGCACGCCGCGCCCTTCGTGAACGCGGCCCATCAAGCGACACATCGACTGCACCACCGGTGCGACGTCCGCGCGCTGCCGATGGTCCACTGCCAGCCCCGCCGCCAGGTAGCGTTCGATGCTGGCCTGCATATGGCCGCCCTGCGCGCGCACGGTCTGCTGCCAGTCGCCACCCGGGTGTTCTGCTTCAGCTGCCAACACGCTCAGCGGAGTCTTCAGCGCGTGGGCCAGGTCCTGTGCGCTGGTACGCGCCCGCGCCACCATGCGCTGGTGGTGGTCGAGCAGGGCGTTGAGTTCTTCAGCCAGCGGCGCGATCTCCGCGCTCAGGCCGCGGGTGTCGACCCGCCGGGCTTCGCCACGGCGCACACCTTCCACCTGTTGGCCCAGCCGCCGCAGCGGGCGCAGGCCGAAGTGGATCTGGCTGGCCAGCACCGCCAGCCAGACCGCGACCAGCGCCGCCAGGGCCAACGCACTGCGTTGCCGGAACTGCGCCACCTGGGCCTGCAGGTCGCTGCGATCAAGCGCCACGAGAACCTGCAGCGGCGCCTGCGCGCGCGGCAGGCGGACTTCGCGGGCCAGCACGCGCAGCGGCTGCTGCAGCGGACCGGTGATGTCGGCGGCAATGCCCGCGCTGCTGGCAGCCGGCGCGGCCAGGCTTTCATCCCACAGCGAGCGCGATTGCAGCAGCGGCGTGCCGTCGGCCGCGCCGACCTGCCAGTACGCACCGGAGAACACCCGCTGGAAGCGGGCTTCGTTGGGTTCCTGGCGCAGCACCACGCGCCCGTCCGGATTGACTTCGGCCTGGGCCAGCACGGTCAGCAGGTCCTGCTCCAACGCGGCGTCCAGGCTGTCACGCGCGGCGCGTTCGAACAGATGGCCGAGCAGCGCGGTGGCCAGTGCGGTGACCAGCAACAGGCCCACTCCGCCCGCGAGCAGCAGGCGGTTGCGCAGCGAGGCGCGTTTCATCGCACTGCCCTCATGCCGGCGCCGTCAGGCGCCAGCCCTGGCCGCGCACGGTCTGGATCAGGTCGATGTCCAGCTTGCGCCGCACCCGTCCCAGCAGCACGTCAAGCGCGTTGGAATCGGGATCGAAGCCGCTGTCGAACACGTGCTCGCCCAGCCGCTCACGGCTGATCACCGTGTCCACGTGGTGGATGAAATAACCGAGCAGCCGGAATTCCTGCGGACTGAGTGCCAGCTCGCTGCCGTGCAGGCTGAAGCGCCCCGCGTTGACGTCCAGCTGCAACGGTCCGCACTGCAGGCGCGGACTGGCATGGCCGGTGCTGCGGCGTATCAACGCGCGCAGGCGCAGCACCAGTTCGTCAGGCTGGAAGGGCTTGGTCAGGTAGTCGTCGGCACCGGCATCGAATCCGGCCAGTTTGTCGTGCCAGCGCCCGCGTGCGGTCAGCACCAGCACCGGGAAGGTGCGGCCATTGCCGCGCCAGCGTTCGATGATGCTCAGGCCATCCAGGCCCGGCAGGCCGAGGTCCACGATGGCTGCCTGGACGTCTTCGACCTGGCCATGTTCTTCGGCCGCGCGGCCATCGGCGAAGGCATCCACCACGAAGCCGGCCTGCTCCAGCAGGGGCTGCAGGCGTTGGGCCAGGTCGTGGTCATCTTCGGCCAGCAGGATCCGCATCAATCGTCCAGTTCGGTCTTCAGCAGCTTGCCGTTGCGCGCATCATAGTCCAGCTCCACCACCACGCCGTCGGCGCGCAGGATCTCGACTTCGTACACGGCATCGTCCAGTTCCACTTCCAGCAGCGTGCCGGGATGGCGCCGCATGGCATCGCGCACCACCGCTTCCAGCGGTACGTAGCGGCCCTGTTCCACGGCACGCCGTGCGGTCTGCTGGGCATGGTCGTCGCCTGCCGCCACCGGCAGGGTGGGCAGCAGTGCGAGCACGATCACGGCGATGATGTTCAACGGATACATGCGCCTATCAATAGCGCAGTGGACTAACCGTTGGCTAACAGGCTGGGCTAGGTGGCTGTTAGGTGCGCTGGGCAGACTGTGTTGGCCGGACCCGCCGCGGTCCATCTTTCCGGAGAACACCATGAACAAGCTGTCCCTGATTGCCGGCGCCACCGTTGCCGCCCTGCTGGGTACCACCGTGGCCGTCACCGCGCATGCCGCGCCGCTGGGCCTGGCCCAGGTGGAACAGAAGCTGCGCGACGCCGGCTACAGCCGCATCCACGAGATCGAAAAGGATGACGGGCTGTGGGAAGCCGACGTGACCCGCGACGATGGCCGCTTCCGCGAAGTGTACGTGGACCCGAAGACCGGCGAGATCTTCGACGAGTTCGATGGGCGCACCCAGCTCAACATCGACCAGCTGCTGGCCAAGGCGAAAGAGCAGGGTCTGAAGGACATCCATTCGGTGGAGCGCGATGGTGCAACGTGGCAGCTGGAAGCACGCAACGCGCGCAACCAGAAGGTGGACGTGCGCCTGAGCGGGCACGATGGCCGCATCCTGGACAGCGAGCGCGACGGCTGGCTGGATTGATCCACGCGCCATGGACCGCGGACCGGTAGCGCCGAGCCATGCCCGGCGAGCGCAGCGGCGTATCCGGATGCCGCCATGCCGGTCGTTGCGCTACCGGACCCCGCTTACCAGCCGAACGGCGGTGGGCGGTCCCAGTAGCCGGGGCCCGGACCATAACCGCCGCCGAAACCGCCGCCATACGGGCCATCCCAGGGACCGTAGAAACCCGGTCCCTTGCCTTCGCTGACGTGGATGTTGACGTTGACCCCGCGGGTCTTGCCCTCGTCGGTGGTGTAGTTCTTGCTCAGGTTCAGCGTGGCCGCGTTGTAGTGGCTGTTGCCGTAGCCTTCGGAGTAACCGATGCCGGTGCTCACGCTTCCCGAAACGCGCAGCTTGTCATCGGTGACCTCGGCGATGCCGTTATCGCTGCCGGCACGTGCGCGGGGGCCGCTCTTGTCGCCGTAATAGGTGCCCGGGGCATCCTGCTGGAAGCTGGGATCGTTGAGGTAGCGCAGCGGTTCGCTGGGCACGGCCAGGTTCAGGCCGGTGGCTGACTGCGGGCCGGTGGCGCCGGCAGCGCTCTGCGCAAGCACCGCCGAGGGGGCGCAGGCCAGGCACAGCAGGATCAGGGGGCGGATCATGGCACGACGCTCCAGCAACGGACGGGGCAGGGCACGCGGGCCCTCATGGCGACGCTAGCAGCTGCTGGTTGAATGATGCCTGTCGTTGCGCGTCGACGGTAGTGACGGCCGCTGGCCGTCAGGCGGGCGCTATCACCGCTGCGCTCGCCGAGCATGGCTCGGCGCTGCCGGGCATCGTGCCGGGCGGGAATACGTCATCGTGCCGGACGGCAGGACCGGCGTGCGTTGGCGATCAGCGCTCCAGCCGTTCGAAGCCGAACAGCGCCTGCAGCGGATGGCGCCTGCGTTCGATGTTCGCGCGCAGCAGGCCTGCGCCGATCATCGAATAGGTGATGCCGTTGCCCCCGTAGGCCATCGCGAACTGCACCCGCGGTCCCCACTGCGCATGTGGACCGAAGAACGGCAGGCCGTCGGCGGTTTCGGCGAAGGTCCCGGCCCAGGCAAACGCCGGGATCGGGTCCAGCGCCGGGAACCACGCCTTCAGTCCCTTCATCAGCTTCTTCGACTTGCCATCCACGCGGCGGTCGCGGCGTGCCGGCAAATCCACTGCGTCGTCCAGCCCGCCCAGCAGCAGCCGTCCATCGCCGGTGCTGCGCAGGTACAGGTAAGGCCGTGCACTTTCCCACACCATCGTGCTGGCCAATGCGCCAAGTTCATCGGCGTGCAGTGGATCGGTGATCAGCGCATAGCTGCTGCGGTTGCGCGCCACGCGCGCGTCCAGCCACCGCTGGTTGGCGTACCCCTGGGCCAGCACCACGTGCCCGGCGCGTACCTGCATTCCGTCTTCGGTCCGCGCGGTGACGCCGCGCGCGGTGGGCTGCAGTGAATGCAGCACGGTGCGGTCATGCACATGGCCGCCACGCCGCTTCACCCGCTCCAGCAGCCGGTAGGTCAGGCAGTAGGGATCCACCCGGGCGGCCTGGCGGGTCAGCAGCGCCCCATCACCGTCCATCCCCATGCGTTCGCGCAGGGCATCGCGATCCAGCCAGCGTGCGTCCAGTCCGTGCTGGCGGCGTGCGGCGCCTTCGGCCTGCAACACCGGCACGTGGCGGGTCTTGCTGGCCACGTACACGCTGTCCATCTGCTTGAAATCCACCCCACGCAGGCCGGCGGTGACTTCGCGCAGTTGCGGCAGCGCCTGCGCGCAGGCGTCATAGGCCAGCGCGGCATCGTCCTCGCCGTACTGGCGCGCCAGGTCGATCAGATGGGTGTCGATCTCGTACTGCAGCAGGGCCGTGCTTGCCGCCGTGCTGCCCCAGCCGATATCGCGCTGTTCGATCACCGTCACCCCGTGCCCATGCGCGGACAGTTCATCGGCGATCAGTGCACCGGTGATGCCGCCGCCGACCACCAGCACATCGCAGTGCAGGTCGGCCTCAAGCGGAGGGAACGCCTGGATCAGCCCGTTGCGGACGGACCAGTACGGGTACCCGCTTTTAAGATCCATGGGGTCAGGCCGTCGGCTTGCCGGTGTGCGGAGTGTCGATCAGTTTGGACAGATCGAAGCCCTGCTGGCGGGCGCTGGCCAGATAATGGTCGCGAACGGTCTTGTCCAGGTGCGGGGTACGCGATAACAGCCACAGATACTGCCGGTCCGGACTGCCGACCAGCGACACGCTGTAGTCCGGCGCGATCTGGATCACCCAGTAGTCGCCCTTGGTGAACGGCAGCCAGCGCAGGCCCTTGGGCAGGAAGCTGACCGCCAGCCGCGCGCTGTCGTTGTCCACGACGCTCGCCTCACCGATGGCTTCTTCGATCTCGCCGTCCATCCGGCAGCGGTTGTGGACGCGGATATTGCCATCGTCCTGCAGGCTGTAATGGGCCGACACGTCGGTGCAGGCCTCCGGCTCGTGGCGCATGGGCAGCCGGGCGATCTCGTACCAGGTGCCGAGGTAGCGCGGCAGCTTGAGGTCGGGGACGGTTTTGAGGTCGTCGTGGGGGGTCATGTCGGTGTCGTCCCGGAAGCGGTAGGCCACCTTGCCGCGCCTGCCGCCACGGAGAGGTGAAACCGCCTTGCCATGGCGTAGGCGCAACACTGCGTAGCGGCTCCCGGCTTTTCCGGCCCGATCCGCAGGTCCATGCTGAAGAACACGTCCAGGGAGCTGATTCGATGTACCAGGTGATCCTGTTGAAATCCGAAACCGCCTTCTTCCGCACCCGTTGGGAGCAGGCAGAAGCGGTCGTCGAGCACGAAGGCGCGACGTATACCCTGCGTGCCGGCCCCCGCCAGCCGCTGCCTACCGACCACGACTGGGATCCGATCGTGGTGTATGCCCCCGAAGAGATTCCCGAGGAGGATTTCCAGGAGTGGTATGCCGCCCAGCAGCCACAGGTGGAAGAGCTGCGGCTGAAGTACTGATTCGATAGCGACGCGACACGTCGTATAGTCCCGCGCAGGCGCGGTGGTCCGCGCATGCCGGTATCGTGTTTTGTCTCTTTCCACCCTGATCTCCAAGCGCGGTGCCCTCGTCGGCCTGTTGATGCTGCTGTTCCTGGTCGGCACGCCGATACAGGCGCAGGAACCGGCCGAAGCGACCCCCGAAGCCCGGGTCGACCGGGCCGAGGCCACGCTGAAGTCGGCCCGCGCCTCGCTGGACGATGCCGAGACCCCGGATACGCTGGCCACGTTGGCCGAACGCGCGAAAGCCGCCAAGGACGACGCGGCGGCGGCGACGCAGGTGCTGCAGCCCCAGCTGGCGCAGCTGGACGAGCAGCTGGCGCCACTGGGCGAGGTTGCCGAAGGCAGTGCCGAGGCACGCGAGGTCGCGCAGCAGCGCGCCACCCTGACCAAGCGCCGGAATGCCATCGACGGTACCCTCAAGCGGGCCGAACTGGCCGTGGTGAACGCCAACCAGCTGGCGGCGGACATCGAAAAGCTGCGCGCCAGCCAGTTCAGCGAAGAACTCGGCCGCAAGGTGGCGTCTCCGCTTTCACCCGCGCTGTGGCGCCAGGTCGCCGCCACGGCCCCGGCCGATACCACGCGGGTGCTGGCCCTGTACCGGTTGGCCTCCACCGCGCTGGGTGATGCGGTGAAGCGCGAAGGGTGGGGCCTGCCGCTGCTGGGCCTTGGCGCGGCGCTGCTGCTGTTCTTCCCGCTGCGGCTGTGGCTGCGTGCGTTGGGAAGGCGCTATGCCGCCGCCGACAATGCACCGCAGGGACGCCTGCGCCGCACCGGCCTGGCCGTGTGGTTGCTGTGCGTCGGCACGGCACTGCCCGGCCTGGCGGCCTGGGCGCTGGTGGCGGCGATGGACGCGGTGGGGGCGATCCCGCCCCGCCTGCAGACGGTGTCCAATTACTTCCTGGGAGCGACCTGCTTTGCCGCCTTCATCGTCGCCCTGAGCGCTTGCCTGCTGGCCCCCAAGCGCCCGTCGTGGCGCCTGCTGGCACTGGATGACACGGCTGCCCGCAACCTGCGCAAGTACGCATGGAGCGCGGCGGCGGTGAGCTGGGTGAGCATCATGCTGGCCGCGGTGGATCGCGCTGCACGCACCAGTGAGATCAACACGATCGCGTTGGACGGGGTGATCGCGCTGGTCTACCTGTGCCTGATCATGGCGATGCTGGTGACGCTGTCGCGCCTGCACCGGCGGCAGACCGCCGAGGCCGCCGAGCGTGCTGAAGCGCAGGCGGCCGATGCACGCGCGCGTGGCCCGGCCCAGCGTAGTGGGTGGATCGTGCTGACCCGCGTGGCGGGCAACGTGGTGGTGGCCGCGGCGATCATCGCCTCGCTGTTCGGCTATCTCAACTTCGCCAAGTTCGTGACCTCGCAGCTGGTCTGGGGCGGCATCGTGGCGCTGACCACCACCCTGCTGCTGAAGTTCGCCGACGATCTGTGCACCTGGATGCTGCATCCGGACAGCCGCATCGGCCGCACCGTCGTCCTCACCACCGGACTGAGCGCGGCGCAGGTGGAGCAGGCGGGCGTGCTGTTGTCCGCCTTCAGCCGGATCGTGCTGGTACTGCTGGCGCTGCTCATGTTCACCGCCCCGTTCGGCAATGTCGGGTCGGTGCTGGGCAGCATCGACAGCGTGTTCTCCGAAGGGATTCCGCTGGGAGCAGACATCAGGTTGATGCCGAGCCAGATCCTGATGGCCATCGTGGTGCTGCTGGCTGGACTGGCACTCATGCAGGCCCTGCAGCGCTGGCTGGTGGATACCTACCTGCCGAAGACCGAACTGGATGCCGGTGCGCGCAACTCCATCAGCACGGTAGCCCGCTATGTCGGCATCATCCTGGCCGTGTTGTGGTCGCTGGCCACGCTGGGCATCGGCTTCGGGCAGCTGGCGCTGGTGGTCAGCGCGCTGTCGGTGGGCATCGGCTTCGGCCTGCAGGCGATCACCCAGAACTTCGTCTCCGGCCTGATCCTGCTGGCCGAGCGGCCGGTGAAGATCGGTGACTGGGTGAAGATCGGCGACCAGGAAGGCGACATCCGCCGCATCAACGTGCGCTCCACCGAAATAACGGTCGGCGACAAGTCGACCTTGATCGTGCCGAACTCGGAGCTGATCACCAAGACGGTGCGCAACATGACCATGGGCAGCGCGCAGGGCCGGATCCAGATCCAGTTCACCCTGCCGTTGAACGCGGACGTGGCGGCGGTGAAGCAGGTACTGCTGGATGCTTACACGGCGCATTCCAGCGTGCTGTCCGACCCGGCGCCGTCGGTGTTCATCGACTCGATCAGTGGCGGCCAGGTGGCGATCAACAGTTTTGCCTACGTTTCCAGCCCGCGCCAGGTGTACGGCACGCGCAGCGACCTGTTCTTCAGCCTGCTGCAGGAGCTGGCGGCCAAGGGCATCGCGTTGTCCTCGCCGACGGACATCCACCTGGTGCGGGATCCTGACGCTGATCGGGTCGGCTGAGCAGGAGCAACGTCTGCAGCCGGAGGGCTATGTGTAGGCGGGGCGGGGTGGGTCGGCGCTACCGCTTTTTCTTTTTCTTATTACGCGGGTGGCGGCCACCGGAACCTGTCAGGGGGGCGGGGGGGGGGGGGGGGGGGGGGGGGGGGGGGGGGGGGGGGGGGGGGGGGGGGGGGGGCGGGGGGGGGGGGGGGGGGGGGGGGGGGGCGGGGGGGGGGGCGGGGGGGGGGGGGCGGGGGGGGGGGGCGGGGGGGGGGGGGGGGCGGGGGCGTTGAGCGCCATGGATGGCGCGAAACGAGGCCCGCATGGATGCGGTTTTTGCCGTCCCCCGACCAGCCCCACCGCCCGGCCCAGACCAAGGCTGCTGCTTTCAAGCCACCCGCGAGGGGGTCTCACCCGTTCGACCCACTACCCACGCGGACGCCGCGAAGGCACCAGCGCAAACGTATCCACCGCCAGCTTCTCGGCATGGTTCAACCACGCCCGGATCTCCAGGTCATCCACCTCATGGTCCAGGCCGAAGCTCAGGTTGATGCGGCCACTGGCATCGGGCTGCACCCATTGCTGGGCCAGCACCACCTGCCGTTGCGAAGACACCGCTTCGATCCAGAAACCGCGCTGCGGCTGTGTGCTCGCCACCAGTTCCAGCATGTACTGGCCGGCGCGCGTGCGGCGGCCCTTGTCGGTGATCATGTGCGCCTGGCGCACGCTGGGGCGTGGGCCATCGAACGCGTCCAGCGCGGCATCCACCTGCACGCCGCCGCGTAGTTCGTCATCGCGGTACAGCTTGATGCCGTTCTCGCGGTTGACCAGCAGCGCGCACCAGTCGCCATCGGCGGAACCGTCTTCAAAGGCGGTGCAACGGTCCACGTAGGCCAGCGTGCTGTCCTTGTCGGCCTCGTCGAACTGGCGCGAGGTGTTCTCCAGGTAGACCGACTTCAGGGCCCAGTCCTTGTCGTACTCCAGCAGCACCGGCGGCTGCACGTGCTGCACGCCGACCACCACCTGGTTGCCCTCGTCGATGCGCAGCTCGCGGGTGGGTTCGCCCAGCCACAGCGAACGGGCGAACGCCAGGTACTTCGGGTACTCGCGGCCGTTGTCCTTGCGCGCGGCGACGCTGGCGCTGGCCGGACGTTGCGGATCCAGCAGGGAGCGGCCGAAGCCGATGCGCTGGATCGAAGGGTCAAGCAGGCTCAGCAGGGTGGCGCCGCTGTCCAGCGTGGTGGCGTCGTCCACCTGCAGCTGGCGCGGTTCAATGCCGTTGCCCACGAACAGGAGCAGGTTCTCGCGCTGCTGCTTGGCCAGTACGTGGCTGAGGTCGTTGGGCATGGCCAGGTGGTCGGACGACACCACGATCAACGTGTCCTTGCCATACGGGCTGGCCTGGATGCGCGCGACCAGCTGGGAGATCAGGCGGTCGGTGCACTTGAGCGCATTGAGCAGGCCGATGTTGCCGTGCTCGCTCTCATAGCGCTCGTTCCGGCACGACACCGGCAGGTGGCCCGCAGGATGATGGGTGTCCATGGTCAGCGTGGTCAGCATGAACGGTTCTTTGCCACGCGAGAGCTGCTCGAAGCGGCGATACGCGGTGTCCAGCAGCACGTCGTCGTGCACGCCCCAAGCCGAGTAATGGATGCGACCGACCTTCTTCTGCTGCTTGAACCACGCCAGGTCATGCACTTCATCGAAACCGTGGCTGGCCAGGAACTGGCCCTTGCCGGCGAACTGCCCGTTGGCGCCACCCAGGTAATGATTGGTGTAACCCTGCTGCTTCAGGTAATCCCCCAGGCACACGGCCTTGGGCAGGAAGCTGCCCATGCGGTCCATGCTGTTCTCATCGCCTTGGGCGGTGGTCAGCGGCACGCCGCACATCGAGGAAACCAGCCCGGCGATGGTCCAGCCGCTGCCTTCCGGTGAATCCAGCCCGCGCACGTCGAGCGAGCGCGCCGCCAGCTTGTTGAGGTTGGGCATCAGGCCGGGGAAGACCTTCTCATCCAGATAGGTGCGTTCCAGGCTTTCGCCGTAGATCCACACGATGTTGCGCGGACGCTGCAACGGCTGCGTGGGCACCTGGTACTGGGGCGCGATCCCGGCGAAATCGACCGGGCGCAGCTGGTAATACAGGCGCTGGCCATCGGCGAACAGCGGGCTGATGAACACCGCCAGCAGCCATGCGCCTACGAAGCCGACAAACAGGGTGCGGCCGTTGCGCGGGTGCTGCCAGCGCTTGACGCGCACCAGCACCAACGGCAGCAGCGACACCAGCAGCAGGGCGATGTAGCCGGCGATGACGCGCTTGAAATCGGAGACACCCGCGCCTTCCATGTCGGCGCCGAGGTGATACAGCGTGGCCGCGTTCAGGCCATCGCCGGACAACCGGTCGATCAACCACCAGCTGCTCAGTGCAACCAGCAGGACCGAAAGCATCCCGGCCTTCCACCACACCCACCTGCTGGAAAGCAGCAGCAGGCAGGTGAGCACGAACAGCGTAAGCAACAGAATCCAGAGCATGGGCGTATTCGGCAGTGACGGAGGTGGTGATGGACGTCGTACCGACGCGTGTCCATCCGACCGGAACTGCCAACCACATCTGCATGACAGCCCGATGACCGGATCATGCCTGCACGAACCTGACTGAAATGTTTGTTGAAAACGACCGCCGGCGTGATGTCGTCAGCTTTGTGCAGCGGGCGTGAATGCGTAGCGTCGAGCTTGCTCGACAGCACGACCCTGGCGAACACAGCGTGTGTCGAGCAAGCTCGACACTACGTTACCGGTGGCCGCGCTCTTCGCGGGCGCGTGCGCGGCGGTCGAACAGCAGCGCGCTGGTGATGATGCCAAGGCCGAGGAATACGCCGATCAGCATCAGTATCATCGCAATGGCGGGATAACCGAACAGGTGCACGCCGGTGTCCACTTTCATCATCAACGCCGACGCCAGGATCAACGCAGCCGTCACGATGCCTGCGGACACGCGGTTGGCGATCTTCTGCAGGTTCTCCATCAGCCGCGATTCTTCCAGCCCGGTCACCTTCATCTGCAGGCGATTCTCGGCCAGCAACGCGAGGATGTCGGTCACCTTGCGCGGACCCACGCGCAGCAGTTCCTGCACTTCCATCGCTTCGCTGGCCAGGTTGGCCGCCGACAGCGACTTCTTCAACCGCGCGCGCATCACATGCTGCAGCTGCTTTTCCACGATGCGCCGCGTATCCAGCGTCGGCGACAACAGCCGACACACGGTTTCCAGGTTCAACAGCGCCTTGCCGATCAGGCTCAGCTCCGGCGGCGTGCGCAGGCCACTGGCGGTGGCGATGCGCACCATGTCCAGCACCACGCGGCCTTCGGAATAATGGTTGCTGGCGGCGTAGCGCGCGATCATCTGGCCGGTCTCGCGCAGGTAACGCTCTTCTTCGAACGATTCCAGCCGCGTGCTGATGGCGATGATCTCATCGGCCACCTCTTCACCGCGTCCATCGACGGCAGCGAACAACACCTTCAGCAGGCGCTCGCGCAGCCGCGGTGGCATGTGCGCGACCATGCCGAGGTCGAAGATCGCCAGGCGGCCGTCATCGGTCACCCGCAGGTTGCCCGGATGCGGATCGGCATGGATTTCTCCGTGCACGAAGATCTGGTCCAGGTAACCGCGGATCAACGCGGCAGCGAGCGGATCCATCGATTGTTCGGTACGGCGGACGTCCGGGATCATGTCCACGCGCACGCCGTCGGCCAGCTGCATGGTCAGCACGCGGTGGCTGCAGTAATCCCACACCGGCTGCGGCACCCACAAGGGCTTGAACGGACGCAGGTGCCGGCCGAAGCGCTGCAGGTTCTCCGCTTCGGCCTGGTAGTCCAGCTCCTGCATCAGGGTCTTGGCAAACTCGTTGAGCCAGTCGCGCAGGCGCACCCGGCGACCGACCTGGGTCAGGTGGTCGGCGGCCAGCGCGAAGCTGCGCAGCGCTTCCAGGTCCGAACGCAGCTGCGCGGCAACCTCCGGCTTCTGCACTTTCACCGCCACTTCGCGGCCGTCGCGCAGGGTGGCGCGGTGGACCTGGGCGATCGATGCACAGCCCAGCGGTACCGGATCGAAGCTGGCGAACAGCGTGGATACCGATGCGCCCAGTTCCTTTTCAATGATGTCGTGGATGCGTTCGACCGGAATCGGCGCGACGCTTTCCTGCATGCGTTCCAGTGCCGTGGCGAACTCCACCGGGACCATGTCCGGGCGGGTGGACAGCATCTGGCCCAGCTTGACGAAGGTCGGGCCAAGCGCCTCCAGGTCGGTGACGAACTGCTCCGGATTGCCGTCCGGCGGAACGTCCACCGCACCGGCGGCTTCCAGGTTCATTCCGGAGAAAACGCCCGAATTGCGATAGCGCATCAGCAAGCGGAGGATCTGGCTGCGACGGTTCATGCCGGTGATCAGGGGCGGGTTGGCGGGCGCGGCAGACGGGTTGTTCAAGCAGGACTCCGCGACGGTACGGGAGGCCCAGTGTGGCTGCGTCCAGGTGGTGGAGTGGTGAATCCGGAGGCCGTCTTTCGGGATTCACGCCTTTTCGGTCAGAATCCAGCCTCGACCCTCCCTCTCAACATGGATCCTTCATGGCCGGCGCCAGCCTGTTCACCCTGCTCGATGACATCGCCACCCTGCTGGACGATGTGGCGGTCCTGACCAAGGTCGCGGCAAAGAAGACCGCCGGCGTGCTGGGCGATGACCTGGCGCTCAACGCGCAGCAGGTCACCGGCATGAGCGCCAACCGCGAACTGCCGGTGATCTGGGCGGTGGCCAAGGGGTCGCTGGTCAACAAGGTCATCCTGGTGCCGGCCGCGCTGGCGATCAGTGCGCTGGAGGCCTGGCTGAAGTCGCGCGGCTACAACGTGCCGCTGATCGTGCCGCTGATGATGCTGGGGGGTGCCTTCCTTTGCTACGAAGGCGTGGAGAAGCTGGCCCATCGCTTCCTGCATCCGGCCGAAGAAGATGAGGCCAAGCAGGCGGAGCGGCGCCAGGCGCTGGCCGATGAGCAGGTGGACATGGTCGCCTTCGAGAAGGACAAGATCAAAGGCGCGATCCGCACCGATTTCATCCTGTCGGCCGAGGTGATCGTGCTGACCTTGGGCGTGGTGGTCACCTCCGGCGCGGCGTTCACCCAGCAGCTGCTGACCCTGAGCGTGGTGGCCGTGGCGATGACCGTGTTCGTCTACGGGCTGGTGGCCGGCATCGTCAAGATCGACGACGCCGGGCTGTACCTGGCCAGGAAGGGCGGCGCGGTAGCGGCCTTCGGGCGCGGCATGGTCGCCAGTGCGCCATGGCTGATGAAGTTCCTGTCGATCGCCGGCACTGCCGCGATGTTCCTGGTCGGTGGCGGCATCCTGGTGCACAACGTGCCGGCGCTGCACCACTGGGTGCTGGAGCATGGTGGTGAAGGGCAGTGGGCGTGGCTGGTCAACGCGCTGGCGAACGTGGGCGTGGGCGTGGTGATCGGTGCGCTGGTGCTGGGCGCGGTGATGCTGGGGCAGAAGCTGCGCGGCAAGCCGGCGCACTGACGGGTAGTGACGGCCGCTGGCCGTCACGCTTCTGAAAATCAAAGGCTGTGACGACCAACGGTCGTCACCCACAACGGTCGTCACCCACCGAAAGCGGCTTCAGTTCCCTTCAGCCGGCCTGCACCCGGTTGCGGCCCAGCCGCTTGGCCGCGTACAACGCTTCGTCGGCCCGCCGCAGTAGCGACTCCGCGGTATCGCCGGCGCCCCACTGCGCCAAACCGGCACTGAAATGCACCGGAACCCGCTGGTCCTGCACGTTCAACACGCGCTGGGCGAATGAACGCTGCAGGCGCTGCAGGGTCGACATGCTGTCCGCACCGGGGGTATCCGGCATGACCAGCACGAACTCGTCGCCACCGAGCCGCGCCACGCTGTCGCTGGCACGCAGCAGCAGCTGGGAGACGCTGACGAAATGCTTGAGCACGGCGTCGCCGCCGGCGTGGCCGAACTGCGAGTTGGTCTGGCTGAACTCGTCCAGATCGATCACCGCGACCGCCAGCGCACGGCCGGCCCGGCCGGAACGTGCCAGTTCGGACTGCAGCAGCTCGTCCAGTCCGCGGCGGTTGAGCGCGCCGGTCAGCGGGTCGGTACGGACCAGGTCGGTCACCTCGCGCAGGTCCCGTTCCAGCTGGGCGATACGCTGTTCGGCCACTTCCACTTCCAGCCGTGCGTTGGCCAGGTGGTCGCGTGCCTGCGCAGCCT
This sequence comes from Stenotrophomonas lacuserhaii, assembly GCF_039674585.1. GTDB lineage: Bacteria > Pseudomonadota > Gammaproteobacteria > Xanthomonadales > Xanthomonadaceae > Stenotrophomonas > Stenotrophomonas pennii_A. The sequence continues at coordinate 51,431 of NZ_JBDJNU010000019.1, read as the reverse complement.
GCTGCTGCACCCGGCCAGTGTCCTGCAGCACGCCCTGCAGCAGCTGGTTGAGGTCGGCGATGCTGCGTGCTTCGCGCAGCGCCAGGGCGTAGCTGCTGATGCGGTCGTGGTACTCGCCGGTGCTGTTGGCCATGCCGTCCAGCTGCTGCACGAAGTCGCCCATCAGCCCGCGCATGGCGGCCTTGGATTCGCTGATGCCCTGCTTGAGCAGGCCCTGCTTGTAGATCACCTGGCGCAGTTCACTGCGGGTACGTTCCACCGCCGCGGTGTCCAGCGGACCGGACAACAGCTGGCGCACCGCATCGATCTGGCCGTGCAGCCAGGCACCGTCATCAAGCAGTTCGCTGATGTTTTCCAGCAGCAGGTCGAACAGGCCCAGCAGCAGCGCGTCGCGCTCCTGCCAGGCCTCGCTGCGCACGCCGATCTGGTGGCCCAGTTCGCGCTGGCCCTGTTCCAGCGCGTCCAGCGGCTGGCCGGGCCGCCATTGCTTCCAGGCGGCGGCCTGCGCCACGGCCTGCTCGCGAAGCTGCGGATCGTGCTGCAGCAGGCCGGCCACGGTGGTGCCCAGCACCTGGTGCAGCTGTTGGCGCAGGCGATCGCCGTCGGGCGGCGCATCCGGGGCATGCAGTTCGATGGTGCGGATGTATTTGTCGATCAGCTGGCGCATCGCGCGGCCGTAGCGCGGCCAGTCCGCATCGGCCTGCGCCGACTGCAGGCGGTCGCCCATGTCGCCGAGCTCGCCGGGCAGGGTCGCCATGCCATCGGCGAAGGCCGCCAGCAGGGATTCCGGGTGTGCGGCGTGCGCGAAAAGCTGCTGCAGGCTGAGTCCGTTGCCACCGCGGGTCACCGCGCGCGGACCGTCGCCGCCCGCGCTGGCCGCACGGACCAGCGCCAGCGGTCCAGGCTGGGCGCCGGGGGCGGGGCGGGAGTCACGGCGGTCCGTCATGCAGGAGTGTCCGGGGGAGGCAAAGGCTGGTGACAGCATATCGGCGCGGCCGTCGTTGGCTTTATACCCGTCCAGCGTTCACGATGGGGAAAATCAGCCAGGGGAGAAGGCGATGCGGGTAATGCTGCTGGGCGCGACCGGACTCGTGGGGAGCCAGGCACTGGCGTTGTTGCTGGACGATCCGCGCTGCACGGCGCTGGTTGCGCCGAGCCGGCGGCCGCTGCAGGCGACCGCGTCCAAGCTGGACAACCCGGTGCTGGATTTCGAGCACCTGCCCGGCACCGCGCCGTGGTGGGCAGTGGATGCGGTGATCTGCGCGCTGGGCAGCACGATGGCCCAGGCCGGCAGCCGCGAGGCCTTCAAGCGCATCGACCATGACTACCCGTTGACCTTCGCCGGGCAGGCCCTTGCGCATGGTGCCGGCACCTTCGTGCTGAACTCCGCGGCGGGTGCGGATGCGGGATCGCGGATCTTCTACAACCGGGTCAAGGGCGCGCTGGAACAGGAGTTGCGCGGGCTGGGATTCGATTCATTGACGCTGGTACGGCCGGGCCTGATCGGCGGCCAGCGTGTGCACAAACGTACCGGTGAACACCTGGCGCTGCAGGTGCTGGGCGTGCTGGGTCCGCTGCTGCCGCGCGGCTGGCGGATCAATCCGGCGGAGAACATCGCGGCTGCGCTGGTGGATGCCGCCTTGGCACCGCGGCCCGGGGAACACGTGGTCAGCGCGGCTGAGCTGGCCTGAGCACGCGTGGGTGACGACCGTTGGTCGTCACCGTGTCGGCCGGGTTGTGACGACCAACGGTCGTCACCCACAACGGCCGTCACTACCGCCTCAGTTGGCCAGGGCCAGGTCGTCCATCATCGCGCGCAGGAAGCGGGCGGCTTCGCCGCCGGTGGCCACGCGGTGGTCGAAGGTGACCGACAGCGGGATCACCTTGTGCGATTCCACGCCGCCCATTACCGGGGTCATCTGGTAGCGGGCACGGCCGGCACCGACGATGGCCACGCACGGCGGCACCACCACGGGGGTGGCGTAACGGCCGGCGAACATGCCGAAGTTGGACAGCGAGATCGTGTAGCCGCTCAGTTCCGAGGCGGCGATCGAACGGGCTTCCACCTGCTCACGCAGGCGGTTGACGCCTTCGCGGATACCGCGTGCATCAAGCATGTCGGCGTTGCGCAGGGCCGGCACGAACAGGCCTTCCTCGGTGTCCACCGCGATGCCCACGTCCACGTGCGCGTGCAGGGTGCGGGTCAGCGCTTCGCCGTCGAACCAGGCGTTCATCGCCGGGACCTTCTGGCAGGCCACCACGATCGCGCGCACCAGGCGGGCGGTGACATCGTTGCCCGGCAGCCAGGCATGCAGATCGGCATCGTCGTTCAGCGTGGTCGGCACGACCTTGCTGTGCGCATCGGCCATCACCCGCGCCATGTTGCGACGCACGCCCTTCAGCTGCTCCGGCTGGCCCTTGGCGGACACGCCCGGCGGCTGGGTGCGCATCGGCTTGCCGGCGGCCGACATCGGCGCGCGCGGGCTTTCCACGCGTGCCGGCGTCGGTGCGGACACCTGCGCGGCCTGCGGTGCCGCCGCTGCAGTCGGCGTAGCGCCGACCTTGGCAGTGCCATCGGCAGCAGCCTGTTTGACGTCGGCCATGGTCACCGCGCCATCGGTTCCGCTGGCGCGCACGCGCGACAGGTCCACGCCCAGCTTGCGCGCCATCGCACGCACCGCCGGCACGGCCTTGACGCCGCCCACGGCGACCGCCTGTTCGGCGTGCACGGCGTTGGAGCTCTGCATCGCGCCGACCACGGTGCCAGCGTCATCGCGCTCGCCGGCGTCCTTGATCTCGCCACCTTCATCGGAGGCCACCACGGCATCGGCCTGCGCCGGCGCCGGCTGGCCGGTGCTCGGCGTCGCCGCCGGTGCGGCGTGGCCGTGGCTGTGGCCGGTGTCCTGGCCGTCCGCGCGCTGCGGCAGGTTCGGGTCCAGTTCGAAACTGGCCAGCACCGCGCCGGTCGGGATGATGTCGCCGGCCGCGCCGGACAGCTTCAGTATCCTGCCGGACACCGGCGAAGGCACTTCCACCACCGCCTTGGCGGTCTCCATCGACACCAGCGGCTCATCCAGGCGGATGGTGTCGCCTTCCTTGACGAACCATTCCACGATGGTGGCGTCCGGCAGGCCTTCGCCCAGGTCGGGCAGGTTGAAATTCTTGGTCTGGCTCATGTGCAGTTCTCTTCCAGCAGTTCCAGTTCGTGGGCCGGCAGCCAGCCCGTCGCGCCGTTCGCGCGCTCGGACCACCACCAGCCCCCATGTTCATGATGCAGCCGTACCATCTCGCCGTTTTCCACGTCCAGCTCGCGGGCGTCGTAGTCACGCAGGGCTTCTGCGTGGCCATCGTCCAGCAGCTGCAGCCAGGCGACCGGCGCCCAGCCTGCGCCGCCTTCGCGGGTGCGTACCCAGGCGAATGCCGGCCATTCCTCGTCGCGCACACCGACCTCGACGATCTGGCCGGTGCGCAACCGGAGCGGGTTGGGGTACTGGCTGCGGTACGGGCCGAGTAGACGGGCCCGCATGTCAGCCTGCCGCAACGGCGCGCTTGGCCGCCGCCACGATCCGCTCCACGCTGGGCAGGTACTTCATTTCCAGGCGGAACAACGGAATGTGGGTGTCATAGCCGGTGACCCGCTCGACTGGTGCCAGCAGGTCGTACAGCGATTCCTCGGCCAGCCGCGCGGCGATTTCCGCGCCGAAGCCCGCGGTCTTCGGGGCCTCCTGCACGATCACGCAGCGGCCGGTCTTGGCCACCGATTCGGCGATGGTGGCGAAGTCCAGCGGGCGCAGCGTGGCCACGTCGATGACTTCGGCGCTGATGCCTTCGCCGGCCAGCTTGTCGGCTGCTTCCAGTGCTTCCTTCACCTGTGCGCCCCAGGTCACCAGGGTCACGTCGGTGCCGTCGCGCAGCACGAAGCAGACGTCCAGTGGCAGCGCTTCGCCATCGTTGGCCACCACTTCCTTGTACTGGCGGTAGATGCGCTTGGGCTCCATGTAGATGACCGGATCCGGTTCGCGGATCGCCGCCAGCAGCAGGCCGTAGGCGCGCTGCGGCGAGGACGGCAGCACCACGCGCAGGCCGGGCACGTTGGTGAAGATCGATTCGTTGGCTTCGCTGTGGTGTTCCGGGGCCCGGATGCCACCGCCCCACGGCACGCGCAGCACCATCGGGCAGTGCAGGCGGCCACGGGTACGGGTACGCAGGCGCGCGGCATGGCAGATGATGTGGTCGACCATCGGATACATGAAGCCGTCGAACTGGGCTTCTGCGATCGGCTTCATGCCCTGCGCGGCCAGGCCGATGGTCAGGCCGGCGATGGTGGTTTCATCCAGCGGAGTATCGAGGATGCGGTTGGCGCCGAAGCGCTGCTGCAGGCCGGCGGTGGCGCGGAATACGCCACCGTTGACGCCCACGTCCTCGCCCAGCACCAGCACCGATTTGTCGTGCTCAAGTTCCCAGGCCAGCGCCTGGGTGATGGCTTCGATCAGGGTGATGGGGGTGCTGGTCATGACCGTGTCTCCACCGGCGACAGCGGCGCTGTCGGCGGCATTGGTGCGGGAAGCAGGAACGCCGTGCTTGATGTCATCCATGACGCTGCTCCAGGGCAATGGCGGCAGCGCGCTGGGCCAGCAGGTCCGGTGGCGGATCGGCATACAGGAAATCAAACATCGCTTCGACCGGCTGCACCGGGGTGTTGAGGTACTGGTTCACGTCCTCGTCCACGCGCGCGCCGCACTGCTCGATCCAGGCCTTTTCTTCGGCTTCGCTCCACACGCCCTGGTCGGTCAGGTACTTGCGCAGGCGCAGCATCGGCTCCAGCAGCCAGGCATCCTTCACTTCGGCGTCGTCGCGGTAGCGGCGCGCGTCGTCGGCGGTGGTGTGGTCGGACAGGCGGTAGGTCATCAGTTCGAGCACCGTGCCGCCGTTGCCGGACAGGCCGCGCTCGCGCGCCTGTTCCATCGCCGCCAGCACTGCGATCAGGTCGTTGCCGTCCACCTGCAGGCAATGCAGGCCACCGGCCAGGCCCTTCTGTGCCAGCGTTTCGGCACCGGTCTGGGCCGAACGGGGCACGGAAATGGCCCAGCCGTTGTTGACGATGCACAGGATCAGCGGCAGCTTGTAGGCGCCGGCCGAATTCAGTGCCGCGTAGAAGTCGGTCTTGGAACTGCCACCGTCACCGCACACCGCCACGGCGATCTGCTTCTCCTCGTTGAGCTTGAACTTCAGCGCCGCACCGGCCGCGTGCAGGCACTGGGTGGAAATCGGCACGCAGAACGGGAAGTCCTTGGCCGCATTGCCGCCGTAGTCGTTGCCGCGCTCGTCGCCGCCCCAGTACATCAGCACGTCGTACGGGCGCACGCCGCGCATGAACATGGCGCCGTATTCACGGTAGCTCGGCGCGAACACATCGCCGGGATGCATGGCGGCACCGATGCCGACATGCGCGGCTTCGTGGCCCAGGCAGGCGGCATAGGTGCCGAGCTTGCCGGTGCGCTGCAGGGCGATGGACTTGCTGTCGAAGACGCGCACGTAGAGCATCTGCTTGAACAACGGGACCAGCACCTTGGGATCCCGCAGCGAAGCGGGCAGGTCATCGCGGACGAGCTTGCCGTCTGCGTTGAGGTACTGGAGGTATTCGATCTTGAACTCAGCGGCAACTGTCATTGCGGACTGCACCTTCGACAGGAAGTTACAAATGATATGAATCGCCATGTTAAGGACGGCGTATGAAAAAGCTGTCCTGCGGCGCAGCAAGGGTTTCCCGGCGGGGCCCCCTGCCGGCGGGTAGGCGGCCCGTGACAGCAACGTATTCAGGCATTGCTGCAGAGCACCAGAATACGCCCGCGAGGGCGGGGATGGGACCCTCCGGAAGCGGTTCCACGCGCCGGGAGGCGGGTTTGTGCGTTCCACGAGGTCCTGTGACGACCAACGGTCGTCACCCACCGAAGCCGGCGGCCCGACGGTGCCCAGCACGAGGGCGGCGATCCGCGGTCGGCCTGCTACGCTTTCTCTTTTCAGCCGGTCCCGCCCCATGTCCGTCGACAACAACCAACGCGATCTCGAAGCCGGCATCCTGACCGACCTGCAGGACCGGCTGACCTATGGCGGCTACCTGCGGCTGGACCAGCTGCTCGCCGCGCAGCAGCCGCTTTCCAGCCCGCCGCACCACGACGAGATGCTGTTCATCATCCAGCACCAGACCTCCGAGCTGTGGCTGAAGCTGCTGGCGCACGAGCTGGGCGCGGCGATCGGCTTCCTGCAGCGTGACCAGGTATGGCAGTGCCAGAAGGTGCTGGCGCGCAGCAAGCTGGTGCTGCGCCAGCTGACCGAGCAATGGTCGGTGCTGGAAACGTTGACCCCGTCCGAGTACATGGGTTTCCGCGATGTGCTGGGCCCTTCCTCGGGCTTCCAGTCGCTGCAGTACCGCTACATCGAGTTCCTGCTGGGCAACAAGAACGCGCAGATGCTCAAGGTGTTCGAGCACGACGAAGCGGGCCAGCAGCGGCTGCGCCAGGCACTCGAGGCGCCGAGCCTGTACGAGGAATTCCTTCAGTACCTGTCGCGCTTCGGCCACGACATCCCGGCGCAGTACCTGGACCGCGACTGGTCGCAGCCGCACGTGGCCGACGATGCCCTGCACCCGGTGTTCGAACGCATCTACCAGAACACCGACCGCTACTGGCGCGAGTACGCGCTGTGCGAGGATCTGGTCGACCTGGAGACGGCCTTCCAGCTGTGGCGGTTCCGCCACATGCGCACCGTGATGCGGGTGATCGGCTTCAAGCGCGGCACCGGCGGCTCGTCCGGGGTGGGCTTCCTGGCCAAGGCGCTGGAGCTGACCTTCTTCCCCGAACTGTTCCAGGTGCGGACCACGCTGGAAGGTTGAGCGGTCGGCATCCCCATTCAGATTGTTGCAGATGCAAGTTCCGCGACCGGGCGGCCACCTGCTTCGATCGGTGTGTATTTGACGTGAACGCCAGAAGTCGGTGATCCTCGCGCGTTAGCCCGGCACAGCGGACGTGCCTGTCATCCACCGAACCAGGAATCCCGCATGAGCCTGAACGCCACTGCGACTACCCCCGAACCGGCCGTGCCGGAATTCAAGACCACACTGGGCCATCCGCGCCCGCTGTGGATGTTGTTCATGACCGAGTTCTGGGAACGTTTTGCGTTCTACGGCATCCGCTGGGCACTGGTGCTGTACATCGTGTCGCAGTTCTTCAACGGCGATGCGGGCGGTGAAGCCGCGGCCAGCCGCACCTACGGCGCCTACCTGGCGCTGGTCTACGCAGCGGCCATCTTCGGCGGCTACATCGCCGACCGCGTGCTGGGCTACCAGCGCTCGATCCTCACCGGCGCGGTGATCATGGCGGCGGGCCTGTTCATGATCTCCCTGCCGAACCACCAGGTGTTCGAACTGGGCTTGGCCACGATCATCGTGGGCAACGGCCTGTTCAAGCCGAACATCTCGACCATGGTCGGCAAGCTGTACGGCCTGAACGATCCGCGCCGCGACTCCGGTTTCACCATCTTCTACATGGGCATCAACATCGGCGCGATGATCGCCCCGGTGCTGACCGAATACCTCGCACGCAAGGTGTTCGGCACCAGCGCCATGCCGTCCTACAAGGTGGTGTTCATCGCCTCCGGCGTCGGCATGCTGATCAGCCTGGTGTGGTTCTACATCGGCCGCAAGGGCCTGAACGGCATCGGTGCACCGCCGGCCGGCGCCGAAGGCTATGGCCGCATCGTGATGGTCGCGGTGGGTTCGCTGGTGGCCATTCCGGTGGCGTTCTTCCTGCTGTCCACCGGCGCCACCGCGTTGGCCTGGATCCTGCTGGTGCTGTTCATCGCGCTGGCCGTCCTGCTGCTGGTGGAAGGCATCCGCAACGGCAAGGTCGCGCGCGACCGCGTGATCGCCATGCTGATCATCTTCGCCTTCAACGTGATGTTCTGGATGTTCTTCGAACAGGCCGGCAGCTCGTTCACCTTCCTCGCCGACAACATCGTCAACCGCAATCTCGGCGGCTGGGAATTCCCGACCGCCTGGTTCCAGTCGGTGAACTCGGTGGCCATCATCACCCTGGCCCCGATCATCGCGTGGATCTGGGTGGCGATGGGCCGTGCCAACCCGTCCATCCCGCGCAAGTTCGGCCTGGGCCTGCTGTTCAACGGCGCGGCCTTCGCCCTGCTGATGTTCGCGTTGTCGCAGCTGGTCGTGGACGGCAAGATCCCGTTCTGGACGCTGTTCATGGTCTACGTGATCCAGTCCATCGGTGAGCTGTGCCTGTCGCCGATCGGCCTGTCGATGGTCACCAAGCTGGCCCCGGTGCGCCTGGTCGGCTTCGGCATGGGCGGCTGGTTCCTGTCCACCGGCATCGGCAACAACCTGTCCGGCATCTTCGCCGGCGTGGTCAGCGGTGAAGGCGGCATGACCGTGGAATCGGCGCTGAAAGGGTATACCTTCGGCTTCTGGGCGTTGATCGGTTCGGGTGTGATCCTGTTCCTGCTGGCGCCGCTGATCAACAAGCTGATGCACGGCGTCAAGTAAGAGGAAGAGCGAATGCGCAAGACCGCAGGTTGGATGTCCATGGGGGTTCTGGCCGCTGCACTGGCAGCGTGCTCGCAACCCGGTCCCGAGTCCGCCAAGGCGCCTGCGCAGCCGCTGGATACACGTCCCACCGAGGCACCGGCCGCTGACCCCAGCGTGCCGGTGGCCTCCGGCAATACCCCGGCGGCCGCGGACATCGCGGCCATCGCCGCACTCAACGCCTCGTTCGATCCGGCCCGCGACCCGGCCGCCGACCTGGAAACGGCCAAGGTGGAGGCGCAGCGTGGCAACAAGCGCATCATCCTGGACGTGGGCGGTGAGTGGTGCCCGTGGTGCCACATCCTGGACAGGTTCGTCGAAGGCGATGCCGAAGTGCGCCGCCTGCGCGATGCGAACTACGTGTGGATGAAGGTCAACTACAGCGAAGACAACGAGAACAAGGCGTTCCTGTCGCAGTTCCCGGAAGTGAAGGGCTACCCGCACCTGTTCGTGCTGGACGCCGAGGGAGGCCTGCTGCATTCGCAGTTCACCGGTGAGCTGGAACAGGGCAAGAGCTACGACCGCGCGAAGTTCCTGGCCTTCATGAAGGAATGGGCGCCGCGCTGAGGCGCGATGCCAGGCCGCAGCGCTCAATTCCGCCGCGCTGCGGCCGCTAACGCCAAGGTACCGACGCCACGCTGACCGTGGCGCACGACCTGGAGCGTCCGATGCACAGCGAGCTGATCGACCATCCCCCTGCCGACACCGTGGCGCTGCCTGCGGTGGAGGTGCTGATGGACGATGGCGCTGCGCTGGCTGCGGCGGCGATACCGCCCGGCACGCACAAGCTGCCCGTGGTGGCGCTGCCGGACAACCCTGCGCTGGCCGCTACGGTGCAGAAGCTGGTCGAACAGAAAGAACGGCTGGACCTGCTGGCGCGTGACCCGAAGCTGGCCGGCCTGCTGCCGCCGGAATGGCTGGGGCAGGGCGGACGGGCGGTGGACGTGGCGGCGTTCGTGCAGGGCGTGCTGCCGTTCCTGCAGGTGGCCGAACGGGGCGAAACCGCGCCGATGCGCCTGCCGCTGCGGCATGTGCTGGGCGACAGCGGACGCTGGTCGGTGGCCGATGTCGCCGAGCCGCAGTCGCTGGCCTGGTTGCTGGCCAGCGATGATCGCGCGACCGTCGGCAGCCGCGACCACGCCGATGCGTTCCTGGTGGGCGCGCTGGGGCTGGCCTGGATGCAGGAAGGACGCAGCCGTCCGGGCTTCCTGCGCGCGATGGGCGTGGACACGCTGGCCGCGCGGACCACCATGCTCGGCTATCCGCCACCCGAAGAACTGGCCCTGTACGAGGTCACCGCGCATGGCCAGCGCGAGGTCTGGTGCGTGCACGGACGCCGCCGCCTGCGACCGCTGCCGGCGCCCTGGCTGAGCGTGCCGCTGCTGGTCGCCCATGGAGTGAAGCCGCCGCAGCCGTGGCCGTCCAGCTATCCGGCCATCGAGGCGGTGGCGCGGGAACTGGCCACCGCACGGCAAGGCCGCGCGCTGCCGGAAATCAGCTTGCCGGTGGTGGTGCGCAAGATCGCCGAGGACGCCAGCGGGGACATCTGGCAGCCGGTCAGCCTGCTGCAGCTGGGGACCTGGGTGCCGCGCTGGCCGTTCTTCCTGGCCATCTTCGTGGGCCTGCCATCACTGCTGCTGGTCACCGCTGCACTGGCCCTGCCCGGTGCCATCGAAGCGGCCACGGTGGCGGCCTCGCTGGGCTTCGCCGCCGGTGCCATCGGCGCGCTGGCCGCCCCCTGGGTGTACGCCCGGCGCAGGCACCTGAGCTAGGCGCCCATCCGCTGCAGGCCTTCGCCGGCCAGGCGCAGGATCAGCTTTTCCAGCAGCTGCTCTTCCTCTTCGCTGAGCACGGACATCAGCTTGCGGGTGGTTTCGATGACCAGCGGGGCGATGGTCTCATACACTTCGAAGCCGGCTGCCGACAGCGCCAGTACCGAACGACGACGGTCGTCGCCGTGGGTTTCGCGCTTGATGAAGCCGCGTTCCAGCAGGCGCGCCACCGCGCGGCTGACCGCGACCTTGTCCATCGCCGTGCGTTCGGACACTTCGCTGGCCGACGAGCCCGGGTACAGCGCCAGGATGGTGATCACCCGCCATTCCGGAATCGCCAGGCCGTAGCGATCGCCATACAGTTTGGCGATGTTGCCGCTGACCCGGTTGGAGAGCACGCTCAGCCGGTAAGGCAGGAACTGTTCCAGGTCGAGCAGGACGTGCGAGGCGCGTACGCTGGTGGATACGGGATCGGGTGGGCTCATGCTGCGGTGCACCTTGCTGGTGGTTTCAGGTGTAACTATAAAGGGGATGTACTAGCCCTGCATTGTCGCGGGTCCCTCTGCTGCCCGCACCTGGTTTGATGCGGAAACGATCCGGAGCCTTATGCCATGAATACCACCGTCCAGACCGCCTCGCACCCGAATCCGGGCATGCAGGTGACGACTTTTGAAAATCCGATGGGCATCGACGGCTTCGAGTTCGTCGAATTCGCCGCCCCTGCCGGACGCGGCCAGGAACTGCACGCCTACTTCCGCAGCATGGGATTCACCGCCGTGCTGAAGCACGCCACCCGCCCGATCACCGTATACCGGCAGGGCGGGGTGAATTTCCTGGTCAACGAAGATCCGGATTCGTTCGCCGCCGACTTCGCCGAGAAGCACGGGCCGTGCGCCTGTGGCTTCGCCATCCGCTTCCAGAAGCCCGGCAGCGAGGTCTACCAGACCGCGCTGGGCAATGGCGCCGAGCCGGTCGACTTCAAGCCGGAATCCAGGGCGGTGGATGCGCCGGTGATCAAGGGCATCGGCGACTGCATGCTGTACCTGGTGGACCGCTACGGCGACGCCGGCAGCATCTACGGTGACGCCTACGAAGCCATCGAGGGCGCCGACCAGTCACCGAAGGGCTTCGGCCTGACCTTCATCGACCACCTGACCCACAACCTGTACTTCGGCAACATGCAGCAGTGGTCGGACTACTACGAGCGGCTGTTCAACTTCCGCGAGATCCGCTACTTCGACATCAAGGGCCTGAAGACCGGCCTGGTGTCCAAGGCGATGACCGCCCCGGACGGCATCGTGCGCATCCCGCTCAACGAATCGTCCGATCCGAAGAGCCAGATCAATGAATACCTGGACGCCTACAAGGGCGAAGGCATCCAGCACATCGCCTGCTTCACCGAGAACATCTACGAGACCGTGGAAGCCATGCGCGAGCAGGGCGTGCAGTTCCTGGACACGCCGGAAACCTACTTCGACGTGATCGACCAGCGTGTTCCGGGGCATGGCGAGGACGTGGCACGGCTGGCCCGCAACAAGATCCTGATCGATGCCGATCCGGAAACCCACCAGCGCAAGCTGCTGCAGATCTTCACCCTGAACTGCATCGGCCCGATCTTCTTCGAGATCATCCAGCGCAAGGGCAACGAGGGCTTCGGCGAGGGCAACTTCACTGCGTTGTTCGAAAGCATCGAGCGCGACCAGATGCGCCGCGGCGTACTGTAAGCGGTAGATCGCTCGGGTAAGGTAGGTGCCGGCCACGCGCCGGCACATGACGGGATGCCAGACATGACCAGCACCATCGAAGCACGCGGCTACCAGACCGGGTTCGGCAACGAGTTCGCCAGCGAAGCGCGGGCCGGAGCGCTGCCGATCGGGCAGAACGCGCCGCAGACCGTGGCCCACGGGCTGTATGCCGAACAGTTGTCCGGGACCGCGTTCACCGCCCCGCGCGGCAGCAACCGCCGCAGCTGGCTGTACCGGATCCGCCCGGCAGTGACCCATGGCGAGTTCACCGCGTTCGCGCAGGATCGCCTGCAGGGCAGCTTCCACGGGTTGCCGGCGGCGCCGAACCAGCTGCGCTGGAGCCCGCTGCCGCTGCCCGAGGCACCGACTGATTTCGTCGAAGGCCTGTACACGATGGGCGGCAACGGCGGCCCGGATGCGCATGCGGGCGTGGCCATCCACCTGTACGCCGCCAACCGTGACATGCAGGGCCGTTATTTCTACAACGCCGACGGCGAGCTGTTGATCGTCCCGCAGCTGGGACGCCTGCGCCTGCTCACCGAAATGGGCGTGGTCGAGGTCGAGCCGCAGCAGATCGCGGTGATCCCGCGCGGCGTGCGTTTCCGCGTTGAACTGCCGGACGGGCAGGCGCGCGGCTATGTCTGCGAAAACTTCGGGGCGCTGCTGAAGCTGCCCGACCTGGGGCCGATCGGCTCCAATGGACTGGCCAACCCGCGCGATTTCGAAACCCCGCAGGCGGCGTTCGAAGACCTGGATGGCGAGTTCGAGCTGGTGGCGAAATTCGACGGCCAGCTGTGGCGTGCACCCATCGACCATTCGCCGCTGGACGTGGTGGCCTGGCACGGCAACTACGCGCCGTACCGCTACGACCTGCGCCGTTTCAACACGATCGGTTCGATCAGCTTCGACCACCCGGATCCGTCGATCTTCCTGGTGCTGCATTCGCCGAGCGATACCCCCGGCACCAGCAACATGGATTTCGCGATCTTCCCGCCGCGTTGGCTGGTGGCCCAGCACACGTTCCGCCCGCCGTGGTTCCACCGCAACATCGCCAGCGAGTTCATGGGCCTGGTGCACGGGGCCTACGACGCGAAAGCGGAGGGCTTCGTGCCTGGCGGTGCGTCGCTGCACAACTGCATGAGCGGCCACGGCCCGGATGCGCCGACCTTCGACAAGGCATCGGCGGCCGACCTGTCCCGCCCGGACGTGATCAAGGACACGATGGCGTTCATGTTCGAAACGCGCGGCGTGATCCGCCCGACCGCACAGGCCCTGTCCGCCGCCCACCGCCAGGGCGACTACCAGCAATGCTGGAACGGCCTGCGCAACAACTTCCGCTGATAAAAAGGGGACGGAGGGAGTTAAGTCGTTTCCGGCACCGCCGAAAGTGACTTAACTCCCTCCGTCCCCTTTTTGAACGTGTTGAGGTGTTCATGCGGGATGACTTCCAGCAGCCGGCCGTGGACGCGTTCTGCGTAGCCGGCCGAGGTCAGGCCGGTGAGGGCGTCGAGGGCGCCCTGCATGGCGTCCACCACGTCGCCTTCCTGGCGCGCCTGCTGCAGTTCGCGGAACAGCGCGGCGGCCTGCGGGTGGCGCTGCATTTCCAGGATGCCGAGCAGGTAGATGCGCGCGGCGGCCATCGAACGCCGGCGCTCGTTGGGCGGGGGCGACGGGAGCGCGGACCGCGCGGCGGCGGGCGCGATCGGGGTGGCCGGCAGCGGCGCAGCGGTCGGCGCTTCCGGCGCTGCCGGCGTGGTCACCAGGTAGCCCGCCTGGACCAGCTGGATCACCATCGCCGGGGCATCCGCACCGATCATGGTGGTCAGTGCGCTGAGATCGCGCTGGCCATCGCAGAGGATCAACAGGCGACGCTGGCGCATGTCCAGCGGGGCGCGGTGGGCCTGCAGCGCGGTTCGGGCTTGGTCGGTCTTGCGCGGGAGCATGGGCGGCTGCAGAGAAGGCGGTGCAGGCCGAGCCTGAATGTCCACGGTTAAGCGATGATGACAATGCGGCGCGTGCACACCGGCCGGGGTAGCGTTCGCGCACCGCCTCCCAGGAGATGTCCCCGATGAAAGCCTTCCCCGTAGCCGGCCTGCTGGCCCTGTCCCTCGCCGCCTGCAGCCAGGGGCCGGAAGCAAGCCCCGAGGCGACCTCGCCGATGACCGAAGCGGCCGCCAATCCAGCCAAGGATGCCGACCTCTCCGCCGATCCCGACCTGAACAACGCTTCGCCGATCGATCCGCGCCGTGACAGCCCGGCGCGCCTGGATGGCTTCGGTGCGGTGGACCTGGGCGCAAGCCTGGATGATGTCCGCGGTCGATTCGGTGCGCCGCTGCAGGGCGAAGTACCGAATGATGAGTGCCATTACCTGCGTCCGCAGAAGGAGTCGGCCGAAGGGCCGTGGTTGATGATCGAAGGCAACCGGCTGGTGCGTTACGACGTGCGCGGCCCGGGCATCGTCGCCCCCGGTGGCGGTCGCGTGGGCATGAGCCTGGGCGAGCTGCAGCAGTTGTATCCCGAACGCGCCGATGTCGGTCCGGACAAGTACGATCCACAGGCCCAGCACCTGCGCGTGCGTCCGGCGCAGGAAGGGCAGGGCATCATCGATTTCGCGCTCGGCGCCGATGGCAAGGTCAGCGCGTGGCGGGTGGGCCTGCCGCCGCAGGTGGATTATGTGGAAGGGTGTGGTTGAGGGGGGAGTGGTGGGGTGACCCTGTGACGACCAACGGTCGTCACCCACCGGAGACGGGTCGTCACCTACCAGGGGCGGGTCGTCAGCCACCGGGACACGGGGATCCACCGTAGAATCGCCGTGACTCCCGCTCAAGGACTGCCTGATGATCGCCCTCGCCATCGCCTGGTTCGTGCTCGGCATCATCCTGCTGGGTCTTGGCGGCGACACCGTCGTCAAGGCCGCTTCCGGGCTGGCCCAGCGCTTCGGTGCATCGCCCTTCACCGCCGGCCTGTTGCTGCTGGGCGTGGCGACGTCGCTGCCGGAACTGGCGGTCAACGCGCGCGCGCTGGGGGTCGGCCAACCCGAGCTGGCGCTCGGCAACGTGGTGGGCAGCACCTTGGCCAACCTTGGCTTGACGCTTGCTCTGGCCGCACTCGCCGTGCCCCTGCTGCTGCGCGCGCGGATGATGGTGGTGAGCTGGTGTGGCGTCCTCGCAGCGGCCCTGCTGCTGATCGCGTTCGGCCTGGATGGGCAGCTGCAGCGCTGGGAAGGCGGCGTGCTGCTGGCGGCCTTCGTGCTGTTCTTCGCCCTGCTGCTGCGCCGTGGCCGCCACGAGGCACCGGACGTAAAGACGCTGATCGCCGACGCCGCCGTGTCACGCCCGGGATTGGCCTTGAACCTGGTGCGCATGGCGATCGCCGCGCTGACGTTGTACTGGGGCGCCCGGCTGGTGGTGGGGGCCGCTGCGGACTTCGGCGCTGCGCTCGGCTGGACGCCATTGCTGGTCGGCCTGTTGCCGGTGGCGATCGGCACCACGCTGCCTGAAATCGCCGCTGCGGTGATGGCCGCGCGACGCGGGCAGGGCGACATGGTGGTGGGCCACGTGCTGGGTTCCAGCGTGGTCAACCTGCTGCTGGTGATCGGCGTGATGGCGCTGGTGCAGCCGCTGGCACTGCCGGCTTCGTTCGTGCGGCTTGAACTGCCGGCGGTGCTGGCCTTCGCGCTGGTGCTGTACCCGATGCTGCGCGGTGACCTGCGCATCAGCCGCGCCGAAGGCGGCGTGCTGCTGGGCGCATTCGTGGCGTGGGTGGGGCTGGAGCTGGGCCTGCTGGTGGCCTGAGCCACGTAGTGTCGAGCTTGCTCGACACTCATCCCGCTCGGCTCGTCGAGCAAGCTCGACGCTACGGGCCTGTTATCGCTTGCTCTCGTTGGAGGTATACACATCGTCGGTCGCTTCCACGACCTTCTCGCGCACCGGCTCCGGCGGCGGCAACTGTTCGTCTTCGGCGCGCTCGTTGCCCGGCAGCGTGGGGCGCGTTTCCATCAGCAGCGACAGCGCCGCCTTGGCCATGAGGTGCGCACTGATCGGTGCGGTGATGAACAGGAAGATGGTGATCAGCAGTTCGCGCGGCTGCGGGTCCTGGCCGAGAAAGATGTGGTAGGCCACCGAGGACACCAGCACGCAGCCGACGCCCAGCGTGCTGGCCTTGGTCGGCGCGTGCAGGCGCTTGAAGAAGGTGGACAGCTTCACCAGGCCCAGCGCACCCACCAGGATGAAGAAGCAGCCGAACAGCAGCACCACCGAAAGCACGATCTGGATGGCGGTGATCATTCGACGATATCCCGGCGCAGCACGAACTTGCTCAGCACCACGGTGCTGCCGAAGCCGAGCATGGCGATGATCAGCGCGGCCTCGAAGTAGATCGCCGAATTGAGGTACATGCCGAACAGCATCAGCTGCGCGATGGCGGTCACCGACAGGGTGTCCAGCGCGAGGATGCGATCGGGCACGGTGGGGCCGCGCAGCAGCCGCCAGGTCGACAGCAGCATGGCCAGCCCGACCACGTGCATGCACACCACCAGGGTGTTCTGGATGACATCGAATCCGGTCATGGGAAGATCTCCATCAGCGGGGCCTCGTAACGGCGTTTGATCTCGGTGATCAGGTGCTGCTCATCGTCCAGGTTCAGAACGTGGACCAGCAGGTACCTGCGGTCATCGCTCAGTGCAGCCGACACGGTGCCCGGGGTCAGCGTGATCATGCTGGTCAGCGCGGCGATGCCATGCACGTTGGCGATGTCCAGCGGAATCCAGACGAAGCCCGGGCGGATCCTGCTTTCCTTGCCCAGCACCTGGCCGGCCACTTCGATGTTGGATACCAGGATGTCCCACAGGGTGGTCATCAGCAGTTTCGGCACGGGCCGCAGCGTACCGATGCGGGCGAACTCACGGTCCAGGCGCGCGGCGAACAGCGGCACCACCAGGCCCAGCAGCAGGCCCAGTGCGAGCAGCCCGACACTGAAGCTGTCCGACATCAGCAGCCAGAACACGATGACCATGACGGTGAGCGGCAGCGAGGGAAAGATCCGGCGCAGCAAGGGGCGTTTCTGGTTCATGGGTGACGGATCTCCGGCTGTTCGCCACGGACCTGGTCGACATAACCGGAAGGCTGCAGCAGGTCACTGGCGATGGCATCGGCGTGGCGCATCAGCGGGGCCGCGAAGACGGTCATGCCGATCCCGTACAGAAGGAGCAGGCAGGCGGCCAGCAGTTCCACCCGGCGCGTGGGCGCCTTGCGCGGCCGGGGACCATCGGGTTCGGCATGCGGCACGCGCCAGAACAGCCGGATGCCGCCCCGCGCCAGCCCCATGATGACCAGCAGGCTGCTGCCCAGCACCGCCGTCCACACCGGTGCGGTCAGCTGCGGCGGCATGCCCTGCAGCAGCGCGGCCTTGGCCAGGAACCCGGACAGCGGCGGCAGGCCGGCGATCGAAATGGCGGCGATGAGGAACAGCACCGCCGGTGTCTGCTTGCCCGGCATCGGCGCGATGATTTCCTTGCGGTCGCCGGCACCGCCGCGACGACGGCGGATCAGGTCGGCGATCAGGAACAGGGCGGCCGCCACGAAGGTGCTGTGCGGCAGGTAGTACAGGCCGGCTGCCAGCACCTGCTGGTTGCCGACCGAGAAGGCGATGAACAAGGTGGCGGCCGACACCACCACCAGGTACGAGACAAGCACCCGCAGGCGCACGGCGGCGAGCGCGCCCAGCCCGCCCAGCACCAGCGTGGCGATACCGGCCCACAGCAGCCAGTCGCGGCCATACCCGGCCATCGCACCGGCCTCGTCACCGAACCACAGGCTCTGGATGCGCAGCACGGCGTACAGGCCGACCTTGGTCATGATCGCGAACAGCGCAGCCACCGCCGCCGGTGCACGCGCGTAGGATTCGGGCAGCCACAGGTACAACGGCATCAGCGCCGCCTTCGCGCAGAAGACCAGCAGCAGCAGGCCCATGGTCGCCTTGACCAGCACCAGGTGCGAGGGCGGTACTTCAGCGATGCGCTGGGACAGTTCGGCCATGTTCAACGATCCCAGCGAGGCGTACAGCAGGCCCAGCGCGATCAGGAACAAGGTGGAGGCGGTCACGTTGAACACGACGTAATGCAGGCCGATGCGCATGCGCAGCCCGCGCCCGCCGCTCAGCAGCAGGCCGTACGAAGCGATCAGCATCACTTCGAAGAACACGAACAGGTTGAAGATGTCGCCGGTCAGGAAAGCGCCGTTCAACCCGACCAGCTGGAACTGGAACAAGGCATGGAAATGCGGCGCGCGCCGATCCCAGCCGGAACAGGCGTGCAGCAGGCAGCCGATGGCCAGCAGTGCGGTGGTCAGCAGCATCCAGGCCGACAGCCGGTCGGCCACCAGCGCGATGCCCAGCCGCGCCGGCCAGTCGCCCAGCAGGTAGACCAGCGCCGTGCCATCGGCAGTGCGTGCGAACAGCAACAGGACGGCGGCCAGCAATGCCGACAGCGAGCCCCAGGCCACCGCACGCTGCACACGCGGACCATACCGGCGATGTTCCACGAACAGCGACAGCGAAGCGCCGAGCAGCGGAACCAGGATCGGCAGGATCACCAGATGGTTCATGCGTGATCCTCGTCACGGCGCGGCGGCGCATCGTCGTCGGGCTCGTGCGCGTCGACGTGGTCGCTGTGGTTGTCACTGCGGCTGCGGATGGCCAGCACGATGGTGACCGCGGTCATCGCGAAGGCGATCACGATGGCGGTAAGCACCAGCGCCTGCGGCAGCGGATCGGTGTAGTTGCCCAGGTTCGCGTCCAGGCCTTCCTTCAGCACCGGTGGCCTGCCGGCGACCAGGCGTCCACCGGCGAAGATCAGCAGGTTGGTGGCATAGGACAGGAAGGTCATGCCCAGGATCACATCGAAGCTGCGCGCGCGCAGCAGCAGGTACACGCCGAGCATGGTCAGCACGCCGATGGCGCTTGCAACGGCCAGTTCCATCAGTGCATCTCCCCGGTCAGTGCCGAACGCTTCTGCGGATCGATCTCGCCGCGACGCGCGGTCCGGGTCCGCGACGGCTTGATCGTGCCCATCATCGACAGCATCAACATCGCCCCGCCAAACACCACCAGGTAGACGCCGGTATCGAAACCGATCGCACTGGCCAGCGGCACCTCGCCGATGATCGGGATGTGCAGGTCCAGGTGGCCACTGGTCAGGAACGGCACGCCGAACAGCATCGAAGCCGAGCCACTGGCCACCGCGATCAGCAGGCCGATGCCGATGCAGCGGACGTAATCGAAGCCGAAGCGCGACTCGACCGAGGCGGTGCCCTGGATGACGTACTGGATCAACAGCGGTACGGCCAGGATGAGGCCGGCGATGAAGCCGCCGCCCGGCGAGTTGTGGCCGCGCAGGAACATGAAGATCGACACGGTCAGGGTCAGCGGGAACATGATCTGCGCCAGGTCGGCCGGCACCGGCAGTTTGATCGGCGGGCCGGGCATGATCTGCTCCGGCGCCATCCGCGAACGCCGCAGCATGGCATGCACCACCAGCGCGGCAATGCCGAACACGGTGATCTCGCCGAAGGTATCGAAGCCGCGGAAGTCGACCAGGATGACGTTGACCACGTTGCTGCCGTAGGCCTCGGGCAGGGAACGCGCAAGCATCTCGCCGGCCATCGTGTTCGGGGGCAGGGTCATCGCGGTGTAGGCCAGCGCGGCCAGCCCGACGCCGGCAACCACTGCGATCGCGGCATCGCGGTATCTGCGCAGTTTGGAGCGTTCGGTCACTGACTGCGCGGGCAGGTAATTCATGCCCAGCAGCATCAGCACCAGGGTGACCATTTCCACCAGCAGCTGGGTCAGCGCCAGGTCCGGTGCGGACAGGAACACGAAGGTCATCGCCACCATCAGGCCCACCCCGCCGACCAGCAGCACCGCCAGCAGGCGCTGCTTGTACATGCGCAGGGTGGCCATGGCACAGGCCATCATCACTGCCCACAGCGCCCAGCCCAGCAGCGGCATCGGCTGCGGAGAAGGCCAGTTCGGCCACGCCGGGGCGGCCAGCCAGGGCGCTGCGGCAGCCACCACCGCCACCACCACCAGGCCGAGCAGCATGCGCTGCAGGCTGCCGTTGGCGATGGCACCGGTCAGCTTCTGCGCCAGCGCGGAAAGCAGGTCCAGCTGCAGATGGAAGGCGTCCCGGCCCGGCGTGGTGTTGCGCACCGCATACAGGTCGATCAGCCGGCGCAGGCCGAAATACAGCACCACGCCGCCCAGCACGCCGGCCGCGCTCATCGCCAGCGGCAGGTTGAAACCGTGCCAGATGGACAGGCTGTATTCGGGCATCTGCGCGCCGAGGATGGACCCCGCACCCGCATGCAGTACCGGGGCGATGGTCAGCGCCGGGGCGATGCCCACGGCCACGCAGATCACCACCAGGATCTCCACCGGCACCTTCATCCAGCGCGGCGGTTCATGCGGCACGCGGTCCAGGTCATGCGGGCCCTTGCCGAAGAAGGTGTCGTGCACGAAGCGCAGGCTGTAGGCCACGCCGAAGACACCCGCCAGCAACGCGGCGATCGACATCGCCATCTGCATCAGCGCCGGGCCGCCCGCATCCAGCGCCTCGGCGAACAGCATTTCCTTGGACAGGAAGCCGTTGAGCAGCGGAATGCCGGCCATCGCCAGCGAAGCGATGATCGCCAGCGCGCTGGTGAACGGCATCAGCCGGCGCAGGCCGCCCAGCTTGCGCATGTCACGCGTGCCGGTCTCATGGTCGATGATGCCCGCCGCCATGAACAACGAGGCCTTGAACGTGGCGTGGTTGAGGATGTGGAACACACCGGCGACCACCGCCATCGGCTTGGACAGCCCGAACAGCATGGTGATCAGGCCCAGGTGGGAGATCGTGGAATAGGCCAGCAGGCCCTTCAGGTCGTGCTGGAAGATCGCGTTCCAGGCGCCCACCAGCAGGGTCACCGCGCCGATGCCGCTGACCGTATAGAAGAACAGATCGGTGCCGGCCAGCGCCGGGTGCAGGCGCGCCAGCAGGAACACACCGGCCTTCACCATGGTGGCCGAATGCAGGTAGGCCGACACCGGGGTGGGCGCGGCCATGGCCTGTGGCAACCAGAAGTGGAACGGGAACTGCGCGCTCTTGGTGAAGATGCCGGCCAGCACCAGGAACAGCGCGTACGGGTACAGCGCGCTGGCGCGGATCTGGTCGCCGGCGGCCAGCACCACGTCGAGGTCGAAGCTGCCCACGATGCGGCCGATCAGCAGCACGCCACCGAGCAGGGCCAGGCCGCCGCCCCCGGTGATGACCAGGGCCATGCGGGCGCCCTCGCGGGCGTCCTGGCGGTGCGACCAGAAACCGATCAGCAGGAACGAACTGATGCTGGTCAGCTCCCAGAAGATCATCAGCAGCAGCAGGTTGCCGGACAGCACCATGCCCAGCATCGCGCCCATGAACAGCAGCAGGTAGCAGAAGAAACGGTGCGCGTTGTCCTGCGGGCTCAGGTAGTAGTGGGCGTACAGCACCACCAATGAGCCGATGCCCAGCACCATGCCGGCGAACATCCACGCCAGCCCGTCCAGGCGCAGGGTGAAGTCCAGGCCGATCTGCGGCAGCCATTGGCCACTGCTGCGCAGCACCTCGCCCTCCAGCACGGCGGGCGTCAGCGTGGCCAGGATGACCAGCCCCGCCAACGGCGCGGCGGCGGCCAACCAGGCGGCGGTGCGGCGGGAACTTCGGGGGAATGCGGCAACCGCCATGGCCAGGATGAAGGGCAGGGCGAGCAGCAGGATCAGACTAGGGATCATGCAGGGAATACGCGATTCACGAGCAGGTCATGCAGTCTAACAGGCCGGCATTTGCTGCCGATACCCACGAATACGCCATCAATTGCAGGGAACGTGTGCTGATTCATTTTTTCCCCCGTTGACGGTTGGGCGCGGGCGGCTGTGCTGGACCGGCCCCGCCACTTTGCCGCATCTGTCGCGAATGGCGTGTGCAGCCCCGAAGTGCCCGTACGGCAGGGGCTGCAAAGGAATGGTCCGACCCGCGGCCGGTTCTCGGCGGAGCCTTCGACGCCCGCGCCGCGTGCCCCCGGCGGCACGGCATGGAGGGCGGTCGACAGGCCGGCTCGTTCAGGGAAAAGAGGTCAATAGCGCCAATCGAGACGGCGATACACCTTGGCCAGCACCCACGCGGGGCCGATCAGCAGGTAGGTGAGGTCGGTGAGGAAGCTGGGCTTGCGCCCTTCGAGCTTGTGGCCAAGGAACTGTGCGATCCACGCCAGCACGAACACCACGCCGGCCAGGCGGGCCAGGTTGCCCAGGCCGATCTCCGCCTCCAGCAGGCGGCAGGTGCAGCCGATCACGAACAGCACGGCCAGCATGCCCAGTCCCAACGGGCGCGACAGGCGGTTGTAGAAGCACCACGCGCCGAACATCGCCAGGCCCGCCCAGATGCCGTTCTGGAACCAGGTGATGAGGGGGGGCAGGCACCACAGCAGGGCCACCACCGACCACAGGATGGCCGGCACCGCGACCACGTGGATGCGCTGGTTGGCCAGGTTGCGATGGTCGTCGGAATAGCTGGCGAAGTAGCGGTCTACGGGGCGGGCGAGCGAGGTGCTGGACATGGTGCCTCCGATCGTGCCGGCGCGCGGCCGGCGAGCTTTCCAAGGAGGGCGGGCAGCGCCCGCCGCCCGCTCAATCGACGCTGATGCCGGCCAGTCGCTGCAGGGCTTCGGCGTACTTGGCGCGCGTGCGCTCGATCACTTCAGCCGGAATCGACGGGCCCGGCGCGGTCTTGCCCCAGTCCAGCGTCTCCAGGTAATCGCGCACGAACTGCTTGTCGTAGCTCGGCGGGCTGGTGCCCACTTCGTACTCGTCTGCCGGCCAGTAGCGCGAAGAATCCGGGGTCAGCATCTCGTCCATGATGTACAGGCGGCCGTCTTCATCGGTGCCGAACTCGAACTTGGTGTCGGCCAGGATGATGCCGCGTTCACGCGCGTAATCGGCGGCGAAGGCATAGATGCGCAGGGTGGCGTCGCGCACGCGCTCGGCCAGGTCCACGCCGACCGCCTTGACCATCGCATCGAAATCGATGTTCTCGTCGTGGTCGCCGACGGCGGCCTTGGTGGACGGGGTGAAGATCGGTTCGGGCAGCTTTTCGGCCTGGCGCAGGCCGTCGGGCAGTTCAATGCCGCTGACCTTGCCGGTGCGCTGGTAATCCTTCCAGCCGCTGCCGATCAGGTAGCCACGGGCGATCGCTTCCACCGGCACCGGCTTCAGCTTCTTCGTGACCACCGCGCGCCTGGCGTACAGCGCGGCGTCCACGCCTTCGGGCAGCACGCTGGCCACGTCGATGCCGGTCAGGTGGTTGGGCATCAGGTGCGCGGTCTTGGCGAACCAGAAGTTGGACACCTGGCAGAGCATTTCGCCCTTGCCCGGGATCGGGTCGGGCAGCACCACGTCGAAGGCCGACAGGCGATCGGTGGCTACCATCAGCAGGTAGTCCCCCGGCGGCGTGCCTTCGGGCAGGCGCTCGCGCGGAATATCGAAAACGTCACGCACCTTGCCGCGATGGCGCAAGGGCAGGCCGGGAAGATCGGATTGCAACAACGTGGTCGGCACGGGCACTCCTGGGGGCTTCGTCGATACGAGCTGCCCAGGGACCCGGAGGGCCCGCCGGCCAGCGGGCGGCCTAGTGTAAAGCCGTCCGGGGCGACTGTGACGTAAAATGGAAAGCCAATTGGCCAAATCTGCCCGGAGCGCCATGCGCTGGTACGGAAAACTGCTGGGTTTCATCGCCGGGGCGCTGCTGTTCCGGCCCAACCCCTTGTTTGGCGCGGTGCTGGGCCTGCTGATCGGCCATGCGTTCGACGCCGACTGGTTCCGCCTGAACAAGGAAAACCCGTACCGCGAACTGGGCCTCACCTCATCGGCGACCGAGTCGGAAATCGACCTGGCCTACCGCCGCCTGATGTCGCAGTACCACCCCGACAAGCTGGTTGGCGCAGCACCGGAGCTGCTCAGGCAGGCCGAGGCCAAGAGCCGCCGCGTGAATGCCGCCTACGACCGCATCAAGACCCTGCGCAAGCGCTGAGTCCTGACCCTTTTTCTTCCTGTTCCGAAGGCCCCGGCCATGTCCAACTGCATCATTGCCCCGTCCATCCTGTCGGCCGACTTCGCCCGTCTCGGCGAAGAAGTCGACAACGTCCTCGCCGCCGGTGCCGACTGGGTCCACTTCGATGTGATGGACAACCATTACGTGCCCAACCTGACCATCGGCCCGCTGGTCTGCCAGGCGCTGCGCAAGCACGGCGTGACCGCGCCGATCGACGTGCACCTGATGGTGGAACCGGTGGACCGGATCATCCCGGATTTCGCCGAAGCCGGTGCCACCTACATCAGCTTCCATCCCGAAGCCAGCCGCCACCCGCACCGCACCATCCAGCTGATCCGTTCGCTGGGCTGCAAGCCGGGCCTGGTGCTCAACCCCGGCACCCCGGTGGACATCCTGGACTGGGTGCTGGACGACCTGGACCTGGTGCTGCTGATGTCGGTGAACCCGGGCTTCGGCGGCCAGGCCTTCATCCCGTCCGCGCTGGACAAGCTGAAGGTGGTGCGGCAGAAGATCGATGCCAGTGGCAAGGACATCCGGCTGGAAATCGACGGCGGAGTGAAGGCCGAGAACATCGGGGCGATCGCCGCGGCCGGCGCCGACGCCTTCGTGGCCGGCTCGGCAATCTTCAACGCCCCGGATTACCAGCAGGTGATCAGCGCGATGCGCGCCAACGTCAAAAAGGGGACGGAGGGAATTAAACTCGTTTAATTCCCTCCGTCCCCTTTTCTGCCCATGAACATCCGTCCGGCCACCGTCGCCGATGCAGGCCTGATCCTGCGCTTCATCCGCGAACTGGCGATCTACGAGAAGGCCGAATCGTCGGTGCAGACCGACGAAGCGGGGATCGCCGCCAGCCTGTTCGGGCCCGATGCCAGTGCCCACGCGCTGGTCTGCGAAGCCGACGGTGAAGCGATCGGCTATGCGGTGTATTTCCATAACTATTCCACGTGGCTTGGCCGCAAGGGCATCTACCTGGAAGACCTGTACATCAGCCCGGGCAAGCGCGGATCCGGTGCCGGCAAGGCGTTGCTGAAGCACATCGCGCGGCAGGCGGTGGCCGAGGGTTGCGGGCGTTTCGAATGGTCGGTGCTGGACTGGAACCAGCCGGCGATCGATTTCTACGTCGCCGCCGGCGCGCGGCCACAGGACGAATGGACGGTGTACCGGCTGCAAGGCGATGCATTGCGCGCCTTCGCCGCCGCCTGAAAAAAAAGACCACGCCGCTGCCGGCGTGGCCCTGCTGAAATAGTGGGAGGCTGATCCTGCCTCCATCCGTCTTCCCTGCTATGGCCTCCCATGTTCCGGGCCATCGGTGACAGGCCGATGACATTCACCGGCAAAGAACGCACGACTGCTAGCCTGTGCCGCCCCCACCCCCGGAACCCCCCATGAGCCTTTCCCGCTGGCGCTTGATCCTGAACGGAAAATCCGCCGGGGACGTCGATGTGCGCGACGCGGTCAAGGCCTGGCGCGAACGCGGGATCGACCTTGAAGTGCGGGTTACCTGGGAGGCGGGCGATGCCGAGCGCTACGTGGCCGAAGCCATCGACCACGGGGTGGAGGTGATCATCGCCGGGGGCGGGGATGGCACCCTGAGCGCGGTGGCGGAAACGCTGGCGCATCGCGATGAACCCGCCGATGCGCTGCCCTCGCTCGCATTGTTGCCGCTCGGTACCGCCAATGATTTCGCCACTGCCGCGGGCTTCCCGGAGAGCCCCGCCGAGGTGCTGGCGTTGATCACCGCACAGGCCCCCCGCGCCATCGACCTGCTGCGTATCGACGCCGATGGCAAGGTCTGGTGGTGCGCCAATGTCGCCAGCGGTGGCTTCGGCACGCAGGTGACCGTGGAAACCGATGAAGGCCTGAAGAAGGTGCTGGGTGGCCTGGCCTACGTGCTGACCGGCATCTCCAAGCTGGGCCGCATCGAGCCGATCCTCGCGCGCGTGCACGGCCCCGGCTTCGACTGGGAAGGCGGCTTCATCGCACTGGGCATCGGCAACGGTCGCCAGGCCGGTGGTGGCCAGGCGCTGTGCCCGCAGGCGGTCATCGATGATGGCCAGCTGGACGTCACCATCATCCCGGAACTGACCGGTGAGGTCGGCGCGATGCTGGGCCAACTGGTCACCGGCGGCAAGGAAGCCGCGCTTGAGCGCGTTGCCACCCGTACCCGTTTGACCCGGGTGGAGATCCGCGCCGAAAAGCCGCTGACCCTGAACCTGGACGGTGAGCCGGTGGAAGCACGGCATTTCCGAATCGAATGCGTGCCGCGCCGCGTGCGCATGCATCTGCCTGTGGATTGCCCGCTGCTGTCCCACTGAGCCTGCGCGCGTGTCGTTAACGGCCCGCGTGGCGCCGCCTTGGGTGACGTTCAGAGCGCGTAGCGAGTCACAAAGTGAGACGGCCAGCGCAGTATCGCGCGACGGCGATGGCGTCCTGCCTGCCGGCGGCCCAGCATCCTTGGCCCGACGCCGTCGTGCGTCAGGGAGCTGTTCCGCCCACCAGGAGATACCTCAATGAAAATCGCCGCCGCAATCGCAGTTTCATGTGCGCTGGGCCTTGCGGGTTGTTCCGCCATCGCCGCAAAGACCAACGTGCTGAGCGATACGAAGATCATCTCGTCTTCGGCCGGCGTGCTGGGCCTGGAGCCATCGCAGTTGACCCTGGTCAGCAAGCGCGTGGACGGCACCAATACCTACGCGAACCTGAAGGCTGCCGGGGGCAGGGAATACACCTGCGTCATCAATGGCGGCAACCTGCTGAGCATGGGGATGACCAATCCACCGATGTGCAGCAAGAAGGGCGAGCCGGTCAACGCGCAGCCGTTCCAGCGCTGATCAGGGGGCAGGGGCTGCAGCAGCGGCCGGGCCGTGCTCGGCCAGTGCAACGGCAAAGGCGTGACGACCAGCGGCCGTCACCCACCAGGGCAGAGGCTGACGGCCAGCGGCCGTCACCCACCGGAGCAGAGGCTGACGGCCAGCGGTCGTCACCCACCAGAGCAGAGGCTGACGGCCAGCGGCCGTCACCCACCAGGGCAAAGGCTGACGGCCAGCGGCCGTCACTCACCAGGGCAGAGGCTGACGGCCAGCGGCCGTCACCCACCAGGGCAGAGGCTGACGGCCAGCGGCCGTCACTACCAGCGAGCCGCCCTGCGCATGGCCTGGCCCAGGGGGAGGGGCACAGCCGCGCGCGGTGGACGGCTTCCGCCCGGGGCGGCCCATGCGGTACAGTGCCCGGGTGTCCATCCTGACGACCCCGCGATCCGTTTCTTCCGCACGCCGTAACTGGCGATGGTGGCCCGTAGCCGTCGTCCGCCCAGAAAACGCCGTATCCCGGAAGGAAAGTCGTGTTGAACACCCCCGCCCAGTTCCAGCAGCAGGCCGCTGAAGGCCACACCCGCATCCCCGTCGTCCGTGAAGTGCTGTCCGACCTGGACACGCCGCTCTCGGTCTACCTGAAGCTGGCCGACGGCCCGCATACCTATCTGTTCGAATCGGTCGAAGGCGGCGAGCGCTTCGGGCGCTATTCCATCATCGGCCTGCCGGCGCGCCGCGTGTACACCTTCCGCGGGAACACCCTGACCATCGCCGAACACGGCCAGGTCGTGGAAACCCGGGAAGTGGCCGACCCCTTCGCCGAAGTCGAGGCGCTGCGCAGCGCGCATTCGGTACCCAAGCTGGACGGACTGCCCGGCTTCACCGGCGGCCTGGTCGGCTGGTTCGGCTTCGAATGCATCGGCTACATCGAACCGCGCCTGGCGCCGCCGGCCGGGCGCGACGAGCTGGGCACGCCGGACATCCTGCTGATGCATTCCGAAGAGCTGGCGGTGTTCGACAATCTGAAGGGCCGGCTGTACCTGATCGTGCATGCCGACCCGCGCCAGCCCGGTGCCTGGGACGAGGCGCAGGCGCGGCTGGATGCACTGGCTGGAACGCTGCGTGCACCCGGCGCCGGCTATCCCGCGCCGCTGCACCGCGACGTGCTGGACGAGGGCGACTTCATCTCCGGCTTCACCCGCGAGGGCTTCATCGACGCGGTGGAGCGCAGCAAGGACTACATCCGCTCCGGCGACATCTTCCAGGTGGTGCTGAGCCAGCGCCTGAGCGTACCGTTCAAGGCACGGCCGGTGGATGTCTACCGCGCGCTGCGGGCGCTCAATCCGTCGCCGTACATGTATTTCCTGGACGTCGGTGACATGCAGGTGGTGGGCTCCTCGCCGGAGATCCTGGTGCGCCTGCAGCATGATGCCGACGGCGTGGGGCATGTCACCGTGCGGCCGATCGCCGGTACCCGGCCGCGTGGTGCCACGGTGGAAGAGGACCACGCGCTGGAAGCCGAGCTGCTGGCCGACCCGAAGGAGCGCGCCGAACACCTGATGCTGATCGACCTGGGCCGCAACGATGCCGGGCGCGTTTCCAGCGCCGGCACGGTGGAGGTCGGCGAGCAGTTCGTGATCGAGCGCTACAGCCATGTCATGCATATCGTCAGTGAGGTGACCGGGCAGCTGCAGCCGGGCCTGAGCTATGCCGACGTGCTGCGCGCCACGTTCCCCGCCGGCACGGTCAGTGGCGCGCCGAAGATCCGCGCGCTGGAAGTGATCCGCGAACTCGAGCCGATCAAGCGCAACGTGTATGCCGGCAGCATCGGCTACATCGGCTGGCACGGCGATGCGGACACCGCCATTGCGATCCGCACCGCGGTGATCAAGGACGGCCGCCTGCACGTACAGGCCGGCGCAGGCATCGTCTACGACTCGGACCCGCAGAAGGAATGGGACGAGACGATGAACAAGGGTCGCGCGCTGTTCCGCGCGGTCGCCCAGGCGGCCAAGGGCCTGTAACGCGCATCATTCTCCTGGCGCGCGTGCTGCGCGCCCGTCTCCCTACGAAGTCTGGAACCTGATCCATGTTGTGGATGATCGACAACTACGACAGCTTCACCTACAACCTCGTGCAGTACCTGCAGACGCTGGGTGCCGAGGTCAAGGTGGTGCGCAACGATGCGATGACGGTCGATGAGATCGCCGCGCACAAGCCCGAACGCATCGTGATTTCGCCCGGCCCATGCACGCCCAACGAGGCCGGCATTTCGCTGGAACTGATCCAGCGGCTGGGCGCGACCACGCCGATCCTCGGCGTGTGCCTGGGCCACCAGGGGATCGGCCAGGTGTACGGCGGCAGGGTGATCCGTGCGGGCAACATCATGCACGGCAAGACCTCGCCGATCCGCCACGAAGGCAAGGGCGTGTTCGCCGGCCTGCCGGATCGCTACCAGGCCACCCGCTACCACTCGCTGGTGGTGGACAAGACGCGGTTGCCAGCCTGCCTGGAAGTCACCGCCTGGACCGAGAACGAAGACGGTACCGTGGAGGAGATCATGGGCCTGCGCCATCGTGAACATCCGGTGGAAGGCGTGCAGTTCCATCCCGAATCCATCCTTACCG
This sequence comes from Stenotrophomonas lacuserhaii, assembly GCF_039674585.1. Lineage (GTDB taxonomy): Bacteria > Pseudomonadota > Gammaproteobacteria > Xanthomonadales > Xanthomonadaceae > Stenotrophomonas > Stenotrophomonas pennii_A. Next base: position 21,760 of record NZ_JBDJNU010000019.1, on the reverse strand, counting down.
AGCACGGCCACGCGCTGCTGCGCAACTTCCTGCAGCGCTGAACTGCACGCCCACCCCCAGGAGTCCAACGATGCGCTTCTCCCCCCAGGAAGCCCTGCAACGCACCATCGAACACCGAGAGATCTTCTTCGAAGAGATGGTCGACCTGATGCGGCAGATCATGCGCGGCGATGTATCGCCGATGATGACCGCCGCGATCCTGACCGGGCTGCGGGTCAAGAAGGAAACGGTGGACGAGATCGCTGCGGCCGCGACCGTGATGCGCGAGTTCGCGCTGCCGGTGCCGGTCACCGATACCCGCCACATGGTCGATATCGTGGGCACCGGCGGCGATGGCTCGCACACCTTCAACATCTCCACCTGTTCGATGTTCGTGGCCGCTGCTGCGGGCGCGCGCGTGGCCAAGCACGGCAACCGCAGCGTGTCGTCCAAGTCCGGCAGTGCCGATGCAGTGGAGGCGCTGGGCGCGGTGATCGAACTGCAGCCGGCGCAGGTGGCGCAGGCCATCGAACAGACCGGCGTGGGCTTCATGTTCGCCCCGATCCACCACCCGGCGATGAAGGTCGTGGCACCGGTGCGGCGCGAGATGGGCGTGCGCACCATCTTCAACATCCTGGGGCCGCTGACCAACCCGGCCAGCGCACCGTCGGTACTGATGGGCGTGTTCCATCCGGACCTTGTGGGCATCCAGGCGCGCGTGCTGCGCGAGCTGGATACCGAGCGCGCGATGGTGGTGTGGGGCCGCGACAACATGGACGAGATCTCGCTCGGTGCCGGCACCCTGGTGGGTGAGCTGCGCGACGGCAAGGTCCGCGAGTACGAGATCCATCCGGAAGACTTCGGCATTGCCATGTCGGCCAGCCGCAACCTGCGCGTGGACGGGCCGGAACAGTCCATCGCGATGCTGCGCGCGGTGCTGGACAACGAGCCCGGCCCGGCGCTGGACATCGTCGCGCTGAACGCGGGTGCGGCCCTGTACGTGGCCGACGTGGCCAGCGACATCGCCGATGGCCTGGCGCGTGCCCGCGCCGCGATCGCCGATGGCAGCGCCCGCGCGCGCCTGCAACAGTACGTCGACATCACCCGCGTGCTGGCAGGCTAGGCTGTAATGCCGGAAACGAATCGACTCCCTCCGCCCCCTTTTTTCGTGTGAACACCATGAGCGACATCCTGCAGACGATCCTGGCCCGCAAGGCCGAAGAAGTGGCCCAGCGCCGCGCCGCCGTGCCGCTGCAACAGTTGCAGGCCCGGCTGGGCGATGCGCCACCGGTGCGCGGGTTCGTGCGTGCGTTGCAGGCAGCGATCGCCAACGGCGATCCGGCGGTCATCGCCGAGGTCAAGAAGGCCAGTCCCTCCAAGGGCGTGATCCGTCCGGATTTCCATCCGGCCGACATCGCGGTCAGTTATGAGTTCGGCGGAGCCAGCTGCTTGTCCGTACTGACCGACGTGGACTTCTTCCAGGGCAGCGATGCCTACCTGCAGCAGGCACGCGAAGCCTGCACGCTGCCGGTGCTGCGCAAGGACTTCGTGGTCGACCCGTACCAGGTGGTCGAAGCGCGCGTGCTGGGCGCGGACTGCATCCTGTTGATCGTCGCCGCACTGGAAGACACCCAGCTGGCGGAGCTGTCCGAACTGGCGATCAGCCTGGGCATGGACGTGCTGGTGGAAGTGCACGACATCGATGAACTTGAGCGCGCGCTGCAGGTACCGGCGCCGATGATCGGCATCAACAACCGCAACCTGCGCACCTTCGAGGTGTCGCTGCAGACCACGCTGGACATGCGCAGCGCGGTGCCGAAGGACCGTCTGCTGGTGACCGAAAGCGGCATCCTGGGGCCGCAGGACGTCGGCCTGATGCGTGATGCCGGGATCAACGCGTTCCTGGTAGGCGAGGCATTCATGCGGGTGGAGGAACCGGGCGAGGGCCTGCGTCAGCTATTCTTCGCTGCATGAGCACGATCTATCCGACTCCGCAGGACAATGCGCCGCTGGTGGTGTTCGATTTCGACCACACCCTGTATGACGGCGATTCCGGCAGCCATCTGTTTGCCACCCTTATCAAGCGCAATCCCCTGCGGTTGCTGGCTGCGCTGCTGGTGACGCCGATCGCCGGCCCGTTGGTGGCGATGCTGCCCACGCGCCGCACCGGCATCTCGATCTATGTATGGATCGCCACCTTCGGCATGCACCGCGCACGCGAGTTCAACCGGGTCATCGATGCTTATGTGCTGAAGCACGAACCGACATTACGCGCGAAACTGCTGCCGCAGGCGCTGGAGGTGTTCGCCGCGCACCGTGCCAAGGGCGACCGCGTGGTGGTGGCCACCGGTGCGCCGCCGGAGCTGGCGCGGGCGATCCTGGCCTTCGTCGCGCACGTGGACGTGCCGGTGATCGGCAGTGAAGTCGGGCCGCGCTTCGGTGCCGTCGGCGCCACCCGCCACTGCCACAATGAAGAGAAGATGCGCATGCTGCGCGAGCGCGGCTACGGCAGCATCGATGTGGCCTACTCCGACAGCACCGCCGACCTGCCGCTGCTGGTCGCGGCCAAGGCACCGGTGGTGGTCAATCCCAAGCGTGGCAGCATCGACGTGTTCCGTCGGGTATTGCCGGAAGGCACGCGGATCCTCAACTGGGGCTGCGAAGACCGTGGTGGAGAAAAAGCCTGAGGCCACGGGCCCGGTAGTGGCGACCGCTGGTCGTCAGTCTCTGTTGTGGTGGGTGACGACCGTTGGTCGTCACGGGCCCTGCCGCTGCGCTCGCCGAGCACGGCTCGGCGCTACCGAGGGAGGCCGCTGCATCCGGTAGTGACGACCGCTGGTCGTCATGCCGCTGCCTTCGGCGTTACCGCTCCAGCAGGCCGAACACCGTATGGCTGATCTGGTAGAGGCTGATCGCCAGCACCAGCACGCCCACCCCGACCAGCACCCAGCGTTCCTTGACCCGCTTCACCAGCACCGCCGCCAGTGGGGCGGCCATCATGCCGCCGATCAGCAGGCCGGCGACGATCTGCAGGTGCTGCAGCCCCATCGACAGCAGGAAGGTCGCGGAGACCGTCAACGTCACCACGAACTCTGCTGCGTTGACGGTGCCGATGGTGGTCCGCGCCTCACCGCCGCGCGCCAGCAGCGTGGAGGTGGCCACCGGGCCCCAGCCGCCACCGCCGCTGGCATCCAGGAAGCCGGCCACCGCACCCAGCAGGGGCACGCGCTTGATCTCACCCCTGGGCACCAGTCGGCCGGCCGCGCGCAACAGGATGATGATGGCAAGCACCAGAAGGTACAGATAGATCAGTGGCCGGATGACGTCCCCCGGCAGCTGGGTGAGTCCATAAGCGCCAATCGCCCCACCGATCGCACCGGGTACGGCCAAGCGCACGAACAACCGGCGATCGACGTTGCCGGCCGCCAGATGGGAGACGCCGGAGGCGCCGGTGGTGAATACCTCGGCGGTGTGCACGCTGGCGCTCACCTGCGCAGGTGGCAGGCCCATGCTGAGCATCACCGACGACGACACCAGCCCGAACGCCATGCCCAGCGCGCCGTCGACCAGCTGCGCGCCCAGGCCGATCAGGATGAACCACCAGAATTCGCTGCTCAGCTCCATCACATCATCCTGAAGGACTGCCGTGCACCGGCAGGTGAGGGCGGGCATGACGCAGTGACGACCAACGGTCGTCACCCACCGGGGGCAGCATCACCCACCAGGGGCCTCGTCACCACGGGGACAGCGTCACCACCCAGGAGCGCAGCGTCGCCCGCCGGGGGACCTTCAACGGGTGCCGTACAGCACCACGGTCTTGCCGCGGGCATGCAGCAGGCCGTCCACCTGCAGCTTCTTCAGCACCCGTCCGGCCATTTCGCGCGAACAGCCGACCAGCCGGGCCAGCTCCTGCCGCGACACGCGCAGCTGGCTGCCCTGCGGATGGGTCATCGCTTCGGGTTCCTCGGCCAGGTCGTGCAGCGTGCGCACGATCCGATCGGTCACGTCCAGGAAGGCCAGGCGGCTGGCCTTGCGGCTGGTGTCCAGCAGCCGCTTGGATATCTGCTGGCCCAGCGCGTACAGCAGGCGCGGGGCGTCGCTGGACAGCGGACCCAGGAACAGCTGGTGCAGCCGTTCGTAGCTGATTTCGGCCAGTTCGCAGGCGGTACGGGTGCGCAGGATGACCTCGCGGCGGTCCGACTCCACGAACAGGCCCATCTCGCCGACGAACTCACCGGTGCCGAAGTAGCCGAGCACCAGCTCGCGCTCCTCATCCTCTTCAGCAATTATTGAAACCGACCCACTGATCACGTAGTACAGGGTCCCGGCCGGGTCACCGGGGCGGAACACATCGGTTCGGGCAGGGTAGCGACGCCGGTGGCTGTGGGCCAGGAAGCGGTCGATGGTAGCGATGTCCAAAGCCAAAGGACTGGTAGCAAGGCGCACGGTTGACACGATGGTGGCGCTCCCTCTGCGCATGAACGGATTCACGGGGTGGAGAGCAGCTTAGCGGAGCGCAAATGTTAAGAGCAAACAATTAGCTGTTCACGGCAGCTCGTTCAGGTCCCCCCTCGGGGAACAATTGCCTCATAATTGATCCTTTCCCCGCTCTTACAGGATCGCCGCCCGTGGTCAAGCCGTTGCCTCGCCTGAGGTTGCAAGGTTTCAACAACCTCACCAAGGCGCTGAGCTTCAACATCTATGACGTCTGTTACGCCCGCACCGAAGAGGAGCGTCAGCGCTACATCGACTACATCGATGAAGAGTACAACGCCGACAGGCTGACTCAGATTCTCACGGACGTCGCCGAGATCATCGGTGCGAACATCCTCAACATCGCGCGCCAGGATTACGATCCGCAGGGTGCGTCGGTGACGATCCTGATTTCCGAAGAACCGGTGATCGACAAGAAGCAGGCCGGCAAGGAACTGATTTCCGATGCCGTGGTCGCGCACATGGACAAGTCGCACATCACCGTGCACACCTATCCGGAAACGCACCCGCAGGAAGGCATCGCGACCTTCCGCGCCGATATCGACGTGGCCACGTGTGGCGTCATTTCGCCGCTGAAGGCGCTGAACTACCTGATCGAGAGTCTGGAATCGGACATCGTGATCATGGATTACCGCGTGCGCGGTTTCACCCGTGACGTGAAGGGCAAGAAGCACTACATCGATCACAAGATCAACTCGATCCAGAACTTCCTGGCCAAGAACATCAAGTCACGTTACGAGATGTTCGACGTCAACGTGTACCAGGAAAACATCTTCCACACGAAGATGCACCTGAAGGATTTCGACCTGGACCAGTACCTGTTCGAAGAGAAGGCCAAGAACCTGTCGTTCAAGGAACGCATGAAGATCGAGGCGCTGCTGCGTCGCGAAATCGAAGAGCTGTTCCACGGGCGCAATCTGTCCGAGTGATACGGCAGGGTCCTCCGGGGCCGTGCTTATGAAGGCGGGACGTCCCGCCCCGTGGAACCCCGATCTGCGCAGATCAGCGTTTCACGGCAGTTGACCGACCCACGGCCCGGTGTGAAGACACCGGGCCGTTTTGTTTTCGTTTAAAAAGTTGAGGAGTACCCCATGCCCTGGATCTATCTGCTGTTGGCCGGCATCTTTGAAATCGGCTTCGCCATCGGCATGAAATATTCCGACGGCTTCAGCAAGCCGCTGCCGACCGTTGCCACCGTGGTGGCTGCGTTGATCAGCCTGTTCCTGATGAGCCAGGCGATGAAGACCATCCCGGTTGGCACGGCCTACGCGATCTGGACCGGCATCGGCGCGCTGGGCGTGGCGGTGCTGGGCATCTTCCTGTTCAACGACAGCGCGTCGCCGGCCCGGTTGGGCTGCGTGGCATTGATCGTCGCGGGTGTGATCGGCCTGAAACTGGTGTCCACGCCCTGACCCCGGTCCCGAGCCGCGCCCGGCAGCTCTTCAGAACCGGTACGCGATCGTCTTCATCACCTTCGACGCCAGCGCCATCGCGCCGGGGATCGGGAACGGCAGCCGGCGCGCACCGGCCTGCTCAGCGTGCTCGGCATGGCGGGCCTCGTCCTCCTTCATCACCTTGATCACTTCGCGGCTGCGCAGGTCGGCCGGCGGCAGCGTCTCAAGGTGCTCGTCAAGATGGGCTTCCACCTGGCGTTCGGTCTCCACCACGAAGCCGAGATTCCAGCCGTCACCCCGCAGCCCGGCCAGCGTGCCGATCGCATAGCTGCCGGCGTACCAGACCGGATTGAACCGGCTGGGACGGCTGTCCAGCTCACCCAGCCGGAGCGCACACCACGCCAGGTGGTCGGTTTCTTCCTGCGCGGCCTCCAGCAGATGCGCGCGGGTGGCCGGATCGCGGGCCACGGCGGCCTGGCCGAAGTACAGTCCCTGCGCACAGACCTCGCCGACATGGTTGATCCGCATCAGGCCGGCCGCATGCCGTCGCTCGCCCGGGCTCATGCCGGGTTCGGCTGCGTCGGTGGCGGGGTAGGGGCGTTCTGCCGGCGGATTGCCGAACACCGTGTCCAACGCACGCTGTGCCTCGGTCAACAGGTGATCCAGCGGGGTGGTCTGGCGGAGCGCGCTCATGGTGGGGGCCGGTAACGTCGGGGGAACCTGATTCTCGCCGCCTGCCGCGCCCGTGCCAACCCATGGGCGGGGGTCGACTTGCGCTGCCGGGCGAAGCTGGGTAAAATCCCGCCTCTTGCGTTTCACCTTCACAACGCGTGGCAGAGTTCCGGCCCTCCTGGCCGCAATGAGCCCGACGACCTACATAGAGTTCTTCATGAGCACTTTCACCGCTAAGAACGAGACCGTCCAGCGCGACTGGTACCTCGTTGACGCCGAGGGCAAGACCCTGGGCCGTCTCTGCACCGAGCTGGCCCGCCGTTTGCGTGGCAAGCACAAGCCGGTCTACACCCCGCACGTTGATACCGGCGACTACCTGGTCGTCATCAATGCAGAAAAGATTGTCGTCACCGGCAAGAAGCTGCAGGACAAGATGTATCACCGTTTCACCGGTTACATCGGCAACCTGAAGACCGAATCCCTGGCCCAGGCGCTTGAGCGCCACCCGGAGCGCGTGATCGAGATCGCCGTGAAGGGCATGCTGCCGAAGGGTCCGCTGGGTCGCCAGATGTACCGCAAGCTCAAGGTCTACGCAGGCACTGAGCATCCGCACGCCGCACAGCAGCCGCAGGTTCTGGATATCTAATCATGGCTATCACTCAAAACTACGGCACTGGCCGCCGCAAGTCCTCCACCGCCCGCGTGTTCCTGCGCAAGGGCTCTGGCAAGATCACCGTCAATGGCCGTCCGCTGGACGAGTTCTTCGGTCGTGAGACTGCGCGCATGATCGTGCGCCAGCCGCTCGAGCTGACCAAGAACACCGAAAGCTTCGACATCCTGGTCACCGCCGCTGGCGGCGGCACCACCGGCCAGGCCGGTGCGATCCGTCTGGGCATCGCCCGCGCGCTGGTCGAGTACGACGAAACCCTGAAGTCCGAGCTGCGCAAGGCTGGCTTCATGACCCGTGACGCCCGTGAAGTCGAGCGTAAGAAGGTCGGCCTGCACAAGGCACGTCGCGCCACCCAGTTCTCCAAGCGCTGATCCACTGCGCCAGCAGAACAAAAAAAGCCCGGCTTTCGCCGGGCTTTTTTTTGTTCCGCTGGCTCCGTGGGCGCGCATTTTTCCTTAACCCCGCGCCTGTTGGCGCGCCCCCTTCAACAAGAAGGGGGCTTTTCTCCAGACGGGCAATGGTGGCTGCAGGGCGGTGTGGCCCAGGTCGCCAGGCGCGCGGAATCTTTCCCGGAGTGGAGCCCCCTTGTTGTTCAAGGGGGCGCGCCAACGGCGCGGGGATAAGGTGGAATGCGCGGACATTTCCGCGGCGCCGCAGGCGCGGCGAAAATGTTCAAGGGGGCGCGCCAACGGCGCGGGGCTAAGGTGGAATGCGTGACCAAACAAAAAGAAAAAGGCCTGATCTTTCGATCAGGCCTTTTTCTTTTTGTTTGGCTGCCCCGGATGGATTCGAACCACCGAATGCCTGAGTCAGAGTCAGGTGCCTTACCGCTTGGCGACGGGGCAAAATAGGTGAAGCAATTGTCTCACTTTCCAAGTCGAAAACCAACCTCGACATGGTGGCTATGGGTGGACTCGAACCACCGACCCCAGCATTATGAGTGCTGTGCTCTAACCGGCTGAGCTACATAGCCTTGTGTGAGCCGGCTATTCTGGGCATGTGTACGAAACATGTCAATAGTTTTGTGTGCTGCTTGTGGGCCGACAGGCGGCATGGGATAGTCCCTGTCAGTAGATTTCTAGGAGTCCGCATCGTGATCGATCCGGACGGCTATCGACCGAACGTCGGCATCGTGTTGATGCGCCAGGACGGTCAGGTGTTCTGGGCACGTCGAGTGCGCCGGGATGGCTGGCAGTTCCCACAGGGCGGCATGAACACCGATGAGACGCCCGTCGAGGCCATGTATCGTGAACTGCAGGAAGAGACCGGCCTGCTGCCCGAACACGTTGAAGTGCTCGGTGCGACCCCCGGTTGGCTGCGTTACAAGCTCCCTGCGCGCGCGATCCGCCGCAATGAGCGACAGGTGTGCATCGGCCAGAAGCAGGTCTGGTTCCTGCTGCGCCTGACCGGTGATGAGTCGCATGTGCAGCTGGACCTGACCGACACGCCGGAGTTCGACAACTGGCGCTGGGTGGATTTCTGGTATCCGGTCGAACACGTGGTGATGTTCAAGCGTGGCGTGTATGCGCGTGCATTGCGCCACCTCGCGCCGATGGCGCGCGGTGTTGCCGGCGCAGGGGTGACGCAGATGCCGACGGGTGCGCAGGAAGCCTGGATGCCGGGGCATGCGGCGGGTCACGATCGGCCGCGCAAGCGTCCGACCAAGCGCGGTTACTGGCCCAAGAAGGTGCAGGGCGATCCCACCTGATGATCGTCCAGGCTGAACTCCATCGAGAATGATTCAGCTTGTCAATTGACAACCATTCGCGTTTGAAGTGGAATACCGGCAGGCCAGCATCGGCCTGCCAGCCCCGGCCGCCATCGTGTACGTCTGCATCTGCAACGGAGTCACCGACCACCAGATCCGCGAAGCCGCCGTGGCGGGTTGCGCGAGCGTGGCCGAGCTGACCATGCGGACCGGCTGTGGTGCCACCTGCGGCTCCTGCCTGGACATGGCCGCCGACCTGCTCGCCAAGGCACGCAACACCCACGATCTGCCCCTGCCGGTTCTCGGCGGCCTGCAGGCCGCCTGACGACGTGCGCCTGCGCGGCAACGCGCAACTGAGCACGATTCGCGTTCCTTCATCGCCGGCGCAAAGCCGCTACAGTGCCTGCGTTTTCAGCGTGCAGGAGCACCCCCATGAAAGGCGACGCCAAAGTCATCCAGTACCTCAACAAGGTGCTGTACAACGAACTGACTGCGATCAACCAGTACTTCCTGCACGCAAAGATGCTGAAGAACTGGGGCATCAAGGAACTCGCCGAGCACGAGTACAAGGAATCGATCGAAGAGATGAAGCATGCCGACATGCTGTCCGATCGCATCCTGTTCCTCGAAGGACTGCCGAACTTCCAGGCGCTGGGCAAGCTGCGCATCGGCGAGAACCCTTCTGAGATCCTGCAGTGCGACCTGGCGCTGGAAAGCGAAGCGGTCGTGGTCCTGCGCGAGGCCGTGGCGCATGCCGATTCGGTTGGCGACTACGTCAGCCGCCAGCTGTTCACGAAGATCCTCGATTCCGAAGAAGAACATATCGACTGGCTGGAAACCCAGCTGGAGCTGATCGGTCGCCTCGGCGAGCCGAAATACCTGCTCAGCAAGCTGGAAGACTGAGCGGGGGGCAGGGGTGCCGACCAAGGTCGGCACTACGGGGCGGCACTACGGGCCAGCCCTACGGGCCAGCCCTACCGGGGCTGCCAGCCGGCCAGTGCCATGCGTGCACGCGCGAACTCGGCGACCACGCGCGCGGCGGCGACGACCGGCATCTGCAGCGTGCCGTTGCGCGCTTCCAGTTCGATGCGCCGCGCAGCAGAGGACAAGGCCATCGCGCCGACATTCGCACTGGATGACTTCAGGCTGTGCGCCAGCGCGCGCAGCTTGTCCTGATCGTCTTCCTGCGCCGCTTCCTGCAACTGCTGCACCACCCCCGGCGTGTCATGCAGGAACGCGTCGATGATCGCCTGGGTACTGGCGCCAATCACGTCATGCAACTCATCCAGCACGCTGGCATCCAGCGCGGCCTGCGGCGCGTCGGCCTCTTCATCCGCTGCCGCTGCCTGGTGCCGCGGTTCGACAGTGCCGATGTCCTGCGCGCCGAGCGTCCAGCGTTTCAGCATGCTTCGCAACGCCGAAAGTTCAACCGGCTTGGACAGGTAGTCATCCATGCCGGCCTGCAGGCAGCGCTCACGGTCACCGGCCATGGCGTTGGCGGTCATGGCGATGATCGGCACCCGCGCACGCATGGACGTGGCTTCCTGCGCGCGCCATCGGCGGGTGGCGGCGTAGCCATCCAGCACCGGCATCTGGCAGTCCATCAGCACCACGTCGATGCCCCCTGCGTGCAGTTCGCCCAGCGCCTGTTCGCCATCGTGCGCGGTGCGCACCGTGCAGCCCATCACTTCCAGCACGCGCTCGGCCACCATCAGGTTGACCATGTTGTCTTCCACCAGCAGCACCCGCAGGTCGAGGCGGTCCGGCTTACCCGCAGTGGGGGGAGGCAGCGTTGCATCGCCAAGCAGGGCCGCAGGCCGCGCCGAGCGCGTTGCAGCCGGCACCAGCACCGCGTGCAGCACCGCGTCGGCCTGCAGTTCGTCCACCCAGTGCTGGCCGTTGCGTGCGGGTGCGTTGCCCAGGTGCAGCCACAGCACCTGGGGTGCTTCGGTACCGCGTTCGGCGAGCGCCCGCTGCACGGACGCATCGCCGTTGCGCAGCAGGCGGCCATCCACTACCAGCCACGCCAGTGCACGGGTCGTCGCGCGGACGGCTTCCAGCGCCACGGCCAGCGTCTGCACCGCCTGTACCTGCAGCCCATGCTGCGCACCGACGCGCTGCACGCGCTGCTGCAGCAGCGCATCGGCGCTAAGCAGCAGCAGGTTGCCGAGTTCCGGGCCGGGCCCGCCGCGGGCGTCGCCCAGTGCCTTCAACAGGGGAATCTCGAACCAGAACATGGCGCCCTGGCCGGGCGTGGACTGCACGCCGATCCGGCCCTGCATGAGCTCGATGATGCGGCGGCAGATCGCCAGCCCCAGGCCAGTGCCGCCGTATACGCGCGTGGTCGAGGCGTCGGCCTGGCTGAAGGACTGGAACAGGCGTGACTGCTGTTCCTGGTCGATGCCGATGCCGGTGTCCAGCACCTCGAAACGGAGTTCGTGCCGGAACGGCGTTTCACCCAGCCGGCGGACTTTCAACGTCACCTGGCCACGCGCGGTGAATTTGATCGCATTGGCCAGCAGGTTGCCGAGTACCTGGCGCAGCCGCACCGGATCACCGCGCACCGACAGCCGCACGGCAGGATCCAGCTCCAGCACGATGCGCAGGCCCTTGGCTTCGGCCGCACGCTGCATCAGCTGCACCACGCCGTCCAGCAGTTCGCGCAGGTTGAAGGTGGTGGCCTCCAGCACCAGCGCATTGGCTTCCAGCCGCGAGTGGTCGAGGATGTCATCGACGATGCGCAGCAGCTGCTGCGAACTGGTGACTGCGGTACCCAGCATCTGCCGCTGGTCCGGTTCCAGGCTGCCACGCCCGATCAGGTCCAGCATCGGGATGATGCCGTTGAGGGGGGTGCGGATCTCGTGGCTCATGGTGGCCAGGAATTCGCCCTTGGCCAGCACCGCTGCTTCCGCGGACTGCTTGGCCAGCAGCAACTGCTGTTCCAGTTGTCCCTGCTGGTCGTGCAGCCGTTGCAGGCGGTCCAGTTCCTCCTGCAGGTGGCGCAGGCGCTGCTCGCCCTCGGCCTGGGCTGCGCGGTGCGAGCCCTGCTGCCGTGCCCGCAGCGGCCACAGCAGCAGCGCCACGCAGGCCGCTGCCAGACCCAGCCAGGGCCAGGGCCCGTTCCAGTGCAGCGCCACGGCCAGCACGCAGCCCACGCTGATGGCCGTGGCTGCCAGCCCGGCCGGGTAGATCCATCGGCCCCCTCCGTGGGTCACTGGATCACAGCACCGCGTTGAGGAAATCGAAATCCAGGTCGCTGCCGGCCGACTGCACCATGTTGCCCTGGATGAAATCCACGCCGCCTACCCACATCGCCGCGGCCGCCTGCGGGTCCTCGATCTGCTGGCCGATGATCAGCAGGTTGGCGCGGTGCGCCACGTCGATTGCCGCGCGCATTTCATCGCGCGTCTGCGGGTTGGCGTGGCTGCTGGAGAAGCGACCCGCCATGCGCACGAACGACAACGGCAGTTGGGTCAGCAGGGCATTGGCTTCCGGACCGGGCTCGAACTGGCTCAGGCAGAAGCGCACGCCCAGCGCGCTCACCCGCGTGCAGAACTGCTGCAGGGTGACAGTGTGGATCAGTGCATCGGGCAGGCGCACGTCGATCACCAGCGCACTGCCGTCCAGCCGCCGCTGCTGCAGCGATTCGATCAACCAGTCGGCGAACGCATCACGCGCCAGCGTGCGCAACGACTGCGATACGAACAGGTGCAGTGGCGGCGTGGCGTGCCGGTAATGGTCGAGCAGGCCCAGTGCGTGGTCGATCACCTGCTGGTCGAGGTCGGCGATGCGGCCTGCCGCTTCGGCGGCGGGGATCACCTGGCCGGCGGTCAGCACGCTGCCATCGGCCTGGCGCAGCCGCAGCAGCACCTGGTATTGCGCGTTACCACCACCGGCCACCGCGACGATCGGCTGGTAGGCCAGTTCCAGTTGGCCGTCCAGCATCGCCAGGTGTTCATCGCTGCTGGTTGCTTCGTGCGGGACGAACCCGGCCACGCCGGCAGTCAGCAGGCGTGCCTGCAGCGTGGTGCGCTCGATCGCCTCCAGCGCGCTGCCGACATCCGGGAAGCCCGGCGAAAGCGCCGCGAAACCAATCACCCCGCGCAGGTGCACCGACTCGTCATCGCGGATCACGAAGGCGCGGGCGGACAACTGCTCGCGCAGCGACTGCGCGGTGGCATCGAGCTGTTCTTCGTCGGCACCGCGGGCGAGGGCGAGGAAACTGTTGTCGTTGAGGCGTGCCAGCAGGTGCGGCTGTGCGGCCTCGGCGAGGCGTTGGCCGGCCTGCACCATCAGGCGCTCGAAGGCGGCATAGCCGTAGCGCTCGCGCAGTCCCAGCGCGCTGGCGATTTCGATGAAGAACAGGCCGCCGTGGTCGCGGTGGCCGAGCGCGGCAGACAGCTGCTGCAGCAGGTGGTGGCGGGTAGGCAGCCCGGTTTCCGGATTGTTGAGCAGCGGGCCGCCGCGTTCACCGGTCTGCGCAGCCGCCTGGGCGCGCGCGCGGCGGATGCGGTTGGACACCGCGGCGATCAGGTGGCGTGGGCGGATCGGCTTGCTCAGGTAGTCATCGGCCCCACTGTCGAGGACTTCGAACTGGCGTTCCGGATCCGGATCGCCGCTGAGGAAGACGATCGGCAGCATCTGCAGGCCGGGCAGCTGGCGGATCATCGCAGTCAGCCGCATGCCGTCCAGTCCCGGCAGGTGCAGGTCCATCAGGATCAGGTCCGGCGCATGTTCCTTCAGGGCCGGCTGCACGCTTTCCGCATCGCCCACCACGACCGCCTCCATGCCGGCACCGTGCAGCACGCTCTGCGCGAACAGCGCCTGGGCCCGGTCGTCTTCCACGACCAAGATGCGATACGGCGCATCACTGGGGATGAAACCGGTCGGCGGCTCGTCCTGCGTTCCCGCAGCGGTATCCAGCGGCGGAGGCGTCGCGCCGGGCAGGGCGACGACGTTGTCATCCACTGCCTGCGGCACTGCGCTGGAAGGCGTTCCGGAGGCCGTGCCGGCCCAACGCTGCCAATGATCGGCGGGTGGGGTTTCAGCACGCACGTTGCGTGGCGGGTGGGTATCGTTCACGGAGTCGCCGGCAAGGGGGGTAGGGGGATTATGCGGCAGGCCCGGTGCGCGGCGTGTCGCGATCCGTGCCGGTCAACCAGCGCACGCCTTTCCACAGGGCACGCCAGACCAGCCAGACGGCCACCGCGCCGGCCAGGCTGCACGCCAGCACCACGACCAGGGCGAGCCACGGATGGGCCAGCGCCAGCGCCAGGCCACCGACCACCACGGTGTCCTCGGCGGCCGAGGCGACCCAGTTGCTGGCCGGTTCGGGCGAGGTGTTGAGCAGTGCGCGGGTACCGGATTTGAGCCCGTGGCTGGCCAGCGCGACGCCCGCGCCGGCCAGCAGCGTGCCGGTGCCCAGGTCGCCATCGGGTGACAGCGTGGCAGCGGCCAGGAAGGCGCCGGCAGGCACGCGCGCCAGGGTCTGCAGCAGGTCCCACGCCGAATCCACGCCGGGGATCTTGTCGGCGAAGAACTCGGCTATCGCCAGCACCGCCGAGGTGCCCAGTACCCACCACGATTCGGTGGCCTGCAGCGCGGGCGGCAGGTCGACCCAGCCGAGCAGTCCGGCCAGCCCGACGCCGAAGACGGTCAGGTAGACGCGGATGCCGGCCAGCCAGGCCAGCAGGATGCCGATCACGAACAGGTGGGCGTCGGTCATGGCGAAGGCTCCGGTCAGCGACGTGGACGTGCCTGCCCCGGTAGCGGGCAGCACGAACGGCACGTTCGAAGGCTGCACTATCGGCGATGGTGACGCTGAATGCCACAGGCGGCATCGAGGGCGGCGGCCAGCGTCGCCTGCGTCCTGAACTACAATGGCGCCGACTGATCCGCCGAGGCCGAGCCTGCATCGCACTGATCGATGCTCCGGAGACCCGCCATGAACAACCGTCCGCCTTCGCGCGTCCAGATCCGCATGCCCGGCCAGGCCGCCGGGCCTACCGACCGTCGTCGTCTCTGGATGCTGGCGGCCGGCGCCCTCATCGCGCTCCTGCTGGCCGGCCTGCTGGGCTTCTGGCTGGGCCGTCCGGGTGGCGACCTGGGCGACACCCTGGAAGGCGCGCAGCAGCGTGCCGAAAGCCTGCAGAAGCAGCTGGTCGAACTGCGCCAGAAGCAGGCCACGCTGGAGGCCTCCGACCGCATCAGCCGTGCAGCCAACAATGAGGTGCAGGCCTCGCTGGCCGAACGGGACGAGGAAATCGCCGGCCTGCGCGCCGATGTCGCGTTCTATGAGCGACTGGTCGGTGCCACCAGCCAGCGCAAGGGCCTGAACACCCATTCCATCGAGTTCCGCCCCGAAGCCGCCGGGACCTGGCAGTACGCCGTAGTGCTGACCCAGAACCTCAACCGGGGTGCCATCAGCCAGGGGCAGATGCGCTTTACCGTGGAAGGCGTGAAGAACGGACGGCTGGCCACGGTCAGCTGGGACGAACTGCACCAGCGCAGCAACGTTCCCGGCCAGGAGTACTCCTTCCGATACTTCCAGCAGCTGGGCGGCAGCATCATCCTGCCGGCGGACTTCACCCCGCAACGGGTTAAGGTCACACTGGGCAGTGGAACGGGGGGTTCCACACAGGTATTTGACTGGAAACAGGCCGGCGCACCGGCCGCGAACGGGGAGTAGGCAGATGTTTGGAAGCAGCAAGTCCAGCCGTGACGGACAGCTGGTGGTCGATGCGTTGATCGGCAGCCAGGTGGTGATCCGCGGCGACGTCGAATTCAGTGGTGGTCTTTACGTCGAAGGCCGCGTCCATGGCAAGGTGATTGCCCAGGAAGGTGCCAGCACCGCGAACATCACCCTGGCCGACAATGGCGTGGTGGAAGGCGAAATCCGCGCCCAGGTGGTGGTCATCAGCGGTCGGATGGATGGCGACGTACACGCCAGCGAGCGGGTTGAACTGACCCCCAGCGCCCGCGTGAACGGCAACATCCATTACCAGGTGGTTGAAATGGCCGCCGGCGCGCAGCTGAATGGCCGGCTGATCCACGCCAGTGCCCCGATGGCCGCGCTTCCGCCGCCGGAAGGCGCCGCCGATGAGGCCAGCACCGGCAAGGGTGATACCGCCGCGCGGCGCAAGCTGGCCGAGGCGATGGCTTGAAAGCCGGCGCGGGCGGCCCCATGCTGACCGCATGAGCACGCTGATTTCACTACCCGGTACCGCCGAAGCGGCGCCGGGCTACCAGTCCCTTGACCGCCCGTTGAACTTCACCGAGTCCGCTGCGGCGAAGGTGCGCGAGCTGATCCAGGATGAAGGCAACGCCGAACTGGCGCTGCGCGTCTACATCGAGGGCGGCGGCTGTTCCGGCTTCCAGTACGGCTTCGAATTCGACGAGAACCGCGCCGAGGACGATCTGGCCGTGCAGACCAGCGGGGTCACCCTGCTGGTGGACCCGCTCAGCCTGCAGTACCTGATGGGCGCTGAGGTGGATTACACCGAAAGCCTGACCGGCGCGCAGTTCGTGATCCGCAATCCGAACGCCAAGACCACCTGCGGCTGCGGCAGCAGTTTCAGCATGTAAACGGCTTGCGGCAGCACTTCGCGTGCTGCCGAGGCTTGCCAGCAACCGCCCTTGCGGGCAGGCTTGCCGCATGCCTACCCCTCTTTCGCCGCTGTCCGGCTTTTCTTTCGTTGGCGAGCCGCTCGAGCGCGCCGATGCCCTGCGTGCCGACGCCGATGCCCTTGCGCGTCTGTGGCCGGATGCCCGCCTGCTGGTGCTGGACCGTGACGGCACTGCCTTCACCGGCCCGGATGAGCAACCGCTGCCGTTGACCGGCGCCGACGTTGGCGGGGGACCCGGCACGGCCGTGTTCCTCGGCCTGCGCGGCCAACAAGCCTGGTTTTCCGTTGAATCCGGCGCACTGGACGTCACCGCCCCCGGCCGCATGGACCTGCGCCAGGCCGCGCTGTCGTGGTCGGTGGCCGATGCCAGCGCCTTCAGCTATGCCCGCGGCATGTCGTACTGGCACTCGCGCAACCGCTTCTGCGGCGTATGTGGTGGTGAGGTGCGTTTCGAACGCGGCGGCTTCGTCGGTCGTTGCCAGCAGTGCGCGGTGGAACATTATCCGCGAGTGGATCCGGCGGTGATAGTGGCGGTGGAAAACCGCGGGCGCCTGCTGCTGGGCCGCCAGGCCAGCTGGGCAGCGCG
The DNA here is from genome assembly GCF_039674585.1 of Stenotrophomonas lacuserhaii. Lineage (GTDB taxonomy): Bacteria > Pseudomonadota > Gammaproteobacteria > Xanthomonadales > Xanthomonadaceae > Stenotrophomonas > Stenotrophomonas pennii_A. The sequence continues at coordinate 4,632 of NZ_JBDJNU010000019.1, read as the reverse complement.
TCGCTATTCGGTGCTGGCCGGCTTTGTCGAACCCGGCGAAATGCTCGAGCAGACCGTGGTGCGCGAAGTGTTCGAGGAGAGCAAGGTACGCGTCCGCGCCTGCCAGTACCTCGGCACCCAACCATGGCCGTTCCCCGGTGCCCTGATGGTGGGTTTCAGCGCCCAGGCCGACGACGGCGAACCGGAAGTGGACGGTGAGCTGGAGGATGCGCGCTGGTTCACCGCCGAAGAGGTGGGAGCGGCCATCGCACGCGACCTGCATGACGATGGCGAAGGCATCCGCCTGTCGCCGCCGATTTCCATCTCCCGCAGCCTGATCGAGCACTGGTACCGGCAGCAGCCTGGGAGCGCCTGATGTTCACCACGCTGGTCGCCGTGCTGGTTGCCCTGGCGCTTGGCCACGTTGCGCCGACCGCTGCCGCCACGCTGCGTCGTTTCGATGGCTTCCGACGCTGGCTGGGTTGGCTGGACCTGCGTGCGGGGCCGTCCGCGCGCGGGCCGCTCGGGGTGGTGCTGGCGGTCCTGCCGCCGGTGCTGCTGCTGGGCCTGCTGGCGTGGTTGCTGCGCGGGACGCTGTTCGGGCTGCCTTCGCTGCTGCTGGGGATTGCCGCGCTGGCGTGGTGCTGGGGTCCACGCGACCTGGACCGTGATGTCGAAGCGGTCATCGATGCCGACGAGCCGGCGTCGCGCCACGCCGCGCTGCATACCCTGCAGGCGGCCGGTGGCAGCCTGCGCGATGACCTGCCCTCGCTGGTCGATGTCACCGTCTACAACGCGCTGCGGCGCTGGTTCGCGGTGCTGTTCTGGTTCCTGCTGCTGGGCCCGGCCGGTGCGCTGGGCTACCGGTTGCTGGCCTTGATGTCGATCAGTCCGATGCGCGCGCTGGTGGCGCCGGAAACACTTTCCGCTGCGCAGCGTGCGTTGGGCTGGGTGGAATGGCCGGTGGCGCAGTTGATGGCGCTGTCGATGGCACTGGTGGGCAACTTCGATACGGCATGGAAGGCCTGGCGGCATGCCCATGGCGAACGCTGGCGTCAGGACATCGGCTTCCTCGGCGCGGTGGCACGGGCCAGTGTCAACGCCGAACTGCGTGAAGAAGCGCACGACTACACCGATGCCGGCCTGCTGCCGGTGTGGCAGCGCCTGCCCGAACTGCGCGATGCGATGAGCCTGGTCTGGCGCATGCTGCTGCTGTGGCTGGCGCTCCTGGCGCTGCTGGTGATCGCCGGCTGGGTGACCTAGCGCCGCGGCAAGGGCGTGACGACCAACGGTCGCCACCCACCGGGGGAATCAGCCCGGTGCCAATCCGGTGAACGGTGCCCACGGCAGGTTGCGCAGCACCGCATAGCCCACCAGCACGATCAACCAGAACATCGGCATGGCCAACAGCCGCATCAGCGGATCGAGCAGGCGGGGGCGGATGCCGGCGCCGTTGAGCAGCATCAGCAGCAGGAACGGCAGGCTGAGCACCAGCAGCGGGTTCATCGCCATCGCGCCGGGCAGGTCGAAATGCACGAGGGAATAAAGGCAGCGCGTGCTGCCGCAGCCGGGGCAGTACAGCCCGGTCAGCGCATACAACGGGCACGACGGCAACGGATTGCCGGCCGCGTAGGGATCAACGTTATGCAGGACCAGCGTGGCCCCCACCGCGAGCGTGGCCACGCCCGCCAGGGGCAACCAGCGTTGCAGCGAAGACGGAATGGCGGGCAGCGGCATGGGGTAGAAACGGGACCCGGCGCGGTGCCGGATCCCGTCAGGCAACTCAGTAGCCGCTGTTGCTCAGCGCGCCCATGCCACCAAGGGCAACGACGAAGATCGCGTACAGCACCATGACCACGACGCCGGCGATTGCCGCCCACATGGCGAACTTCTTGGCTTTGTCCGAGGCCTCGCGGGCACCGGCGATATCGCCGGCAGCGACCTTGCCGTTGACCTGCGCGGCGAACACGATCGACACGATGCCCAGCGGCAGGCAGCAGAACAGCGTGCTCAGGATGGCCCACACGAGGTGGTTCGGGATCTGCGGGGTGGTGGCATTCATTGCATAAGCTCCTTGCGGGTGGGTGGTGGTGACTCAGTTACCGGAGAGAGCGCCCAGCGCGGCGATGCCGCCGAACAGCCCGAACCACAACAGCAACAGGACCGGCAGCGCAGCAGCCGAAGCCACTGCCCACCACCCCGCCTTGCGCGACGCCTCGTGCGCACCCACCAGGTCACCGGCAGCGCGGCGGCCATCAACCTGGGCGGCATAGACGATCGACACCACACCCAGCGGCAGGCAGCAGAACAACGTCGACAGGATCGCCCAGACCAGATGGTTGGGGATGTAGACCGACGAGGTGCCGATTGGCGGTGGGTGATTCAAGTACGAGACTCCATTCCTTGGTGGCCGGCGATTGCGTGGCGTGCCGGTGCGCCCCCCTGTGGCTGGGTAATCTACAGCAACACGCGGCATCTGTATGCGTTTTCGGCACGAATTCTGGAAACGCTTACAGCGTTGCGAAACGGAGTCGCCGGCTCAGGCGTGGTCGCCGCGCAACGTGCGCACGCGGGCCTCCAGCAGCTCGGCGGTGGTGGCGCTGCCCTCTACCGGCGGAGCGGCCACCACTTCGATGGTGGCGCGGAAGCGGCGCGGCACGCGCATGCGGCCGAGGCGACTGTCGCGCCGGCTCCACATGCTGGTCCACATGCCGCGCAGGGCCATCGGGACCACCGGTACCGGGCGCCGTTCCAGAATCTTCTCCACGCCGCTCTTGAAGGCACCCATCTGCCCGTCGCGGGTCAGCGCACCTTCCGGGAAGATGCACACCAGCTCGCCTTCGGCCAGCGCCGCGTCGATCTCGTCGAAGGCGCGCAGCATCAGGGCACGGTCTTCCTTGGCACCGGCGATCGGGATGGTCTTGGCGGTGCGGAAGATCCAGCTCATCACCGGAATGTTGAAGATGCGGTAATACATGACGAAGCGCACCGGGCGCGGAATGCTGGCCGACAGGATCAGTGCGTCCAGGTAGCTGACATGGTTGCAGACGATCAGCGCCGGCCCTTCGTCGGGCACGTTGGCTTCGATGCCGTGCGGGCGCAGCCGATACAGCGCGCGCACCATCAGCCAGCTGAGGAAGCGCATCAGGAATTCGGGCACGATGGTGAAGATGTAGATCGCCACGAGGGCATTGGCGATGGCCAGGCCCAGGAACAGCTGCGGGATGGTGACCCCGGCCGCGTGCGCGGCCAGCCCGACGCCGGCGGCGGCCACGATGAAGCCGGAGTTCTGGATGTTCAGCGCGGCGAACACGCGCGACATCTCCGACTTCGGCGTGCGGCTCTGGATCAGCGCGAACAGCGGCACCACGAAGAAGCCGGTGAACAGGCCGATCCCGAGCAGGTCGATGATGATGCGCAGGCTGCCGGCCTGCTGCACGAATGCCGTCACCGACAACCCCTGCGCGGTGGCTTCACCGGCGCGGGCGAAGTACAGGTCGAGCAGGAAGGCGGTCATGCCGAACGCGCCCAGCGGCACCAGGCCGATTTCCACCGTACGGCCCGAGAGTTTCTCGCACAGCAGCGAGCCGACCCCGGTTCCGACCGAAAACAGCGCCAGTGCGAAGATGTAAAGGGTGGGCTCGCCGCCCAGGTTGGTGATCGCGTAGGTCGGCAGCTGCGAGGTCAGCACGGTACCGACGAACCAGAACCACGACACGCCGAGAATCGCGTTGCGCACCGCTTTCTGCTTCTTCGCCATGCGCAGCACGGCCAGGGATTCGGGCAGGGGATTCCAGTTGATCTTCAGGTCCGGCGCGCCGGCATCGACCTTCGGGATCATCCGCGCGCAGACATTGCCGAGCACCGCCAGGGCGATGACCGCGGTCCCGGCGACGATCGGTCCCTGGCTGCCGGCCAGGGTGAAGATCAGACCACCGACGATCATGCCGCTGAGGATGGACATCGAGGTGCCCATCTCCACCAGGCCGTTGCCACCGGTCAGTTCTTCCGGCTTCAGTATCGAGGGCAGTACCGAGTACTTCACCGGCCCGAACAGGGTGGACTGGAGTCCGGTGCAGAACAGCGCGACCAGCAGCAGCGTCATGTTCTGGGTGAGGAAGCCGGCCGCGGCCAGCGTCATGATCACGATCTCCATGGTGGTGGTGATCACGATCAGGCGTGATTTCTCCAGCTTTTCGGCGATCTGCCCGGCCAGTGCGGAGAACAGGAAATACGGCAGGATGAAGATCGCCGGCGCCAGCGTGGTGTACAGCGTGAGTTCTTCCTTGGGCACGCTGAGGTAGTACAGCAGGCCGATGATGGCCTGGCGGTACACGTTGTCATTGAACGCGCCGAGCGACTGCACGATGAAGAACGGCAGGAAGCGGCGCTGGCGGAGCAGGGCGAACTGGCTGTGGCCTGACATGGAAACTCCCTTCGGACCGGCGAAGCCTAGCATTCGCGCGTGTGAGGGTGTTTGCCTGCGGCAGGCTTCAGGCAAGGTCAAGTTCAAGTTCAAGTTCAAGTTCAACGTCAAGAGCTGCAGGGCGGCGTGTTGGTGGGGCGGGGTGGCTGTGCAGGACACGCCGCAAGTACGTCCGTGTAGGCTCGCTTTTCGCATCCATGCGAAAAGACGGTCCTGCACAGCCACCC
>NZ_JBDJNU010000018.1:0-66450 GCF_039674585.1 Stenotrophomonas lacuserhaii | reverse complement strand
CCCCCGGGGCCGGGCGGGTGGGGGTTGGCGGGGGCGTTAAAGCCGCATGGATGCGGCGCCGAGCCTCCACGGATGGATTCACGGCGTCCCCCGCGAACCCCCTCCCGCCCGGCCCAGACCAAGGTCCCAGCGCCTCAAGCGTGTGACGACCAACGGTCTTCAGCCACCGGAGCCTCCGCTTACAGAGGGTTGCGATCCAGGAACGCGCGGATCCGCGGCACCAGCACCTCGTGCTTGTCTTCCAGCACGTAGTGGCCGGCATCCTCGAAGGCGAGCACTTCCGCGTGCGGCAGCGCCGCCTGGAAGCCCTTCAGGAAATGATGGTCGAAGACGAAATCGCGCAGGCCCCAGCCGATGAAGGCGGGCCGGTCGGCGAACGACGGCAGCACCTGGCCGGAGCGCTCCAGCAGCGGCCACGCCTTGTCGGCCGGCGACAGCGGGATGTCCTGCATGAAGCGGATCGTGCTGATGCGGTTGGCATAGCTGTCGTACGGCGCCACGTAGGCGCGGCGCACGTCGGCCGGCATCTTCCGTTCCACGCCCAGCCACGAGGCCCCGGCGGAGAACGCATTGAAGGTGCGGATGATCCACTCGCCGACCTTCCAGTGCCGGCCCAGCCCGATCTGCCACGGCATTTTCTTCGCCGCCGGCATCGGGAACGCCGCGGTATTCAACACCACCAGGCGCTTGACCTGGGCGTGGTGGGACAGCGCCCAGCCGAAGCCGATCATGCCGCCCCAGTCATGCACGGCCAGGGTCACCGGACCGGTGATGCCCAGGTGCGCCAGCAGCGCGTCCAGGTCATCCACGCGCGACTGCAGGGTGTATTCGTAACGATCATCGGCCGGCTTGTCCGACAGGCCCATGCCGATGTGGTCCGGCACGATGCAGCGGTAGCGGTCGGACAGGCCGGCCACCAGCGTGCGCCAGTAATAGCTCCACGATGGATTGCCGTGGACCATCACCACCACCTCGCCATCGCGCGGGCCTTCGTCGAGGTAATTCATCGACAGGCCCGGACGGACCTCGAACCGGTGGGGAGTGGACGGGTAGCCGGGAAGATCGCGCATGCGGTGCACCTGTGAAAAGGGCCGGTAGTACCGGCCCTTGGGAAGACATTACCGGGCCTGGGTCACCAGACCACTTCAGCCATCGAACAGTTCAGGCCGGAGCCGATGCCGAGCAGTGCGATGCGATCGCCCTTCTTCAGCTTGCCCAGCTGCTTGAGCTTGCTCAGTACGATCGGCACCGAAGCCGGGCCGATGTTGCCGTGCTCGCCGAAAATGGTCATCACCTTCTTCGGGTCGATGCCGAAGTTCTTGATGAACGCGGCGGTGTGCGGCTGGCTGACCTGGTGGATGACGAACTGGTCCAGTTCCTCCACCGCCCAGCCCAGCGCGATCTTCGCTGCGGCGAAGGTCTTCTGGGCCAGCTTGATGCCTTCGATCAGCAGCAGGCGGGTATCGGTGACCATGCGGTCCAGGTTGCCCAGGCACAGCTGGTTCCACTCGGTGGCCGAACGGGTGACGCCGCCCTTGTAGCGCGGGGCATCGGGGACCAGCTCCGAACGGGCCATCACCATGGCCGCCGCGCCGGAGCCGGTGGTCAGCGCCGCCAGTTCGTTGCGGAAGTCCTCGGCGGTGACGCCCGGGGCGGTCATCCGCTCCAGCGTCTTCTCGTACACCAGGTTCGCGGTTTCACCATCGACGACCAGCGCGTAGTTCAACTCGCCGCGCTCGATCATCCGCGCGGCGATGTCCATGCCGTTGATGAAGGCAAGGCAGGCATTGGCCACGTCGAAGGTCACGCATTCCTCGCCCACGCCCAGGTTGCCGGACACGATGCTGGCGGTGGACGGCTCCAGGTAGTCGCGGCTGACCGAGGTGTTGATCACCAGGCCGACGTCGGCCGGGCCGATGTTGGCGTCTTCCAGCGCCTTGCGGGCGGCCATGGTGGCCGCGTCCGAGGCCAGCGTGCCTTCATCCCACAGGCGGCGCGCATGGATCCCGGCAACGTCACCCAGCACGTCGGTACGGATACCGAGGCGGTCCAGGGTGGGCTGCAGGCGTTCGTTGATTTCCTTGGTCGTTAGCGTGTGGGGCGCGTCGACATGCGCCAGGCCGGCGATCGAGACATTCTTGAAGAGCATCGAGTTAGCGCCAAGGCTCAGGCAAAGGGGGCGTCATTCTATAACCCTCTTGGCCTGACCGCACCTTTACCGATTCAGCCTTGGCCGTATGGTGCCCTTCAGCGCGGCGGACACTGGAAGGCGGCGAAGCGCTGGCTACCGTCGGCCGGCGGCGCGGCGGCCTGCACGGCATTGGCCCCGGCGCTCGGCGCTTCGTTGCGGGCCAGGGTCTCCAGCTCTTCCTGCACGCGCAGCGGGTTGCGGTTGTAGAAGCCCACCTTGCTCTTCACCGTCACCACGACTTCGCCCTTGGTCAGGCAGCCGGCCGGGACCGCGCCGGGCGCCAGCACGCGCACGGTCTTGCCGGACGACTCGATCGGCACCCACGTGCAGGCGGTGGTGGCGAGCAGCAGGGTGGAGATCAGCAGGATGCGCATTGGCGGAGTACCGGATAAGGTTTCAGCGATTGTGCCTGAACAGGCTGAACAGGAGGTAGCGTCGCGCCGTGCCCGGCGAACGCAGCGGCACAGGCAACAGCGTGACGACCAACGGTCGTCACCCACCATCGGTCGGAGCGTGGCGGCCAGCGGTCGTCACCCACCCATGGCCGTCACACCGCGCTGGAACGCGAAAGGGCCGCGGATCTCGCCGCGGCCCTTGTGCTCAGAGCGTGTCGGTCACCGTTACTTGGTGATGTCCACGTTCTTGGTATCGCGCAGGAACAGACCGCCGACGACCACCGTCATCAACGCGATGGCGATCGGGTACCACAGGCCGTAGTAGAGGTTGCCGGTGCCGGCCACCAGCGCGAAGGAGATCGCCGGCAGGAAGCCACCGAACCAGCCATTGCCGATGTGGTAAGGCAGCGACATCGAGGTGTAACGGATGCGGGTCGGGAACAGTTCGACCAGATAGGCGGCGATCGGACCGTAGACCATGGTCACGTACAGCACCAGGATCCACAGCATGAAGATCGTGCCGGGGATGTTGATGCGGGCGTTGTCCGCCTTGGCCGGGTAGCCGGCATCCACCAGTGCGGCCTTCAGCTCGGTGCCGAAGGCATCGGCCTTGGCCTTGCCTTCTTCCTTGGCCAGGCCAGCGGCCTCATAGGAAGAGACCTTCGACGTCCCGACGCTGACCACTGCCAGCGAACCGGCCGGGGCAGCCTGCACGTCGTACGGGACACCGGCCTTGGTCAACGCGGCGGTGGCCACGTCGCAGGAGCTGGTGAACTTGCGCAGGCCGACCGGATCGAACTGGAAGGAACAGGTAGAGGGATCGGCCACGACCAGCGCCGGCGAATTGGTGCGTGCTTCTTCGATGGCCGGGTTGGCGAAGTGGGTCAGGCCCTTGAACACCGGGATGTAGGTCACCGCCGCCAGCAGGCAGCCGGCCAGGATGATCCACTTGCGGCCGATGCGGTCGGACAGCCAGCCGAAGAAGATGAAGAACGGCACGCCCAGTGCCAGCGCCGCAGCGATCAGCAGGTAGGAGGTGGTGGCATCGACCTTCAGCATGCTGCTGAGGAAGAACAGCGCGTAGAACTGGCCGCCGTACCAGACCACCGCCTGGCCCGCTGCGGCACCCAGCAGGACCAGCAGCATCAGCTTCAGGTTGCCGTCCTTCAGGCTGTCACGGAAGGGGGTCTTGGAGCCCTTGCCTTCGGCCTTCATCTGCTGGAACAGCGGGGATTCGCTCAGCTGCAGGCGGATCCACACCGAAATGCCCAGCAGCACGATCGAGACCAGGAACGGGATGCGCCAGCCCCACGCTTCGAAGGCTTCGTTGCCCAGGAAGTAGCGGCAGGCCAGGATGATCAGCAGCGACATGAACAGGCCCAGCGTGGCGGTGCACTGGATGAAGCTGGTGTACAGGCCGCGCTTGTTTGCCGGTGCATGCTCGGCCACATAGGTGGCCGCACCGCCGTACTCACCGCCCATCGCCAGGCCCTGCGCCAGGCGCAGGATGATCAGGATCACCGGTGCGGCGAAGCCGATCGAGGCGTAGTTGGGCAGCACGCCGACCAGGAAGGTCGAGATGCCCATGATCAGGATCGTGACCAGGAAGGTGTACTTGCGGCCGATGCGGTCGCCGAGGCTGCCGAAGAAGGCCGCGCCGAACGGACGCACGAAGAAGCCGGCCGCGAACGCCAGCAGGGCGAAGATCATGCCCGTGGTTTCATTGACCCCGCTGAAGAACTGCTTGGCGATGATGGCGGCGAGCGAGCCGTACAGGAAGAAGTCGTACCACTCGAAGACAGTACCAAGGCTCGACGCGAAGATGACCTTCTTGTGGCCCTTGGTGAGTTGGGCAGGTGCAGGTGTTGTTGACATGGGAAGCTTCCCCTCCGAAGCATGGTGACAGTAGGTGCCGACCTTGGTCGGCACTCAATTAAAAGCTGTACTTGGTGGTGAACTGCACGCGGTTGATGTCGCCCTTGCGACCGTCTTCGATCTCGCGCACGCCGTACATGTACTCCGCACCGATATCGACCTTCGGCATCGGCGTATAGAACACATTGCCGCGGATGCTCTGCACGCTCTTGGTCACCAGCGGGCCCAGGCTTCCGTCGTTGTCATAATCGCTGCGCGCGTAGATCAGGTTGGTACGCAGTTTCGGGGTGAAGGCGTGCCGCCAGCCCACGTAACCGGCCAGCACGCCGGTGGTCGCCAGCTCGTCACGGGCGATGTCATAGGCGGTGTCGGCGGTGATGCCCAGGCCGATGTAGCGCGAAATGCCCTCGCCACCGGTCAACTGATAATGCAGCGTGTCGGTGTCGGCCATCACCCATTTGCCGCCCAGGGTCAGGCCGCCGGCGACCTTGTCCGCCTCCGCGCCGGTGGTCTGGTTGTCCACCTTCAGCTGGCGGACCAGGCCGGCCACGCCGAAGGTGCCCCAGTCGCCCTTCCAGCCATACCGCACGGTCAGGTCGGGCAGGCTGCCACGATCGGCGTTGGCGCTGGCATTGGTCCACGCCCCGGTCACCGGATTGCGCACGCCGGTCAGCGTGGTGGTTTCCGGGTTTTCCAGCGCGACGCTCAGGCCGCCGGTGGTGTAGCGGATCTGTGCCTGGCGGACGAACACCACGCCATCGGTGGGACCGACGAAATCGGCGGCTTCGGGAATCGAGGCCGCGTCCATGAAGTTGGTCCACGTCTGGCCGGCCGTCCACTTGTTCCAGTACATGTAAGCGTGCCGCAGGGTCACGCCGTAGGTGTTGGTGGCGGTCTGGTTGCCGAGCGAATTGCCGAAGAAGTCCATCTCGAAGAACGCACCGGCCTTGTCGCCGTTCTCGCTGACGTTGTCGATGCCCAGGTTGAAGCGCGAGAACTTGGCGTGGGCATTGAAGTCCACGTCCGAGCGCTCGCCGGTCCCCCCGGCACCGGCCACCGGGGTCTGGCCCGGCAGGTACAGCGCGCGTCCGGTGGCGTCGTCGGCCAGCTGGCCATCGCCGGTCTGGGTGGCCAGGAAGTCGGCCTTGATGAAGCCGCCGATCTTGACCGTGGTGCCCGGTGCCGCGCCCGGGGTGAGGGTGGTGACCTGGATCGGCTGCTTGCCGGCCGGCACTGCGGGTTTCTGCTCGGCCTGCACCGTCCTCACTTCGGTCACGGCCTGCTGGGTCTGGCTGATCTGGCTCTGTTGCTGTTGCTGTGATGACAGCAGCAGCTGCACCTGGCGTTCCAGCTCGCCCACGCGTGCTTCCAGGGCTTTCTCTCTCGCGGTTTCGGCGAACGCCATGCCCGGTGCAGCCAGTGCGACCAGCATGCAGGCGGCCAACGGCTTGCGCAGCGTCTTCAACGTACGGTGATTCATGTTGCCCTCTCTCCCAAGTGGCAAATCGAAAGACGCGCGTGGGGCACGGTCGAAGCCGAGGGTGCGACCGGTTGACGCACGGCGGCTATTGGCCATTAGTCGTACCCGCGGCCCAGGGCGCAGCACGGCGCTCGCCCGCTGCGGCGTCATGCCGTGGCAGGCCTGCGACCATGGTCTAAGCACGGCGGTGTCGCGGGCAGGGGCGGATCGGGCAAACTGGGTGGCAACGGTTGCGCCGTATGCTGCAACCGCACATCAAAGTCCACGTGCAAGTGAGGGCGCCATGGCTGATCTCTATCCCGTCGACCCGCAGTTCGCCAAGAACGCGCGGATCGACAAAACCACCTACCAGCAGCAGTACCAGGCCTCGATCAACGACCCGGATGCGTTCTGGGGCGAAGCGGCGCAGCGGCTGCAGTGGTTCAAGCAACCGAGCATCATCAAGAACGTCAGCTATGACCTGGCCGACTTCCACATCAAGTGGTTCGAAGACGGCGAGCTCAATGCCAGCGTGAACTGCCTGGACCGCCAGCTGCAGACGCGTGGTGACAAGACCGCCCTGCTGTTCGAACCGGACAGCCCGGACGCGCCGGCCCAGCACGTCAGCTACCGCGAGCTGTACGAGCGCACCTGCCGGCTCGGCAACGCATTGCGCAGCCTCGGCGTGCAGAAGGGCGACCGCGTCACCATCTACCTGCCGATGATCGTCGATGCGGCCGTGGCCATGCTGGCCTGCGCGCGCATCGGTGCGATCCACTCGGTGGTGTTCGGCGGGTTCGCGCCGAACTCGATCGCCGATCGCGTCAGCGACTGCGCCAGCAAACTGATCATCACCGCCGATGAAGGCCTGCGCGGGGGCAAGAAGATTCCGCTGAAGGCCAACGTCGATGCGGCGCTCAAGCTGCCCGGCACCAACACGGTGGAAACCGTACTGGTGGTGCGCCATACCGGCGGCGCGGTGGACATGCAGGCTCCGCGCGACCGCTGGTTCCACGACGTGGTGGACAGCCAGCCGGCCGAGTGCGAACCGGAACGCATGAACGCCGAGGATCCGCTGTTCATCCTCTACACCTCCGGTTCCACCGGCAAGCCGAAGGGCGTGCTGCATACCACCGGTGGCTACCTGTTGTATGCGGCGTACACCCATGAAGCGGTGTTCGACCTGCGCGAAGAAGACATCTACTGGTGCACCGCCGACGTCGGCTGGGTCACCGGCCACAGCTACATCGTGTACGGCCCGCTCGCCAATGGCGCGACCTCGCTGATGTTCGAAGGCGTACCGAACTTCCCCAGCACCTCGCGCTTCTGGGAAGTGATCGACAAGCACAAGGTCAGCATCTTCTACACCGCACCGACCGCCATCCGCGCACTGATGCGCGAAGGCGAGGAGCCGGTGAAGAAGACCTCGCGCGCCTCGTTGCGCCTGCTCGGCAGCGTCGGCGAGCCGATCAATCCGGAGGCCTGGCGCTGGTACTACGAGGTGGTGGGCGACAGCCGCTGCCCGGTCGTCGATACCTGGTGGCAGACCGAGACCGGCGGCATCCTGATCTCGCCGCTGCCCGGCGCGGTGGACCTCAAGCCCGGCTCGGCCAGCCTGCCGTTCTTCGGCGTGCAGCCGGCGCTGGTCAATGCCGACGGCGAAATCAAGGACGGCGCCACCGAAGGCAACCTGATCATCCGCGATTCGTGGCCCGGCCAGATGCGCACCGTCTACGGCGACGACCAGCGCTTCATCGATACCTATTTCCGCACCTATCCGGGCGCCTATTTCACCGGCGACGGCTGCCGTCGCGACGAGGACGGCTACTACTGGATCACCGGCCGCGTCGATGATGTGATCAATGTGTCGGGCCACCGCATCGGCACGGCCGAAGTGGAAAGCGCGCTGGTTTCGCATCCGAAGGTTGCCGAAGCGGCCGTGGTCGGTTTCCCGCACGAAGTGAAGGGCCAGGGCATCTATGCCTATGTCACGCTGATTGCCGACGAGACGCCGTCCGACGAACTGCACAAGGAACTGGTGGCGTGGGTGCGCAAGGAGATCGGCCCGATCGCTACGCCCGACCACCTGCAGTGGGCGCCCGGCCTGCCCAAAACCCGTTCGGGCAAGATCATGCGCCGCATCCTGCGCAAGATCGCCGAGAATGCGCCGGACCAGCTGGGCGACACCTCCACCCTGGCCGATCCCTCGGTGGTGGCGTCGCTGGTGGACGAACGCAAGGTCAAGTAGCACGCCACACCGCGGACCGGGAGGAGGGCCCGGTCCGCATCGTGGACGCACGCCCCTGTCCTCCGTCATTGCGTAAGCTGATCCCATGCCCACCCTCCTGATTGCCGACGACCATCCCCTGTTCCGCGAAGCCCTGCGCGGTGCCGTGCAGCGCGTCATCCCCGGCGTGCAGCTGTTCGAAGCCGACAGCGTGGAAGCGCTGTACGCACTGGCCGACCAGCACAACGATGCCGACCTGGTCCTGATGGACCTCAACATGCCCGGCGCCCAGGGTTTCAATGCGCTGGTGCACATGCGCTCGCTGCACCCGCACCTGCCGGTGGTGGTGGTGTCCGCACGCGAAGAGCCGACCGTGATGCGCCGCGCGCTCGACCATGGCGCGTTCGGTTTCATTCCAAAATCGGCCGATTCGGACACCATCGGCCATGCGCTGGGAATGATCCTGGATGGCGAGACCTGGGCACCGCCGGAGGCGCACAACGTGCCGCCGACCGGCCGCGAAGAGCGCGAAGTCGGCCAGCGCCTGCGCGAACTCACCCCGCAGCAGTTCCGCGTGCTGCAGATGCTGGGCGCGGGACGCTTGAACAAGCAGATCGCTTACGACCTGAACGTGTCCGAGGCCACCATCAAGGCGCACGTCACCGCCATCCTGCGCAAGCTGGGCGTGACCAACCGCACCCAGGCGGTGCTGATGGCCGGCAAGCTGGCCATCGACGACGAGCAGATCGTATTGCCGCCGGAAGAAGATTGAGCGGTAGCCGGTAACGCGGTGCTGCGCTCGCCGAGCATGGCTCGGCGCTACCAGGTCACGCCACATCGGGAACCCCGCGCCATGCGGGCGGACGCCGCACCGCCTCCGGTAGCGCCGAGCCATGCTCGGCGGCACTGCACGCGGCGCGCGTTATAGCCTCAGCTATGAAAACCAGCTTCGCCTGCGCAAATCGCGCGGTGACGCCACACGCCGCAACCCCGGTGCTAAGCTTCGCGTCCCCTTGGGGAGTAGCCTGTTTCCTGCAGAAGGAAACGCCCGTATCAACATGCTCGGCCAGTGCGCCGTGGTGCGGGCAGCCATCCTGGTTGGCGAGACCAGCGGTCCGCGTGCGCAACGACAGGTTGGGCGCGAACGTGGGCCGTCGTGTCCGTCCTCGCCCGACCTCCCGTGATCCTGATGTCCCCTGTTTCGATTCTGTTGATCGGCTTTGCCATGTCCACCGACGCCTTCGCCGCAGCAATCGGCAAGGGCGCCGCCATGCGCAGGCCGGTGTTCCGCGATGCGCTGCGTGCCGGCCTCATCTTCGGCGCCATCGAAGCCATCACCCCGGTGATCGGCTGGCTGCTCGGCCGCGCCGCACTGGACTACGTGGAGGCCTTCGACCACTGGATCGCGTTTGGCCTGCTGGTTGCGCTCGGCCTGCACATGATCGTCAACGGCGTGCGTCCGCAGGCCGATGAAACCGACGAGAATCCCGCACGCCACCACGGCTTCTGGCACCTGGCGGCCACCGCCTTCGCCACCAGCATCGATGCGATGGCGGTCGGGGTCGGACTGGCCTTCATGGATGTCCATATCGGGGTGATGGCAGCGGTCATCGGACTGTGCACGCTGACCATGGTCACCGCCGGCATCATGCTCGGGCGCGCCCTCGGCAACCTGGCCGGCAAGCGCGCGGAAATCATCGGTGGCATCATCCTGATGGTCATCGGTACCACCATCCTGTACGAACACCTAAGCGGCGCAGCCTGACCGCTAAGCCTCCACGCGGTCTTCCCACCAGCGTTGTGGCCGACGCGTGGTATCCACGCGCAGATTGCTTGTACGCCGATGGCGGATGATCACCATGGAATCAACGGAGGGTCGGTAACAGTCGGCCAACGCGATGGACGTTCGATCCGGGGCGGGCAGCGCGGCCAGCGGTCGGCACATCGGTGATGCGGGAGGATCCAGCCGGGGCGACGACCCGGCCGGCCGGGCCACCGCCACCAGTTCCCTGCTCATGAAGACGCAACCACGCCGGCGGAATGCCGCGCGCGCGGGCTGGCCCTCCCTGAGCTCGCGGGTGAGCGCATCGCAGGATTCATCGTCGATCGCGGCCAGGTAGAAAAGCTTGTTGTGCGGCTGAAGCGCCATGAACGGTCCGCGCTCCACGCACTCTCCCGTGCAGAAGCGGATGATCGCTTCGACGGCCTGTGGATCGCAGACCATTCCGTGGTCCATGCAGTAGCCCAGGTAGTGATCCACCATGCCCTGCGCCACCGCCTGCACGCTGTCATGCACATGCTCCACCCGCTTCCGGTCGACGTAGCGGATACCCTCTTCCTGCAGCCAGGCGCGCATCTTCGGCACGTCGTTCAACACGTCCCAGCGGCGGCCGTGCGCGGCCTCATCAAGATGGCGGCCGCGTGCGAACTGATGCGATACCACCCCCAGTACGCTCCCGACCAGTGCATCCCCGAGCAGCCTGCTGGTGCCGTTGCAGAGCAGCGAGAGGCCGGCACCTGCGCCGCCCCCCACCGCAACCGCCAGCAGGGGGGCGAGCGGCGCATCCACGGGGACGTTGAGCACGCCGTGCAGCGCGCCGCGCAGCGCTGATGCGCGTGCCGGCGCGTGCCGGGTGACGTTCGGCGGCTGTGGGGTGGAGTCGGGTGAAGCGACCTGCATGGGCGGGCATCCGCAGTAAAGACATCTGGTATACCGGCGCGCCCGTGCGGGTGCCACCAGCGAACGCGCATCGACGCGCCGAGCGCGGATCAGTCCCGCGGCGTAGCGTAGGCCGCCAGGAACGCACGCAGCGACGCAGGCTTGATCGGTTTGGTCAGCAGGCGATAGCCACGGTCGCGGGCCATGCGCTTCAGTTCGTCGCGGCCATCGGCGGTCAACAGGGCACCGGGCAGGTCGCTGCCGGCCGCCTCGCGCAGCGCCACCAGCGTATCCAGTCCGTCCAGTCGATCATGCAGGTGGTAGTCCACCAGCATCACGTCCGGATGCTCGGCGATCTTCTCCAGGGCCTGGTCCACGGTACTGGCCGTGATCACCCGCACCTGCCAGCGGCCGAGCAGCGCGCGCATGCCATCGAGGATCTCTTCGTCGTTGTCCACGCACAGCACGCGCATCCCCGCCAGCGAATCCGGGCGCGCGGGAAGCGCCGTCGCCGTCGGCTCCTGTTCGCCGGCTCCGGCTGTCGCCACCACGCGCGGCAGGAGGATCGAGAACATCGACCCGCTGCCAACCCGGCTGCGGGCATTCAGGCGATGGTCGAGCAGGCGCGAGATGCGCTGGCAGATCGACAGCCCCAGCCCCAGGCCCTGTTCGCCCCAGTCGAACGGCTGCTGGTAGCGGTGGAATTCATCGAAGATCTGCTGCATGTGGTGTTCGGGAATGCCGGGGCCGGTATCCCATACCTGCAGCTCCACCTCGTCGCCGCGCAGGCGCACCGCCAGCACGATCCGGCCCTGCCGGGTGTAGCGCAGCGCATTGGCCAGGAAGTTCTGCATCACCCGCCGCAGCAGGCGGCGGTCACTGCGCACCCAGGCCGGTCGTGCGAACAGGTCCAGGCGCAATCCGCGGCCCGCGGCAACCGGCGAGTACTGCCCCGCCAGTTCGCGCATCAGTGCGCTGGCATCGAACTCGCCGATCACCGGATGCAGCCCGCCGGCGTCCAGGCGCGAGACATCCAGCAGGCCATCCAGCAGCTCCTCGGCGGCGCGCAGCGAAGCGTCCACGCGCTCGGCCAGGTGGCGCTGCTCTTCATTGTTGGCATGGCTTTCGCGCAGTGCCGAAGCGAACAACCGGGCGGCGTTGAGCGGCTGCAGCACGTCGTGGCTGATCGCCGCCAGGAAGCGCGTCTTGGACTGCTGTGCGGCCTCGGCGGCATTGGAGCGTTCGGCCACGCGCTGTTCCAGCGTTTCGTTGGCTTCCAGCAGGGCCTTCTCTGCGTGTTTGTAATCGGTGATGTCGTTGTAGCTGGTGACATAGCCACCGCCCGGCAGGGCCTGGCCGCGCATCTCGATCACCTTGCCATCGCTGCGCGTGCGTTCGAACACATGCGGCGAACCGGCGCGCATGTAACGGATGCGGCGGCTGATCTGGCGTTCGATATCGCCTTCGCCGAGTTCACCGCGCTCGGCGTTGTAGCGGATCAGGTCGGCTACCGGGCGGCCCACGTACAGCATGCCGTCGGGGTAACCGAACATGTCCTGGTAGCGGCGGTTCCAGGCGGTCAGGCGCATGTCCGGGTCGACCACGCTGACCCCGGCGCTGATGTTTTCCAGCGTGGTCGACAGGATCTCGCGGTTGAAGCGCAGCTCCTGTCCTGCTTCGTCCAGCACCGCCACCACTTCACCCAGGTCCATGCCCGAGCCGCGCAGCAGGCTGGTAAGCAGCAGGCGCGCGGAGGCCGCGCCGATGGAGGCGGCCAGCAGGCGCTCGGTGAACTGCACCCATGGCCGGTCCGCTGGCACCTGGGTCTGCAGTTCGCGCCCCAGCGACTGCGCCTGTTCGAAGAACGAACGCCGCGCGTGGCGTTCGCCCACCACCCGCGATGCCAGCGCCAGCAGGTCGCCAACATGCACGTGGCCCGGCCAGCCGCTGGCGACCGAGGGTCGCTGCGCGTACGGGTCCAGGAACGGTGCCGCGCGCAGGCGCTCGTCCACACTGGGCCGCCAGCGCGCCGACACCAGCATCATCGTTGCCGCGTTGACCAGCAGCGACCAGAACGTGCCGTGGGTCAACGGATCCCAGCCGTTCATGCCGAACAGCTGCTGCGGACGCATCCAGGCCACGCCGAACGGCCCGTCGTTCAACCAGCCCGCATCGATCAACCCGGACTGGGTGAGCGCAGGCAGCAGCAGGGTGTAGATCCAGGTGGCGAAGCCGAGCACGATGCCGGTTTCCACGCCGCGCCGGCTGGCCCCGCGCCAGTACAGTCCGCCGATCAGGCCGGGCGCGAACTGCGCCACCGCCGCGAACGCCATCAGGCCATAGGACGCCAGCGAGTTGTCGTTGCCACTGCTGCGGTAGTACGTGTAGGCGATCAGCGCCAGGAACAGGATCGCCAGGCGCCGGATCCACAACACCCGCGATGCCACGTCCGCGGCCTCGCCGGTGCCGCCACTGCGCCGCAGCAGCACCGGCATCACCAGGTCGTTGCTGATCATGGTGGCCAGCGCGATGGACGACACGATCACCATGCCGGTGGCCGCCGAGAACCCGCCGACATAGGCGATCAGCGCCAGCGCGTTGCGTCCTTCATGCAGCGGCAGCGCCAGCACCATCGCATCGTCGGCCACCGTGCCGCCGGTGCCGAACAGGGTGACGCCGGCGGTGGCGATGGGAACCACCATCGCCGAGATCACCACCAGGTAGCCGCCGAACATCCAGCGCGCGCGGCGCACGTCGCGCACGTCCCCGCACTCCACTACCGCCACGTGGAACTGCCGCGGCAGGCACACGATGGCCAGGAAGCTGAGCAGCGTCTGCGAGATGAACCCCACCGGCGGCAGCGAGGTGAACAGCGTATGCGCCGACTGCACCACCGCATCGGTGCGCTCGCTCAACCACAGGTAGGCGAACACGCCCACCGCCACCATCGCCAGCAGCTTGATCACCGACTCCAGCGCGATGGCCAGCATCATGCCGTGGTGGTGTTCGGTGGCATCCACCTGGCGGGTGCCGAACAGGGTGGCGAACAGCGCCATCAGCAGCGCCACGTACAACGCCGGATCGCTGAAATAGCCGGTGGCTCCGCTGTCGCCGGTCAGCACCTGCAGGCTCATGGCGACGGCTTTGTACTGCAGCGCCAGGTAGGGGACCACGCCGATCAGGGCAATGATCGCCACCAACGCGGCCAACCGCCGCGAGCGGCCGAAGCGTGATGAGATGAAGTCGGCGATGGAGACCACGTTCTGGCTGCGCGCCACCAGCGCCAGGCGCTCGATGATGCGCCAGCCGAACAGCATCATCAGCAGCGGGCCGACATAGATCGACAGATAGCCGACCCCGCTGCGCACGGCGGTGCCGACCGCCCCGTAGAACGTCCACGACGAGCAGTACACCGCCAGCGCCAGGCTGTAGACCACCGGCCGCAGCCAGGGCCGGTCCGGATACAGCGGGCGTCGGTCACCCCACCACGCTACGCCGAACAGCAGCGCAGCATAGGCAACGGACACCAGCAGCAGGATCCAGCTCGACACTCAGGCCCGTTCCGTGGTCAGCAGATGGCGACAGTGTAGAGGGTTCCGTCGCCGCCCCCCTATCGCGGGTCTATTCCGCCGGCACGCCCATTTCCTGCAGCAGTGCCGGCGCCGGATACACCTTGGCCAGCAGCCAGCGCAGGTAGCGCATGTCGACGTGGACGGCGCGTTTGAAGCGTGGATCGAACCACCAGCTGGCGCTGACCGACTCCCAGTTGCTGTCGAAGTTCAGGCCGATCAGTTCGCCCTTGGCATTCAGCACGGGGGAGCCGGAGTTGCCGCCGGTGGTGTCCAGGTTGGTCAGGAAGTTGACGGTCTGGGTCTTCAGTGCCGGGTCGGCGGTGCTGCCGAAATCACCCTTGGCGATCGCCGCCAGCAGGGGCCTGGGCGCATCGAACGGATAGGCGTCGGTGTTCTTTTCGACGATGCCGGCCACGGTGGTCACCGGGTCGAAATGCACGCCATCGCGCGGGCTCAGCGCTTCCACTTTGCCGTAGCTGACGCGCAGGCTGCGGTTGGCGTCGGGATAGAGCGCACGGCCCTGCTTGCCGCGCCAGGCGAACAAGGCCTGCATGTAGGCCGGGCGCAGGCGCAGGCCCTCGCCCTCGCGGGTTTTCTTCTCGTCTTCGATGCGCAGCTGCGCCGCCACCAGCGGGCCGGCCAGGGCCAGCAACGGGTCCGGCGCCAGCGCCCTGCCCTCGCGCGCCGCGGCAAACCGCGACAGCCGCTGCGCTTCATCGCCAAGCGTGGTGCGCGCGTACAGGCCATCCAGCGCCGTCGCCAGCGACTGCGGCGTACGCCCGAAGGCGGCATCGAATTCGGGCAGGCGCTGGGCGTCGGGCAGCTGCTGGTAGCGCACCAGCAGCGCGCTCAACAAGGCCTTCTCCACAGCCGGGTCGTAGCGGCGCTGCGCCTGCTTCAACACTCCTTCGATCAGCGCCTGGTCGCGCTGCTGGAAGCCGGTTTCGCGCTGCGCGTCCGGCTTGGCCGATTCGATCCGCAGCCGTTCCAGCAGCAGCGCCGAGCGCAGCAACTGGGTCTGGTTGGCGACCAGGTCCAGCAGCAGGTCACGCTCGCCCACCGCCGCACCCTGCGACAGGGTGCCCAGCAGGGCCTGGATATCGCCGCGATAGCGCGGATCGGCGTCGGCCAGCATCGCCTGTTCGTCGGCGGCGCGCTGGGTCTTCGCATCGCTGCGCAGCAGACCCTCCAGTTCGCCGGCGGCGCGCTTGCGGTTGTTCTTCAGCGACTGCAGCTGCGATGCGTAGCGCGTGCGCGCCTGCGCGTCGTCCCGGGTCGCCGCTTCGATGGTATCGATCATCTGCTGGAACAGCGCGACACGGCGCGGCAGCACGGCGTCGATCTGGCTGGCGAACTCGGCTGCCGTGCGGTGGCGGTAGGTGATGCCCGGGTAACCGGCGAGCATCGCGAAATCGCCCTCCTTCGGTCCCTGCAGCGACATCTGCAGGTGGGCCGGCGGCTGGTACGGCACGTTGTCGGCGCTGTAGGCGGCCGGCTTGCCGTCCTTGCCCACGTAGGCCCGCAACAGGGTGAAGTCACCGGTGTGCCGCGGCCACATGAAGTTGTCGATCTCGTCGCCGTAGTTGCCGATCGCCCGCGGCGGTGCGTACACCAGCCGCACGTCGCTGAGCTCCAGCTGCGAAATCCGGTAGAAATCGGTGCCGTAGTACATGTCGGCCACGCTGCAGCGCACGTTCCCTGCGCGTTCGCAGTCCGCCACGATCTGTTTGCTGGCCGCATCCACGGCATCGAAATACGCGCGGCCGGTCTTGCCCTTGGCCTGCGCCAGCACCTGGTCGGTCACTTTGTCGAAGCCCACCGTGACCAGCACCCGGAAATCCGGATTGGAAGGACGCTCATCGGCGCGGTCACGCGCGATGAAGCCATCGTCGATCAGGTTGTGCCCGGCGCTGCTGTTGTACTGGATGACCCCCATCGCCACGTGATGGTTGGTCAACAGCAGGCCATCGGAGGACACGAACGAGCCGGTACCGCCACCCGCGCGCACCACCGCGCTGAGCGGGGGCGCAGTGACCGTCGCCAGCGCGCCCGGATCGCCCTTGAAGCCGGCCGCCTTCAGCGGCTTGGCCAGCTCGGGCAGCTGGGACGGCATCCACATGCCTTCATCGGCATGTGCGCCTGCCGCCATGGACAGGCCCAGGGCCAGGGAGACGGGAAGGGTTCTGCGGAGGGACATGCGGGCATCCGGCGGATCAGGTGAGCCAGTGACCTTAGCCGCTGTGTGCCCCACACGACAACCGCCGGAGGTTGGGCCGCGGGTCGTCAGTCGGGCTGCCCAGACAGCTGCACGGTGCTCGCGCCATCGCCGGGGTCGGTCACCTGCAGCGTCCATGCCGCCTCCCGCCACCAGACCAGCGCGCGCAGCCGGCTTACATCGAAGACACCATCGTCCTCGGCACGGTCCACTTTCAGCACCACCATGTCCGGCGCAAGGGTCTGGGCATCAGCGGCACACGGCAGCAGCGGCGACGGCTGCGGATCGGGGCCCAGGTAGAGCGCATCACCGTCAACGGCGGCGGTCAGCTGCAGCCAGTTTTCGCCCCACTGCCCGCTCGGGTCGATCTGCGCCATATCGAAGCGTTCGGGCGGCGGAGCGCTCGTCGAAGCCAGCAGGTCACGCAGTTCGGCGATGCCGTCGGCGTCGAGCAGCTGGTCGTTTTCCCATTGCGCGATGCAGCTTTCGATGGCGGCGCGATGAGCCGCCAGCGGCCCTGCCTGCCCCGGGTTCTGGTCAGGAAGGCGTTGTGGCGGCGACGGGGGAGGTGTGGAGCCGATGGAGGGCATGGGATGGACCGGATGGGTGAGCGGAGTAGCGTAAGGCCATGGGTCGGGGCCTGGCGGCACCGACGATGCCGATGAGCGATACCTGTCATCGCGCAGGCTCAGGCTCATGGGAGCGGGAACAGGCGCGGCGGGTTCCGGTGTGGCCGGATGGCGCCGCCATGGCCCGGGGGGTCGCCGTAGCCCATCTTGATATCCACGCCCGGCAATGTCTCCGCTGCCGAGCGCATCAGCAACTGGCAGTTGTTCAGGCAGGGCACCCGGTCCGAGAAAAGCGCCACCGAGCCGGTCACGCGGTCCAGCATTTCCGGCTTCTGCCACACGCCCGGCAGCTCCGCCTCCACCGCGTCGGCGACTTCGTTGAGGAACTGCGATTCGGTGCAGCGCCGCACCGATGAAAGATAGACATGATCGCCTACATGCAGCTCCGTACCCCCTACGTTGACGTGGGTGCGCAGCAGGCGTTGCAGTTCGGCCTCGCTGCGGATCCAGCGCAGTTCGGTGTCCGGGGCGCCCCGGGTCGCGCTGCCCGGCAGCTGGACGCGCGGTTCCACCACGTAGCGCCCGAAAGGATGGTCCTCGGTCATGACCCGGTGCAGCAACGCCTGCGGAGCTTCAAAATCGGCCTCTCCCGGTGTGGTGACGCCTTCGTGGCCCGGTCGCAGGCGCGCAGGCACCATCACCTTCTGCACCTTGACCCCCTCCACCTTCGAAAACCCGTGCCTGCCCCCCAACTGAGCGTTGGAGACGAACGCCTGCTGGTCCCAGGCGAGGGGACGTCCGTCGATCTGCAACGCGACGTCGGCCACCAGGATGTTGGCGGTGCCCAATGCCTCGCGCGCAGAGAATGCCTGCACGAAGACCGAGAGCTCCCTGGGTGCACTACGGGACTTCCAATGTGCCTTGATGAAATCGCGCAGACGCGCATCGTCGCTGGCATGGCTGCCGGGTGGATGGTTTCCCCCCCAGTAACTCGCCACCGTGCGTGAAGTGTCCTTTTCCAACCAGCCACGCGCGTCGGCACGTGCCTGTGCGAGCGCGTGGTCCAGCGCGGCTACAGCGTCCCGTCGCAGGGAAACGGCCGTGTCGCGAAGGGTCGACTGCCGCTCCAGGTCGTTCTGGTCAGGACGGCGCGCGCTGGCCGGGCAGGTTGCCGCGGTCGGGCAGGCGGGCTGGGCTGCGGCCTCCAGCAGGGCGCGGCGGTGCGGTTCGATGCGTGCCGTCGGCGCGGCCGTTTCAAGCGAGCGCAGCCGCTCGGCTACCGCGCTTCCCAGTCCCTTGGCGTTGCGCAGATCCATCGCCGATTCAGTGCCGACCACCGCACTCACCGCCTGCTGCCATTTCGCGTAAGGCTGCGCGTGACCGCGGACCTGCACGCCTTCGGCGTGGAACACCAGGGTATGCGTTCGCCCCCCATCGGCCAGCGCCATGTGCAACTGCGGACTGCCATGGGTATGCAGGACGCTGACCAGTTTCCACTTGGGCAACAGGGCGCCAAGCACGTCCTGCAACAGCGTCAGCGCTTCCACGGAGACTACCCGCCCCTCCAGCAGCGCCTGCCGCAGCGTGCGCTCGCCCAGCCGTGCCGATGCGTCGGCGATGGCATCAACCAGCGGCTGCGGCCGTTGATAGCGCAGGATGGCATCGGTGTGGTCGGGCAGGCCCTGGCGCACCTCTTCGGCCAGGCCGCGATCAAGGCCGAACTGCAGTTGCAGGGCGGCAACTTCCGGCCTTGCCACGTCCATGTCATCGGTCAACGTTCGCAACGCCGCCTGTACGTCGGTGCGCTGGCGCTTCACCGTCTGCTGCAGGTGCGCGGTGACCGGGGCGACCAGCGCTGCAGCCCCGGCACCCGCAGGCTGCTTCAGCGCCGCCGCGACGGCGTCCGGGTTGAGCAGCGCGATCACCTGCTCCAGCGTCGGCAGTTCCGCCTCGAGCTGAAGCCGGAGCAGCGGCTCGGCGCCCGTGCCGATCACGATGCGCCGCTGGCCGGTGTCCGCCGAGCCGGAATACAGCTCGATACGCCGACCCTGCCCCAGCACGGGGTCGTGGGCGAGTGCGCAGAGCATGGCCATGCGTCCCATGTCGCCGAGATCCGGTTCATCAAAGGAGACCTTGCCCGCCCCGATGCGACCCAGCACCATCTGCTGCGCGCTGTCACGCAGGTCGCGGCGCAGCGTGGCACTGACCTGCCCGCCGACCGGGCCATGCACGCTCAGCGCGCGATTGATCGCTGTGTCGTCAAGCAACCGCGTCGCCGGCACCGCAAGCCGCAGCACGGCCAGATCGGTCGTGTCCGCGGCGACCACGCCGCCGCCGCGCAATGCTCCGCGCGGACGCTGCGTCACGTGCCACGCGTCGTCCGCACGGGCCAGCAGCAGATCACTGCGGACGCGGCCACCGGGCGCCATCAGGTAGCGGCCGCCCCCGAGTTCGGACCGCACCTCGCTGCGGAACCAGCGTCCGTCGATGTGGACGAACTGCGCACCCTCCAGGTCGTACACGCCATTGCCCTGGGTGCTCAGGTGGCGGAGCTTCGGGTCGTCGAGATGCTCTGCCAGGTGCGCGTAGTCCGCGCTGCGGCTGGGCTGCGCCGGTTCGACCCGCCACTGCAGGGTGGTGCGGTCGTAACGCGCCATGCCCCCTGCGGGCTGGCCGCTGGCAGGATCCAGCAGCACCGCCTGGCCCGAGGCGCGGATGTCGCCACCTGCGGGGATGCGGTAATCGGCCTGCCGGGTCTGGATGTATCCCGGGCGGGTCGCACTGGCCTGCTGACGCAACGATCGCGGAACGCCGGCAGCCAGCAGCGGCCGCTTCATCGCAACCGCCAGTGCCGTGCCGGGGGCTGCATAGCTGAACAAGCGCAGCAGCGCGGTTTCCGCTGCCAGCTTGGCGGCCTGGCCGGAAACGCCCCTCGGGGAAAGCAGCGGCGCCAGTGTCCGGGCCGTCATCGACAACGCTTCAAGACGCAGCGGCAGCAGATTCTCGGCGAACTCGTACACCCCGCTCAGCACGGCGAGGATGTCTTTGCCGCGTTGCTCCCGGTCTGAGACCACCAGGTCATCGGCTTCGCGCTGCAGGTGGTCGACCCAACGCCGGTAGCAGGCATCAAGGGCATCGCCCTGATCCGGGGTTACCGAAAGTTCCGACCAGGTGTCCGGGGCATCCACGTCGTGGCGGTGGCTGGCGTCCGGCAGATGGGTTTTCAGCCAGTCGCGCATCGCCTCGCCGGCCAACAGGGCGTTGAGCTCGGCCTCGTTGTCGGCGGACAGGAACGGGCTCGGGCGCAGGCCGGCCACGTAGGCCTCCACGTGGCCATCTTCGGTACGTACGGCCAGGCTGCCGGGCAGTGCGGATGTCCGGTCGAACACATACATGTCATCGATCACGGCATGGGTGGTCCGCGTGAGCGGCCCAACCTGCGCCTGCTGCACCCTGCCCTGGTGCTCCGCCGCCCGGGATCCCGGGTGCATCAGCATCTGCCGCAGCACGGACGGACCCTGCAGGCGGTGATGGGCGAACGCCAGCTGTTCCTCCAGCGCGATCCGCGCCGGGAAGGTGTGGTGGAAGGCGCGCAAACGGAGGTCGCCCGGGCTGCCGCGCCGGCTGCTGTCGAACTGCTGCTGCAAGTGCCGCCGGTACGATCCATCCAGGTCCAGTCCGCGGATCCATTCGCGCATCAGCGCGGGCGTCAGAGAGGGAAGCGCCTTTCCCTGGGCATCGAACGCCTGCGCCCCCGCCCCGAACGGGATGTCGACGAAGCCGATGTTGCGGGTGGCCAGCTCGGCCAGGCTCAGATCATGCGGGATCGGCGGCAGCTGCCTCGCTCCGGCCGGGTTGTGCGGCAGGCCGACCGGCTCCGGTCGGAAGCGGACCTCCTGCCAGCGCACGCGGATATCGGCGGGCGTGGCGTGGATGCCGATACCATCCAGGTGCGCCCGCAGGCGCTCATCGATATGCCGCTGCAGCTGGTCGCCCGTGACGTAGTCCTGGGGCGACTGCAGGCCCGGCACCGCCGGCGCATCGACCAGCGCGTTCAGATAATCGATCCACGCCGTGGCCAGGCCGAGTGTGCGCGCGGCGTCCTGCACCGGTGCCTGCAGCAGGCCGTGGGCGGCCAGCTGTGCCAATGCATGTTCCACTACGCCGGCCCCGCCCAGGTAGGGGCTGACCAGCTCCACCAGCGACCGCACCGGTTGCGCCCGCTGCGCGCCCGCACGTCGGATGTCGATGCCGCCCTGCAGGACACGTTCAAGGACTTCTTCGCCGGTACGATCCGCGTCCAGTGCGGTGAACCCAAGCGTGACCGCGCCCCGGCCACCGCGTGCCGGCTGCAGGCGCTCCAGTGGGATCAATCCATACAACGCCGCACGCAGCACGGGATGGGCGTCCATGTCGCGCACCAGGGTGTCCAATCCGCCGGCGGTGTACTCAAGCAGGCCGATCCCGGGCAGCATCACCACGATAGGCCCGGTCGCGCTGCGCGGCGAGGTGTCGGTGGCATTGCCGGTGATCACCACCGCACCGGGTACGGCAACCCCGCTGCTGCCGTCCACCAGCAGTCGCATGCCGAAGCGACCGACTGCATGCGCGGCGGCGGGCGTGCCGTGGCGGTCCTGCTCCACCAGCTGCGTCACCAGGTCGGCCGCGGCCGCACTGAGGGTATTCCGGGCTCTCCCTGACTCTGCCTGCTCCTGCAGGTGATCGCCCCAGGCCCGTGCCAGTTCGGCGCGAACGGTGCAGGGCTGCCCGCCGCGCGCCGTTGCCTGCAGGTCCAGGTAGTCGGCGATCGCCGATTCCTGGCCGTCGCCTGCGGTCTCCGGCATCAGGCCCAGCCACAGCC
Source organism: Stenotrophomonas lacuserhaii (assembly GCF_039674585.1). Taxonomy (GTDB): domain Bacteria; phylum Pseudomonadota; class Gammaproteobacteria; order Xanthomonadales; family Xanthomonadaceae; genus Stenotrophomonas; species Stenotrophomonas pennii_A. Next base: position 44,427 of record NZ_JBDJNU010000018.1, on the reverse strand, counting down.
GCAGCCGCGCCTGCGCCATGGCCGGCGCGTTGGAAGCCGGCGACACAACGGCCGTCAGCGCCTGCGGCTCGCCAGCGCCGCCCGCGACCGGTGCGGCTGCGTCCGCGCGCAACGGCATGGCGATCGCTGCCATGCCGCCGGAGAAACCGGCGAGGTCCACAGGCGCCACTGCCAGCGAGCCCGGTTCAGTAAGCGCACCGGTGCGTGCCTTCCGCGGCAGGTCCGGCGCGAAGGCGTGTCCGGCACTGCCCGCCGTCGCGCCCGGATGCTCCGTAGCGACGCGGTTGAGCGCCATCGCCTGCTGGACCTTCCCTGCCCGCGCCTGCGCGATCAGCGGTGCCGGATTACGCAGGTTGTCCACGCGTGCGCGCGCGATCGCGATGGCATCCACACGCCCGGGCCCGGGCGCAATCGAGCGCGCATGCAGCAGGCGCAGGCCGGCCTTGGCGCAACGACGCTGGTACGTACTGCGGGTGTCTGCCGGGCCTGCACCGATCTGGTCGATCTGTCGCTCCACGATGGCGCGGTAGTCCGCCCGTGCGATGTGCTGCGCCAGTTCGAACAAGCCCACCGAGGCCGGACGCAGCGGCGGGGCCCGGTCGGCCGGGAACGCTCCGCGCAATGGCCCGCGATCGGCTGGCGCGGTACCGGCCGCCACCGTCGACTGCGGCGGCGACAAGCCAACGAACAGCCGTGCCAGCGCTTCGGCCACGGCCGCGCGGTCGCCTGCCGGGGGCATGGCGAGCGGCGGCAAGGGAGCCGTCCGCAGCCCCTCCAGCGACGTGTCGATGCAGCCCTCGGCTTCCAGCAGCGCCTGCGTTGCCTGCCGGGTCACCGCCAGCAACGAGCGGTCGTTCGGTCGGTCCGCCCATATCGCGTACAGGGCACCCCGTTGCGCGCCGCTCCACGCCGGCAGCAACGTCTGCAGCAACGTATCGGCACGCTGACGCAGCCCATCGGACTGCACCTCACCGGTCTGCGGCGCGGTGGCATCGGACACTGCAGCCTGTGCGGTGATACCCAGGAATCCCGCGCTGCCCGCCAGCATCGCGGGCACCGCGACCGCCGGCATGAGCGTGGACAGCACGGCCGCCGTGCCCAGTGCCGCGGTCGCCAGGCCGACCTGCGCCAGGCCGCTGCCCGGCACGGGGGAAGCAATCAACTCCGTACGCAGCGCCGCCCATTGCCCGGCGTCGTGCAGCGCGCGCAGGCGGATTTCGCCACCCTGCCCATCACGCGGCAGGGCCAGTGCGCGCACCCACGTGGCAAGCGGCAGATCCTGCGCATGCAGGCGGATATCAGCGGTCAGTTGCTGGCGTTGCGCGTCCTGCAGGGTGGGAAACAGTGCCAGCAGCAGCTGATCCAGCACGTAGGGCACCAGCGCGCGCGACGCGCTTCCGTAGGCCGCGGCCAACGCATCGCCGAACGGCGCATGCAGCCATTGCAGTGCTTCGCGCAGCTGGTGTTCGTCATGCCCCGCCTGCGCGCCATGCTGCGCACAGGCGCACAGATGCTGTTGCAACGAGAGACCGGAAGAGGTCAGCGGCAGTGCCAGCAGCTCAGCGGCCAGCCACGCCTGGTGCAGCGAGGCGGGCGCGGGTGCTCCGCTCGCGGTAGGCCGCGGCAGGTTGGTTACCCGCTGCGGCAAGCAACGCAGTTGCGCGCGAGCGGCTGATGCGATCGGGTCGCTGGGTTTGGCGCTTTGCGGAACGCGCGGCGATGAGAATGCAGACGGGCGCTGGGAGATGACGGAATTCATGGAACGATCCGATGGGAAAGGCGCAGGCCATAGCCGGAGCGCGAGTCTCAACGTCGCCGCTCTTTCCGCCTTTCAATTCCCGCCCATCGAACGCATTGCCCGGTTTGACCCCGGGCGGCCGTTCACCTTGAACGCGGCGCCGCTACTTTTCGCGGCGCCAGTTCAATGAACCGCGGTTTTCCACCGTGCTCGATTCCACTTCGATATCGAAGCCACGACTGAGCAGGTACTTCAGCGTCAGCACCGAACCGCTGCCCACCAGCGAAACGCCGTAGCCGACATACAACTTCGGCGAAATGAACTTGCCCACCCCCAGCACCGACCCGCCCAGCGCGCGCGACTGGCTGACGCCGGCATCGTCCAGGCCCAGCTTCGCCCCCAGCTGCGAAGCCAGCAGGCCGCTTCCTGCCGACAGCGCAGCGGACGCGGCGTTGACCTGCTGGGTCTGGTCGCTGGTGGCACCGGTCAGGCTGCGGCCCAGCACCAGGTAACCGAGCGCCTCGGACTGCGACATGGAGGGATCCGACCACACCTGTGCACGGGGTTGCATGGCGCGCCCGGTGACATCGATGCCGGCGGTGATATCACCGATCCGGCGTTCGGCACGCAGGTTGATGCGCGGGTCGGACACCGGGTTGTAATTCCAGGTCAGCTGGCCGCGGGTGATGGTCAGGTCCTGGCCGTAGGCCTTGTAGCGACCGCTCACTTCCAGCCCGCCATTGGCGGTCATTTCACGGCCCGGCTTGGCCCACACCTGCATCCTGCCGGTCAGGGCGCCCTTCAGCCCGAAGCCGGCCATCTTGACGTTGTCACCAAGGCTCACGGTCAGGTCCATGTCCAGCGGCGAGGTCGCTGTTTCTTCGGGGTCCACCGGATCGAGCACCACCACGTCTGCCGATACGGACGTGCCGCGGTCAAGGCGTTCCAGGTCGATGTCCGCTTCCGGCACCCGCACTTCGCCCTTCAGCTGCATCGTGGTGCCGGCCAGGCTGAAGTCGAGGTTCGGGTTCGCCACCACGCGCAGTTCGCTGGTGTTGGACAGCAGCACGTTCTCGCCGTGGATATGCAGCTGCAGCGGCTGCGCATCACCGAACCACGACAGGCCGCCATCGACATACAGCGTGCCCTTGCCGGAATTGGCCTGCGCGGTGATCTTCGCCGAGCCATCCGGTTGTGCGGTGAAGTTGCCCTTGCCCTGTTCGAAGGTCAGGCCCAGCGCCGGGAACTCGCCCTTGAAGTCGCTCAGCGTGGCTTCGCCGCCGAGCAGGGGCTGGCTGCGGGTGCCGCGCAGGCTCACGTGTCCTTCGATCAGGCCGGTGGGCCGCACGATGTCCGGCGAGAACAGTTCCAGCCAGTACAGGCGCGCCATGTTGAGGTACAACTCGCCGTTCAATGGCGCGCTGGCATCCCAGCCGGTCTGCACCTTGGCATTGACGAAGCCATTGCCCTGGAAGCCCATGCCGAGGAAGCCATCGATCCGCGCCGGGGTCATGTCCAGCTTGACCGAGAACTGGTCGTACTTCAGCAGTTCACCGCGTGCGTTGTCGCCCAGGCGCACGCCGCCTTCGGCCGATCGCACCTCCACGTTGCCTTCCCAGGCGTTGCCACGCGGACGGATCTGCGCGTCCATCGTCACTTCGCCGCGCAGGTAGATGCGACGACCGGAGGTCGGCGGCAGCCACGGCTGTACCAGGGTCAGCGGCAGCGCATCACCGCGTACCACCAGCCCTTCGCGCGGCCAGTTGGCATGCACGCACAGCGCGCCGCCGGTGGCCGGCGCCAGGCAGGTTTCGCTCAGGCTGTAGTTGCTGCCGTTCACCGCGAAATCCGACGCGCTGCGCAGCACCCAGGGATCGCCCTTCTGTGGCGCCAGCCGCAATGATTCCAGCGTGCCGCGCCATTGCTGGCCCTGTTGGCGCACGCTGCCCTGCAGGTCCAGCGCGCCCATCTCGTTGCGGCCCTGCGCGGTCAGCCGCAGGTTGCTGACACTGCCCTGCGCATCCACGTTGACGCTTTCCAGCAACATGCCGGCATTGACGCTGCGGCCCTGCAGCGCCAGCGTGCCGCTGTCGCCGCTCCACGGCAGGCGTCCCTTCAGGCTGATCGCCTCCGCCGCGTAGTCGCCCCAGCGCAGGGTGCTGCCCACCAGGTCGGCGGTGATGTCCGGTGCGTCGCGACGCCCGTTGACCTGCACCGTGCCGCGCAGCCCGCCGTCGGCGCCGGGCAGCAGGTCGCTGAGCTGCAGCGGCTCGAAGCGCGCGTCGATGTCCAGGCGGTCGCCGACCTTGCCCGATGCCGTCACCCGGCTCGCCCCGATCGCCAGCTTCAGCTGGCCTTCGCCCTGGCTGCCCTGCAGTGCGAACCGGCCCTGTGCATCCAGTGCGCGCTGGCGCAGGGTGCCCTTCAACGAGGGCAGGTCGACGGTCGCTTCAATGATCCCGGTGGTGTCCGGCGCCGCATTGGCCGGCACCGGCAGCTGGCGGCCGGTGCTGGCGAAGTTGCCGGACAGACGACCGTCCCAACCCGGCAGGAAGTAGCCGGGATCGAACCCGTCGAGCGTCGCGTTGGCATCCCATTGCAGCTGCGGGGCCCACGCCACGTTGCCTTCAACGCCCAGCGTGCCGCCCGGCGTACGCGCCTGCAGCTGCTCGATGCGTGCCGCGTTTTCATTGCCGCGCACGTCGAACTGCAACGCCGCCTGCTGGCCATCGCGCGTGATGTCGGCGGTGCCGACCGCCGCCCACGCCTGCAGCGTCCCGGCCAGGCCCATGCGCGCTTCCTTCAGCGTCACCGGCACCGCGACGCTGCCGGCGGTGTTGGGATCCGTCGCTGGCGTATAGGTCAGGTCAGTGGCGACGATCGAGAAATGGAGTTTCTGGTTGTTCTGCTCGCGGAAGTCGGCGCTGCCCTTCAGGCGCACCTGCCCGCCGAACGCCTTGACCACCAGCGGTGAAACGTTCAGCACCTGGTCTTCCAGCTGCACGTTGGAGGGCGCCAGTTCGATCCGCTGGTCGCCGAGCTGCGCGACGCCCTGCAGGTCGGCATTGCCGCCCTTGCCGGCGGCGCGGACGTCCAGCGTGAGCGGTTCCAGGGTGGAGGCTGCGAGCGCTGGATTCAGCAGGCGCACGTCCAGCGCGTCGGTGCGCACACTGGCCTTCCAGGTCGGGTCGCTGCGCCCATCGAAGACCAGCGTCGCGTGCAGCGGGTCCGGCGCGCGTCCGGCCACCGCCACTTCCATATGGCCCAGGTCACCGCGGGCCACCAGTCCCAGGCTGGCCGGGGTACGGCCGCGTGGCGCCGGCAGGATGGCGGTGACACCGAGGTCGGTGTCGTAGTCGTTGGCCGGAATGTAATGCCCGTTGATGCGGACATTGCCCATGTCGCTGTCGACAAGCAGCTGATTGGCCTTGAACTCGCCATTGGCGATTTCGAGCCCACCACCGATGCGCGCGATGTCGATGGTCGGCTCCCCCCCGGTGGTGACGCGCAGGCCGTTGACCTGGATGACGTCGGCCTGGATGGCCAACGGCATTTCGATCTGCGGCAACGAACCGGGCCAGGAGGGAAGTTCGAACGGCTCCTCGCTCCTGGCCAGGTTCAGCGTGGCGTTGTCCAGCTCCAGCCGGTCCAGCAGCAGCTTGCGGCCCAGCAGCGGGCGCAGGTCCGGTTCCAGGTGCGCGCGCTCGGCATGGAAGTGGATGTCGTTGTAGCGGAAATCGACGTTGTGCAGGGTCAATGGCCCTGCCACCGGGCCCTCGGCCTTGTCCCAGGTGAAACTGGCCCCTGCCGGCAGGCGGGCGATCACCTGGGCCAGCAGTACGTCACGGCCGGCCACGGTCTGCAGCAGCCAGTAGAGCGCCAGCAGCGCGACCAGCACCAGGCCGAGCACCCCCACGCCGGACCACGCCCAGAAACGGCGGCGGCGATAGAAGCGCCGCCGCGGCACTGGCGGGTGTGCGTCGGGTGCGCTCGGCGGGGTCGGGTTCGGCGTGCTCACAGGTCAGCTCCGATGTTCAGGTAGATCTGGAACTGTGAATCCGGATCGTTCAGGCCATGCGCGATGTCCACCCGTACCGGGCCGACCGGTGACTTCCAACGCACGCCGAATCCGACACCGGTATGCAGATCGAGGGTGTTGTCGAACGCGCTGCCGGTGTCGACGAACACCGCGGCGCCCCACGGCCCGTCGTTGAAATAGTGTTCGTATTCGGCCGAGCCGACCACCAGGTGCTTGGCACCGAGCGCGAACTTGTCTGGTTCAGGCGTGCGCGGGCCCACTTCACGCCAGGCATAGCCGCGGATGCTGCGGTCACCGCCGGCGAAGTAGCGCAGGCTGGGCGGCATCGCGACCAGGTCGCTGGTCCAGGTGGTGCCGCCTTCGCCGCGCAGGATCAGGCGGTTGGTCTCGCCCAGCGGCACGTACCAGCGCAGCACCATGTTGGCCTGCACGAAACTGGTATCCGATCCGGCCCCTTCAACGCCGCCGCGCATCGTGGCACTGCCACTGATGCCGCTGCGAGGGAACAGGCGGTCATCGACATTGACGTAATCCGCCGCGATCTGCGGGTAGACCAGAGTGGAATATTGATAGACCGCATCGGTGAACTCGGTACCGGATGCGTAGCCCCAGCGTTCGCGCAGCGCGTTCATCGACGCGGTGGCGGTCCAGAACTCATTGATCTGGCCACTGCGGCTGGCAATCAGTTTCAGGTTGCGCAGGTCGATGTAATCGGTCTGCTCGTCGTAGGCGCTGGCAGCGAACGTGTACCAGCCATCAAGCCAGCGGAATGCGGGGATCCGGTAGCTGGTGGTCAGGCTTTTCCGCTTCTGCGCATAGTCGAGCTGCGTGTTCATCTTGTGCCCGCGGCTGTTGAGCCAGCGCCGCTCCAGCCCGCCGCGCACACCGGCGCCGCTTTCGCTGCCATAGCTGAGGCCGGTGGTGTAGATGCTCCGTTTGGCCCGCGTCAGGTTGACGTCCACTGGCACGTTGCCGTTCTCGTCGGCGTCCTCCGGTTTGGGCTGTATGTCGATGGTGCTGAAGTAGTCCAGCTTGGTCAGCGACTCGCGCAGCCGGTCCAGCTTGCCTTCGTGGAAATAGCTGCCCTCTTCCCAATACACCAGCGGATCGAACAGCTTGTCGACGAAATAGTTCTGCTTGAAGGTGATCGGCCCCATGTTGTAGCGGCGCCCGCTGTCCCACGCCAGGTCGATGTCGGCGGCGTTTTCGGCCCGCGTGACCTGGACCTGATGCTGGGTGTAATCGGCGTCGAAATAGCCGCGCTCGGCCAGGCGACGGGTCACCGTGATCTTGCTCGCTTCGTACAAGGTATGTTCGAAGGCGTCACCCTTGCTTGGCTTGAACGCGTCCAGATCATCCTGCAGGTAACGGTCGTACATGGCCGGGCCGGTAATTTCGATGTGCTCCTTGCGGACCCGTACCGGCTCGCCTTTCACGACATTGATGACCACCCTCAGTTTCTCACCCTCGCGCGGCGCTTCCACGGTGATGGTCGGGTTGTAGAACCCGAACGGCTCAAGCGCTTCGCGGGTTTGCCGCTCCGCCTGCGACAGCAGATACTCCAACCGGGATTCTCCCTGCACCTTGCCGATCGTGTCGAAAAGCGTCAGCGAGACCTCGATGTTCTCGATGATCTCGGCGTCGTCACCTTTATCCAGGCCGTGGATGTCCACCTTTTCAATCGTGCCGCGCGCATGCGCCAAGGGGCTGGCCAGCAGGGCAAGGCAGATCAGGGGAAGGGCGATTTTCGGTAGCTGCATCGTCACAGCATAGCCGGGGGCGGCGGCATCGGGAATGAAGAGAACAACCTCGCCGCGCCCGGCCCGGGCCTGGCGGTCAGATGTCGATGCTGAGGGGGGGGACCCCGGTCTCTTCCTCGTCGCCCAGCATGAGCCGATCCTTGAACGCCACCCACGCCCAGCCCGCGATGGCGGCCTGCATGTCCGTGATCGGTTGCGGCAACGGAGTGAGCGCTCCTTCCCCTGCCCCGGTATCGTCAGGAACACTGATATCGGCGTCAGCGGTGCCCCGGCCCTGGGCCAGCACGCGCTCGGCAAGCGACAGGGGACCACCCGTTTCCTGCGACGGCATCGAAGCGGGGGACCTTGCAGCAGCGATCGGGTTCATTGCGATTCCTTGAAGTGAGTGAAACGGCGTGTCTGGTTGGCGGCATCCAGCGCCTCCAGCACATCGGCGCTGTAGTTGCTGGCGAGGAGGTTCAGGCGGTCCTGCACACCAGGCAGCGCCTGGCCCAGAGCAAGCTCCACGTCTTCCAGCAGGCTGCCCTGCAGGTCCAGCTCCCATGCCAGCGCGCCCAGTTCCAGCAGCGGCAGCTGACGGTCCGCCGGCCGGACATCGAGCGCATGCAGGCGCGGATCGGCGCGCAGTGCCTGCAGCAGGATTTCGTGCTGCTGCGGAACATGCAGCACGGCCTGGGTGGCGTCGTCGGCCTGCGCCGACCGGTGGATGAATGCACTGCAGATCGGCTCGATGACGACATCCGGTGCGGCGTTCATCGCGTGCAAGGTGGCATGGACGTGGTCGCGCACCGCCGCGGCGAGCGTCAGCTGCTCCCGCCGCACGCCTTCGATGACGTGCTGCAGGGCGCCCAGTGCATGCAGCACGCCGTCCCGGTAGCCTTCGAAGGCAGCGGCAGCGCGCAGCTCACGCCCTTCCAACCGGGCCTGTTCACGCTCGCGCGTCACTTGTCGACGCGAAAACGCCTCGACGCGGGCAAGGTCGATGCCCTGCTGGACGCTGGCCGCCTGGATGACATTGTCGACGGCGCGTTCCAGCAGGCTGTCAGGATAGGTCTTCAGCATGGTTCCAGGCACTCAGGAAGCAGGTCATGTCAAACGGATGATTGGCGCCGGCGGCTGCCTCCGGCAGCGCCGGCAGGCCTTCGAACCACAGGGCGATACGCGCATGCAGCCAGTCTGGAAGCTGGCTGCGCAGCCCTTGCTGCAGCTGCTGCCCGCCCCAGGCCAGCAGCATGTCCGGTGGCGGCGGATACGGCCAACGGACAGAGGCTTCGGGAAATCCCAGCCGCAGGAAGGCGTGCAGTGCGGGCGGCTGGCTCGCCAGCCAACGGGCTCCCAGCACCTGTCGCCGCTGCCCGGCGCACGCCAGCAGCCAGGCCGCCGTGGGGATCCGCCACCAACCGCGGATCACGCGGTCCACCAGCGGTGCAACCGTGCCCACATCCGCGGGCGCGGGTGGCAAGCGATGGACGTGGCAGAGCCAACGGTTCAAGGCGCTGCGCTGCGAAGCGGACAACGGCGCCTGCGCGGCCTGCCAGGGCCGGTAGTAGGCGAGCGGATCATGCAGGATGCGCAGGCGATCATGCATGGGTTGGTCCGGACGCATCCCGGCGACGGCGGCGGAGGCGATCCACCACGTCACGGGCGCGTGGGTCGCCACGCTTCAACAGCCAGCCGCCAGCGGCGGCCAACAGCAGCAATCCGATCGACGGCAGCAGCAGCCACATCCACACCGGCGGCGGCGCGTCGGCCGGCGTCACTGCCAGGCTGCGCGGCTCGGCAGCCGGGGTCAGCACCACCGACACGTTATCGTAGGCAACATCGACGAAGGCATTGCGCAGGAAGCGCTTGGCCGTGGCCAGCAGCACCGCCTGGTCCATGTCGGCCGAATGGGCAAGCACCGCGGCGACATGCATCGCCGGCGGCCTGCGCTGCTGCAGGCTGCCCTCGACCGGGCCGGCATCGTAGCTCACGTGCACGCGCGCGCGCTTCACTCCGACCAGCGTGGTCAGCGATTCCTCCAGCCGCTGTTCGATGGCAGACAGCAGGCGTGCACGCTCTGCCAGTGGCGTACTGACCATCGCATCGGCGGGAAACAACGCGGAGATCTGGGTGCGGGGTGCGGAGGGAAGGCCTTTCAGCTGCACCAGGTCGATGGCCTCGGCCAGGTCGTCCGCACCGACGCGCACCACGAAGCCGGCCTTGCCCTGCAGGCGCTTTTCGGCGGGAATGTTGTGGTGGAGCAGCGCCGCCACCACTTCATTGGCCTGGCGCTCGTCCAGGGCCTGCAGCAGTTCGGAGCGCGCGCAGCCGGCCAGCAGCAGGCACAGCAGCGCGGTCAGCATGCGACGCGTCGTGAAACCGATCATGGCTCAGCTCTTCACCAGCGTTTCGATGCCCTTGGTCGCGTGGCTGACCAACGATGAACTCAATGCGATCTGTTTGGTGTAGGCATCCAGCTGCAGCTGCAGCGCATGGATCCGGGCCGGGTCGCTGGCGACCGCCGGATCATTGGCCGCGGCCAGGATGGCGTCGCGTTCGCGGCCCGCCCACACATAGCTTTCGGCGAAGGCCTGGTTGAAGCGGCTGGAAAGCGGAACGGGCACGCCGTCCACTTCTGCAATATCGAAGTCGCCGGCGGGTGCGGTGGCGATGATACTCATGGGGGATTTCCTCGTCGCGAAGGACGGCCCACGCTACGCGCAGGCCGCAGGGCTCAGGGCTCAGGGCTCAGGCCAGGTTGCGGATGACCGACTTGCTCTGGTCACTCAGGCTCTTGGTCGAATTCGACTGCAGCATCCGGTACATGTTGTATTCGGACAGCGCGGCCTGGTATTGGGCGAGCATCGCGGGGTTGCTGGCGTTGCCGTCATCGCCCAGCTCTTTCATTATCTCCTCCATCCTCGTCTTCAGGTCGTTCACACCGTCGTCGAACATCTTGGAGTGGTTGGACATCCATCCCTTCCAGTTGTCCGAATTGCCGGTCCCGTCGCCCGGGTCTTCCCATCCGCTCGTGGTGATGGGCAGTGTGCTGTTCATGGTGATCTCCAGTCTGGGTAGTGATTCAAGGCGCCGCCTGGGATGCGGCAGCGCGGGCGTAGTCCCAGCGGCCGCTGCCCACCGACAGCAGCTGGCCCGGGGAATAGCGGTAGGAACGGCCCTGCAGCAGGTCGTCCCACAGCTGGGGTGCCAGGCGGATGCGGCGCGTCCCCCACTGCTGGTGGAACGTACGCGCGGCGCCGGCCATGGCGTTCAATCCGGCATCGTCGAGGAACACGTCATTGACGATGCTGACCCGCTCTCCGCGTGGTTCGCTGCGGGTGCTGATGCCCAGTACACGCATCTGCTGTCGCGCCAGGGCGATCAACTGCTGGTCGCTGATGGCCGACACCCGCGCCTGCTTGAGATACGGCGCGTGGGGTGCCAGCACGGCACCGACCTGCGCGGTGCGTGCGGCGGTCAAGCGGCCGCTCAGCACCACGTCCGGGCGTGCCGGGTCATCCAGCCTCACTACCACCGGCTCCATGCCGGCGGCGATCAGCGCGCGTTCCAGGCGCAGGGCCTCTTCGCGGCGCAGCAGATGCGTGTCACTGCGCCGCTGCGCGCGGCGGCTGGCACGCTCGCCCCAGCTGCGCGCCGAAGCGCTGTCACTGAAGGCATACAGGTGTCCATCGTTGCCAGCGGCAATCGTATAGTCCGCCGGTGCATTGGACAGCACACTGGCCAGGCCGCGCACGCGTGCTTCCGGCTGGTGCTGCCAATGGAACCATGCGGCCCCTGCCCCTGCGGCGAGCAGCGCACCGATGCCAAGCAGCAGTGCCGGACGACGGCGGACGGGACGCGCGACGGTATCCGCTGCCGCAGCGACGGGAAACTCCATCGGCAGCGCGGGTGGCACGAACGCAAGCACCTGCGCCGACCACTCGCCCGGTTGTTCGCGTACGGCGAAATGGATGCCGGCCACCTGGATCGGTTGCTGCAGCGGCAGCGCACGCCATGTCCAGCCGGCGTGTTCGTCCGCGCGCTCGCCCAACTGCAGCCCGCCCTGCGTGCCCGCTGCCTGCAGCGCGAAGGCGGCAGCCGGCAGGTCCGCAGGGATGAAATAGGCGCGGTCATCGGCATCGAGCAGCTGTGCGGCACGGCCATTGGCCAGGTCGTCCTGCGGGCCCACATGGAATACGGTTGCACCGTCGGCTATGGAATATTCGACGCCGCTCAAGCTGCCCGCAAGGATTCTCAGTACATGCAACATGGGATGATCAACAGAGGGTGACGTGCCGTGGTTGGCGCTGGCTATGCTGCGGGCGCATACGCGGCGGCGATATAAGCCGAGTTGTAAATACCGCCACCGTGAGGTGTCGAATCAGTGCGCGTAGCGTCGCCGCACGGCGCGGACGTAGGCCTGCGTTTCGGCAAACGGCGGGACCCGGTTCCCATGCCGACGTACGCTGCCTTCGCCGGCGTTGTAGCCCGCCAGGGCCAGGTCGAGGTCCTGGTCGAAGTGGTCCAGCAGCCATGCCAGGTAGCGCGCGCCACCGCGCAGGTTCTGCGCGGGATCAAGCCGGTCACGCACGCCGAAGCGCGTGGCGGTTGCCGGCATCAACTGCATCAGGCCTGCCGCGCCGGCAGGCGAAACGGCGAGCGGGTCGAAGCCGGATTCCTGCTGGACCACCGCCTGCAGCAGCGCCGGCTCGATGCCGACCTCTGCGGCGACCTGCCACAGCAGCGGCTGCCATCGCGAGGCGTCCGCGCGGTCCCCCGGTGGACGTCCCAGCGCCTTGCGGGGGGTGGACGGCTGAAAGGCAAGCAGCCCGCGCACGGGTTCATCGGCCACCACCAAACGGCCGTCGGCGGACACCCCCGCGTAGAAGGATGCCGCCTGCACGGAAGAGGCGCCGGCAGCGAGCAGAACGCCCGCGGCCAGGCGCCCCGCCCGGGTCACCCGGCGACGCACTGCAGCCGGCGCACGGTCGCCTCCAGTTCGGCCACCGTGCGCGCGCCGGCCAGTGCATCGGCAGTGATGACCACGTCGAACCGCTCTTCGATCGTCACCAGCAGATCGGCCATTTCCAACGAATCCATGCGCAGATCTTCCACCCGTCGGTCTCCGCGATGTATATCCATCGCGGAGACCGAGCCGGTGACCAGGGCGATCAACTGCCGCACGCCCGTGCTGGTTTCATCGGACCCGCTCATGCGCGTCTACGAAGTGCGATGCGGATGGCTGTTTACCTGGCTCGAAGGCCGTTGCCAGCCGGCCGAACGCTGAGGCGCGATCAGACTTGTCCATGTTGAACCCGCGCGCACTGCTTGCAACGGTCTCCTCCTCGTCTTCATCCTGTTCAACAGAGCGAGCCGAAACGAGATTGTCCGGTATGGGGTGAGCACCACCATTGGCGACGTGCTGGTAGCGCGCGTTCTGCCTGAGGTCGCTCAGCAGGCTCCCCAACAGTGGATGGACAGGCGCTCCAAAGCGCCCCGTGCCGCTGCTGCGCTCGTTGCGCGGCGGGTCCTCGCGCGCTGTTTCGTCCTCCTCAACCTGCTTCTCGACTTCCAGATCTTCAACCTGCATTTCTTCGGTCTCCGAGTCGACTTCGATCATATCAATACCCTCGTCCAGCGCTTGTTCCTCCAGATCATCCACCTCCGGCAGCGCCTTGATCGTCAGTGGCACCGCGTCTGCTGTCTTTTCCGGACGCGGGTCCTTGTTGCCCTGGAAATTCCAGCCATCCTGGTGGACGGTCTGCTTTGCGTTGTTCTCGATGTGGATGTTGGGCGGCTTGATCGCGCCCAGTACGCTGACCAGATGCTTGACGAAGTCATTGACCGGCTCCGCAGGCTTGCCTGCCGGCGGAGGCTTCGGCTCTTCGGCGCTCTCCACGAACTGCGGCAACAGCGGCGCGTCCTGCAACAGGCCACTCGCATTTGCGTTGTTCATCCTATGGGTGAGTGCCGAGAACCCTTGGGCGTTGATGAGCTCCGGCAACCGGGCCCGCAGCGCCTCAGACGACATCCCGGGATTCTTCCGCTCCAGGGCGTGCACCAGCGCGGGGGCCAGATCGGCCAACAGCCGGTCCTTGACGACTGAATAGCCTATGGCAGCGACCGTCGTCTCGATGCCATCCTTCAGCTTCTTGATTTCCCTGCTCGAATGATGTGCGAAGGCGCGATAAACGCCGGAATAATCACCTCTTGCCGCCTTCAGATAGCCCTTCAGCTGCTTCTGCAGTGTTGCGTGGGCCTTCGGGTCGCCTATCAGTTCCGGCATGGTCAGCAGGCGGCAGGCATCGAGGATGGCCGTGCCACCTTCCGACCTGGCGTGATTTCTCAGCAGGGTTTCCACCTCGGGCGGCGTAACGCCCAGCCCGGCAAGCACGGTCCGCGCGCAGTGCTCACGCGACATGCTCGATTCATCTATCTGCGCCCTGCTGAACAACGCGTCGGGCGGCGTTGCCCCCTGCGGTGTGCGAAGCCCGTCGATCGCGCCAGCCCGCTGGTCCCACTGCTGTATCAGCGGCGAAAGTTCGCGCGCGATATCCTGGCCGTGTTGCCCCTGGTAGCGGGGCGATTGCTGGCCCAGGTCAAGCGGGTGGCTTCGCTCCATCTGCTTCGCGTAGTCCGCACGATGCAGGCCATCGCCGCCATCGCTGTCGCCCATGCCAAGGTCGCCGTCGAAGCCCGAAGCGTCATGCATTTGCCCGAGTTCATGGAGACTGTTCAGGCTGTCGAGCGATGGGGCGTACCGCAGCTGGAAGCCCGCTGCTTCCCCATGGGACTGCGGCGATCGTGCCGCACCAGGCGTGGGTGGCATGGAGCCATTTCCGACGCCGACGTTGTCGAACCCATCTGCCGCGCTCTGGCGCGCGTGACTGAAATTAGGGGTCCGCAGGGGCGAGGATGAAACTTGATTTTGGTAGGGCATATCTAATCTCCTGTCAGCCGGCCAATGCCTGTATGAACGCCCGATCCGCTTCAGTGACGGCGTCGATGGTGCTGCTGAGGATCTTCACCAGCGAGTCCCACATCTGCAGCTGCCGCTGGTATTTTTCAGGCATCGCGCGATTGATGAAGTTGAAGCGCTCCATCATCACTTCCTTCTGAGCCATCAGTTCATTCAGCGCACTCGCGCTGATCGGGCCGACGTCGGCAGGAAACACGTTCTGCAGTGAGTTGATCAGGTCCGGATCGATGCTGATCTGCCAGCCGCCGCCAGGCTGCACCTCGACCACGCTCAGGCCTTCGATACCCAACTCCGCGAGAAACTGCCTGGCGGCCGCTTCGGTGCCAAATACTTCACCGAACCCCTTGGTGGCCCACGTCGTCCTCAGCTTGTCGAACTCCCCGCGCAAGGCAGTGAAGTCGACGTGGACCATGCCGTCTTTGTCCGGCTTTCCAAGCTGGTCCCTGAGGTCGGCCAGGATATTGGTCAGTTCCTTGTAGAAGGCGACATACCCCGCCAGCAGCCCGCTGTATTTGCTGATCCAGTCGCGCTCAAGGCGGGCTATCAGATCGGCGATTTCCTTGAAGAAGTCGCTGTGCGATCCGTCCGCCGCTTGTTCCGCGTCCTCGATCTGCTCGGATGGAAGTACGCCATGCAGAGCCTGTCGGGCGTCCTGCATGATCTGCCGGGCCTGCAGATCGTCCGGGTCGGCGTCGGCCATGGCGGGCCACGGCGAATGGCGCACCGCGTCGACAACCAACGCGCGCTTCCTGTGCTGGAACAGCGCCTCCTGGTGGGTTGCCAGCTGAAGCAGCGATTGCTCATCGTCGGCCGGCACGCTGCTGCCCGCACCGTACGTGGCGAGGTGCAGCAGCAGCGGCGAGGCGGGAATGCGTGGCGAGGATGTCGCACGCTCGGTGGCGGTTTCGATGGGCGCCTCGCGTCCACCGCGGAAGGCGGGCGGCGGCGCGATGCCGACGGACGTGGAACTTGGCTCGGTTCTCATGGGATGCTCCGTGACAGGGAGGCCGGGGCGCAGCGGCGCCACCGGTCAGGGAAAGGACGGCGTGCGGTCAACGGCGCATGTTGCCGATGACATGCTTGGCCGCGTCCTGGTTGTCCTGGGCCAGGGTGACCAGGGTGTTGAACATCGCCTGCTGGCTTTCGCTGCTCTTGTTGGCGTCCTGGTTGATCTTGCTGCCGAGGTCGACTTCGATGTCCTTGTTGATGCGGTCACGCTCGGAATCAACCGTATGGCCCGTGGCCTCCAGTTCCAACGGGGTTCCCGCGGCGTTGCCTACGCCGACGCTGGTCTGGGTGACGGCCTGGCCTGCGTTGGCCACTACGCCGGTCTTGGTATTGCTGACGGCGAGTTTTGTTTCGCGTACCGCGGACGTTTCCTGCAGCGTCTGCGGACGCTGCCGCAGCGTTTCTACCTGGGGCGGACGCGCGGTGGCACCGGCCGGCGCGTTGTTCATGCCCACCGCAGTGTTGCTGTTGGCATGGCTGGCATCGGCCGTCGTTGCGTCGGCCGTTGTCTTGTTGCCGCGAAGGTTCTGCACACCCTTGTAGGCCGCAGCCGCGCCCAGGCCAACGCCACCGGCGGCGACCAGCCCGCCCACCACGGCGGTGACGATCTTGGCGGACTGGGTGGCTTTCGCCGATGCCACCATGCTGTCGGTCATCGCGCCCAGCGACTGCACGGCCAGTTCGACCATCGCCACCGCCTGTTCGCGCTGGCTGGCGCTCATCTTCATCAACAACGCCACCAGCAGGAGGACGAAATCGGTGCGCGCATTACCGCCCCGCCCCAGCTTCAGTTCCTCGTCGGGCCGCTGGGCCAGTGCGTCCAGCACGTCGCGCGCGGCCGGTGCATCGCTCAGCAGGGCGTGCAGCGCTTCCATGCCCGGCGGCACGCCGTCGGCGGTGCCGGCCAGTGCGCGCACCTCGGCAGGGGTCGGCAGCACCAGCTGTCCATCGGCCGTGGCCAGGTTGATCAGCGTCTTCGCCTGCTCGACCAGCAGCGCAGGCGGGAGGGTGTCAGCGCCGGCAACGGCAATCGCGGCGCTCCGGTGCAGCACGGCGAATGCTTCCGCGGTCGCGCCGGGTACCATCGCCGGATGCTGGCCGGCAATCAACGGCAGCAGCGCTCCCAGCCCGGCAAACCCGGCCGCCGACGCAGCCGGCGCAGCGAGATCGGGGGCGGCGCGGCGTGCGGGATCCTGCCGCGATCGTTCGTTCTTCCGGGCCACGCTGTCGGCAGCGCGTCGGGCCTGCGCTTCGTCCTGCGATGACGGCACCGGGGCCGAATCCAGCGCGGGCGCGAATCGCTGCGCTACCTGCTGCAGCACCGGCTGCGGGAGGGAGGAGATCTGTGACATGGAAAGTTTTCCTGTAGAGGGTGAAAGAAAAGGGCGCGCTCAGGCGCGGTGGCGCATATGGCCGATGACGTGGGCAGCGGTGTCCGCGCGGTCCTGTTGGACCTCGCTCATCTGCGCCACCAGTTCAAGCGCGAGGCGATGGGTCCGGCTGCCTGCCTCGGCGATCATCCGCATCATGTCCTGCAGGACCTGATCACCGAACAGGCTCTCCTGGATCATCTTCAGCAGCTTCTTGACCTCGATCATGATGCCGGCGACGACGATCTGTCCGACGTTGTGCACCGTCTGTCCGATGGCGCCTGCCGCCTGGGCCACGAACTGCATCACCTTTGACGCCTGTTCGATCATCCGCGCCGCCGCCGTCGCGGTGGTTTCCACCACGCCCTTGGCTGCGAGTGCTGCCGTCCTGCTTGCGGCCGCCAGGTTGCCGGTGACCAACATCGCCGCGATGATCGCGACCATGACAACCACGGTGGCGAGGATCGACCCGATCTGCCTGGCCAGTGCCTCAGCAACACCGAATGCGATCAGCGCACTGGCTATCACCTTGCCAACCTGTTCCACCGCCTTGCCGACAACAGAGAAACCCGTGGTCATGCCCACGATGCTGTCGATGGTGAGCATCATGCCCATCACACCGCCGGCGATCAGCGCCACGTTGCCGTGCAACGCGCCCACCACGATGGCGCCGATGCTGGCGATCGCGCCGACCGCAGCGCCGATCCAGCCGAAGATCTTGCCGGCGCAGCCGGTCTTCTTCTCGGCATCGCGTGCCCGCTGCAGTTCTTCTTCATGCTGGCGGATGCGTTCCTGCTCCTTCGCCTGGCGCGCCTTGATGGTCTGGATGGTGAATGCGCTCATGTCCTTCATGGTGCTGTCGGCGTGATTGCCCATCAGCTTGCTGATGATCGCCATCAGCATGGTGAGCGTGTCGGCGGCGTTCAACTTCCGCTCCGTCTCACCGCCAACCATCGGCTGCCCGTGATTGAAGCCGCGCAGTCGAGCCTCCTGCTCATCCAGCTCGCCGAGGGTGGCGTCGAGCAACGCGACGGCGTCATTCAGCGCCTTCGAAGCGGCGTCGAAACGACCCTGCGCCTGCTGCAGGACCTCGCGTGCGGAAGCGAGCTCGGCCTGCTTGGCCGCATGAGCCGGGTCGGCCGGGTCCAGGGCATCCAGCTCGGCCTGCAACCGCTGGACGTTCTCATGCGCCAGTTCCAGTGCGCCCTGCTGGGCACCGGCCTCGCCCGCCGCGGCCTCCGCCGCCGTCTGCGCCGCCAGGGCGGCATCCAGCGCCGCCTGCATCTCGGCCGACAAGTAGCCCGCCTGCTGCGCACGTGCCTGCAGGTTCGAGCGGTAAGCCTGCAGCCGCTGCTCGATCCGATCGAAGCGCTGATCGCCAAGGGCTTGCTGCAGATGGCCCAGCCACAGGGTCAGCAGGCTCTCCGGCGGCAGGCGCCGGCCCTCATCGCCGGCCGCCTGGTGCAGCCGGGCCAGGTCCGGCGCGCGCAGCGCCACCGCGTCGTTGTGGGGCGGGGTGGCGTCCGGGCCCTGCGGGGCCCGGGCGGCGAAGGTTGCGAATACCTCTGCGGTCACCCGCTCCAGTTGCGCGACGGGCAGACGGACACCGAAACCTCGGGCCGCCTCGATGGCCGATTCGTGGCCGCTACGACGGAGCACCAGCGGCAGGGGCGGCGCAGGCGCGAGGGAAAGGGATGCGGTCATGGACGTTCCTCGTGGGATTGTGCCGGCCGGAGCCGGGGGCCCGGCCCGCTGGGCGGGGCGGTGGGCCAGTGGGTGGTTCAGCCGGGCCAGTATCCCGATCGATGACCACCCCAACTTTCAATTTCCGCCCCTGTGCGCGCGCCCCCGGCGCTTGGCAGCCCAAGGCCTGACAGGCATCGCTCAGGCTTCGGTGTCAGTGGGCGGCGGGGTTTCTTCCAGGAGCACCAGATAGGCCTGCGAACGCGTACCCAGATCGTTGCCACCGGCCCGGCCCGCCACGGCTTCGAAGCAGTCCCGCGCCTTGCCGAGCCGCCCCAGCGCGAGATGGCATTGGCCGACGTGGAACATCGGACGGTCATCGGTCAGGTTCAGCGCCTGTGCCACCGCGTACATGCCGATGGCCTTCTCGTACTCACGCTTGAGGTGCAGCACCGCCCCCATGCCAAGGGCGTAGTCAGCGTTGTAGAAGTCGTACAGGCACAGGAAGCGGAAGAAGGCTTCGGCTTCGTCCAGCTGCCCGTTCTCGTAGTAGCGATGCGCGATGGCATACACCCCTTCCAGGGTGTCGCGGCTCACGCCCTTGAGGTCGGCAACCGTGGCACCCTCGCGCAATCCCTCCAGGATCAGCCGGGTGATGTCTTCTTCTTCGGCAGGTGAAGCGGGGGAGCGGGTCGGATCGTTGTCAATGCTCATGCAGTGCTCCAGTGATGGGACAGGGATGGTTCAATCGGGCGGATCGGACGGCCCGGCGTCGGTGTCTCCGCCGGGCTTGCCGGCGCGCTCCACGTCGCGCAGCCAGCGGACGATCTGCATCACCGGATCCACGCTGCGGTCGGGCACGAAGCGATAGCGGGGGGTACTGGCGTAGATGGCGCGTGCCAGCTTGATGTCGCGTACCACCGGCACCCCGGTGGCCTCGGCCAGCGCGATCACCTTGCGGGCCCGGGCGCCGCGCTCGCGCACCGAAACGAAGGGCATGGGCGTGTCGTCGTCCATCAGGAAAATACCGATGGCGATATGGGTGGGATTGGCCAGCACCACGGTGGAACCGCGGGTGTCGGCCTGTACCTGCGCCGACAGCTCTTCGTTGACCTGCTGCCGGCGCTGCTTGATCTCCGGTTTGACTTCGTTGTCCTTCCGCTCGCGTTTGACCTCGTGCTTCTCCATCTTCATTTCCCGGATGAAGAGGAAATGGTCCAGCCAGCCTGCGAGCAGGTACACCGGGGCCATCGCCAGCAGCAGACCCAGGCCGAACACCAGCGCCACGTGCCGCCAGACGCCGGCGAGCTGCGCATCGCTGGCCTGCACCTGGCCGAACAGATCGGTGCCCCAGATGCCCAGCGCCAGCCAGGCGAACACTCCGCAGCACAGCATGTACAGCACGGTGCGCAGCAGGTCCTTCAGCACGCGGGCGGAAAACAGGTTCTTGAAGCCGTTGACGGGGTTGAGCTTGTTCAGGTCAAAGCGGATCGCTTCGGTGGCGATGCGTCCCTTGCTCATGCCCAGCGAACACGCCACCACGCCCAGCACGGCGGCCAACAGCACCGGTGCCAGCGCCAACAGCAACCCCTGCAACGCGGCCAGCGTCGCGGCGGTAGGGGTGATGGAGAACCCCCCCCGCACGATGTCCACGTACAGCTGCGCCAACGGCGACAACGAGCTGAACAGCGCGATCGCCGGCAGTCCCAGCCACAGCACCGTGGCGGCCACCAGGTCACGGCTGTTGAACGACTTGCCCTTCCTGCCCTCTTTCTCCAGTCGCTGCGCGGTCGGCTTCTCGGTTTTTTCGCTGGCACCCGAACTCATCCCGGTGCCCCGGGCAGCAGGCCGCGCAGCGCCGGATACTGCCGCCACAAGGCGGGTACCTGGTCCGTCATGGACAGCATGAAATAGAGCAGCATCGCGGCGAAGGCGAGCATGGACTTGACCGCCAGCGATACCGAAAATGCGTTGAGCTGCTGGGCGAAGCGGGAGATCACGCCCAGCAGGATTTCCACCAGCAGCAAGAGCAGCAGTACGGGCGCGGCCATGCGCATCGCCGCCGACAGCACGATATCCACGAACGCGTGGAGGCTGGCCAGCTCCGGCAGGAAGCTGCCTCCCATCGGCACCAGCACATAGCTGCCGTGGATCGCCTCCAGCAACGGCACCAGTCCGCCCGCCACCAGGAACACCACCGCGCTCATCATCTGCAGCAGGTTGGCCATCTCGGTGGCCTCCACCCCGGTGAGCGGGTCGAGCATCGCGCCGACGCCAGCGCCGCGCTGGGTGTCGATCACCGAACCGATGGCATGGAACACGTGGTAAGGCAGCGCAAGCAACAGCCCCAGCACGCTGCCAGCCATGGCTTCACGCAGTGCGGCCAGCGCCAGCGACGGCATGTCCGCCGGGCGCTGCAGCGCTTCGGTCACCGGCCAGACACCGATCAGCACCGCCATGGCCAGCACCGTCCTGACCATGCGCGACGGAACCGCGCCACTGGACAGGTACGGCAACCACGCAAAGCACGCCAACAGCCGGGCCAACCCGAGCGTGGCAGGCACGGCGTACTCGCCGAGCGCCTGCAGCAACGCACCATCCAGCGGGGTCATGCCGATCTGCATCAAACCCCCAGCGCGCGGCCGAACACCAGGCTGCCGAAGTCGATCAGCGTGCGTGCCATCCAACCCAGCATCACCAGCACCGTCACCACCACGGCCAGCATCTTGGCGCCGAACGGGAGGGTCTGCTCCTGCAGCTGGGTAACGGTCTGGAACAGGCCGATGAGCAGGCCCACCACGGTCGCCACCATCACCGGGCCCGCCGACAGCATCAGCACCAGCATCAGCGTCTTGTTGCCGATGGCCATCAATTCGTTCATGGCCGTGCACCCTGGCCGCGGCCCGCCGATGGACGCCCCCGGATCATGCCGGCACATCCAGGTATTGCAGCACCAGTCCCTGCGACAGCAGGCTCCAGCCATCCAGTACCACGAACAGGATCAGTTTGATCGGCGCGGAGATGGTGACCGGACTCATCATCATCATGCCCAGCGCAAGCAGGATGCTGGACACCAC
Source organism: Stenotrophomonas lacuserhaii (assembly GCF_039674585.1). GTDB lineage: Bacteria > Pseudomonadota > Gammaproteobacteria > Xanthomonadales > Xanthomonadaceae > Stenotrophomonas > Stenotrophomonas pennii_A. The sequence goes on along the minus strand of NZ_JBDJNU010000018.1, from coordinate 22,791 downwards.
CAGATCCACCACGACGAAGGGCAGGTACAGGTAGAAGCCCATCAGGAACGCGTCTTTCAGCTCGCTCAGCGCGTAGGCCGGCAACAGCGCGAACAGCGAGCGCTCCTCGGCGGCGAGGTCGGCCGGCGGAACGTCCGCGCCGTCGGTGACCTGCGCGCGCTCGAAGAAGCGCAGCAGTTCCGGGTCGGCATGCCGGGCGAGGTAGGCACGGTATTCGCCCAGGCTGCCGTCAAGGAAATCCGCGGTTTCCTGCACCGTGGTCAGCGGCTGGCCGAGCTCCTGGTACGCCGTCTGCACGGAGTTGACGATCGGATGCATGACATAGAAGGCAAGGATCAGCGACAGCGCATTGATGACCATGTTGGACGGCACCTGCTGCAGGCCCAGTGCGTTGCGGATCAGGGTGAACACCACGCTGAACTTGATGTAGCAGGTACCCACCGCCACCAGGAAGGGCAGCATCGCGGCCGCTGCAAGCATTGCGATCAACGACACATCGTTGTTGATGTGCACGACGCTCATGTCAGCCTCGGGACCTGCGCAAGCTTCACGCCCAGGCGGTCGCCCACCTGCACCAGCTCACCGGTCACCAGCGGGCGACCGTTGTGCAGAAGCTGGACACGCTCGATGGCCTGCTCAGGCAGGGTCACCACACTGCCTTCCTGCAGCCCGGCCAGCTCGCCCAGCGACAGCTCGAGGCGGCACAGCAGCACCTGCAGTTCCAGTGGCAGATCCTGCAGGTCGGCCACGTCCAGCATGGGATCGTCTGACTGCAGCGGGGACCCGGGCGTAGCAAGGCCGGCATGGGGAGGGGAATGGACAGTCGTCACGAGCAGGGAATCCGTCTGGAGGTGGAAATCGAACAGCGGGCGGCGGCCTCGCCACGCACGCGCTGCAGGGTCGGAGAGCAGAACGATGTCGCCGCCACGCAGGCGCCGCAGCTGCCGCAGCGTCACGGCGGTCGCGCCCAGTTGCAGGCGGAGGGGTAACGCCAGCGCGGCGGGTAACCGCGGCGCCTGGGTCGGCCGCGGCAGCGGTGCAGTCCAGGATTCGATCCACACCGCGCCTTCCGCTGCAGGCACGGTCGGCAAGGCACGGACTTCGGGCGCTGCGGTAGACGCCGGCAGCCCATGCGCGCGGTCGTAGCGAAGGGCGCCATGCGCGAACTGCAGCGGGTGCTGCACGCCGGTCAGGCCGGCCAGTGCCAGCGGATCCATCGCGGTCCAGTCCAGTCCGACAAGGCCCGGCAGGTGCACGGCCGCCCAGGCGTTTGCATCGACGTGGCAGACCATCGCCCCTCTGGCCGATACCAGCTGGAAGCGCAGGCAGGGCGAGGACGGCAGCGGGCTGATGTGCGCATCCGCGCCGCAACCGCACAACGCCTGCTGCAGCTGCTGCATGCGCAGCGTCTGCGGGTCGATCCGGGCCAGCAGCGCAAGCGGCCGGCTCATTCTTCGTCTTCCGGCACGTAATCGGCCTGGCGGCGTCCGGACGTGCCATCGTCCGCGCTGTCTGCGGCAGTGAGCTGCAGGCTGCCCGGCGCCAATGGGTCGCTGGCGGCCAATGCGCTGCCGATGGCGCGCTGCGCGGACTCACTGCTGCTGCGCAGGGTCATCGGTGGCAGTTGGCCAGGCACTGCGGCGGGGATCCAGCTGGCGGTGACCTGGTGGCCCGGCCCCCAGCTGCTGAACGGCACGCTGACCGTCGCCATGCGCTGCGCCGGGGCGGCTGCCGGCAGCTCGGCCCGTGCAGGATCGGGCTGCGCCGCCGCCGGGCCGTTGCCCTGCCGGCGGACCGGGCCGGTGTGGACCTGGGCGGTCGCGGGCCCTGCAGCGTGCAACAGCGGCATCGGCTGTTCGGGCGCAGTCCGCGGCTTTTCAGGTTGCAGTGACGTTGCGGCGGCGGCGCGGTCGGCGCGGTCGGCGATGAAGGGCGCGTCGGAGGGTGGCGGTGTTGAAGGCGTTGGCGTGGCGGGCGCCGTGCCGCTTGCCGGAAGACGGCCATCCACCAGCGCGGGAAGCACGTCCTTGATGGCAGGCGGAGACGCCGGGGACCGCAGCGGAAGCACATCCGCCGGCCCAGCGGTGTCCTCGACCAGAAGCACGTCGCGCGACGGCGACCGCGACGCCTCCGCCGTCCGCTTGCCAGCCAGGCGATGGCTGTCGGCCCTCGCGGCCGGCGGCATTGCCGATGGCCGCACTGGTCGTTCCTGCCCCGCTCCGGCTGAGTCGTCGACGCGGGACACGTCGGGTGCCGGCATCGCCGGCAATCGCACCGAAAGGTCGTGCCGACCCGATGCGAGGCCACCGGCGCCTGCTGCTGCATCGGCAACGCGCGTGGCCGCATCCAGCGGAAGTCCCTTGCCATGGCGCACCAGTTGCGGTGCGGCGTCGACCCTGCCGACCACGGCGAACGGATTGCCGTCCGGCGTGGGAAGGTCGTCCCGCAGGTCATGCGGGGTGCCGGTGCCCTCCGGCTGCCGCGCCCTTCGTTCGGCGGACGCCCCGGCCAGCGGGTCGGTGTCCTGTTGCGCACGGCGCGACAACGGCACCAGCGCTGCGACCGCGGTGGGGTGATCGTGGGAGCGCGCCGGGCTCAGCGCGGGGATCGGCGACGACATGTGAGCTCATCCAGTTGTAGGGTGTAAAGGCGAAGCTCGCGACGCCGGCTGGCCTCGCGATGCTGGCGGTGGTGCCAGTGCTCGAGCTTCTTCTGCTTGCGGAACTGCAACGCGGCGCGCTGGCGTTGCTGCACCTCTGCGGCTTCGCACTGCGCGGCGTCGGCCTCCAGGTCGCCGGCGGCGTGTCCGGTTTCCAGCGCATGCGCGCGCGCGACCGCGAGGATGCGCAGGCGATCGAACAGCAGGCTGCGGCTCAGGCCGGTTTCCGGTTGCAGCACGGCGCGGTCCAGGGTCTCGCTGGCCGACGCACGAAGCCCTGCCGCTTCTTCGCGCCGTGCGGCGGCGGCCTGCTGCTGCGACTGCGCAGACAGCAGTGACAACTGCCGTTGCGCCTGCTTCAATCTGACCAGTTGCCGTCCACGCAGCTCAGCGGGCGAGTTCATGCAGCGCCTCCAGCGTGCGCGGCAAGGCGCTCCGCTCCTGCTGTCCCTGGCGCAGGAACGCCATCAATGCAGCTTCGCTGGCCACCGCCTTGTCGTAGACCGCGCTGACCCCCGGGGTGTACTCGCCCAGGTCGCGCATCAGCTGCAGGTCCTCCAGGGTGCCCAGCAGCCCGCGTATCCGGGCGGCGGCCTGCTGCTGCGCCGGCGCTGCCAGGCTGGCGAACAGCCGGCTTCCGCTGCGCAGCACGTCCAGCGCCGGCAGGTGCCCGCGACCGGCCAGGCGGCTGCTCAGGTAAAGGTGGCCGTCCAGCAGGGACTTCACTTCTTCGCCGATCGGATCGGCATCCTGTTCGTCTTCCAGCAACACGGTGTAGAAGGCGGTGATGCAGCCCGTTTCCGTGCGCCCACTGCGTTCCAGCAGGCGCGGCAAGGCCTCGAATACCGATGCCGGAAAACCGCGCCGCGCGGGGGGCTCGCCCGCGCCGAGTGCCAGTTCGCGCAGCGCGCGCGCGTAGCGGGTCACCGAGTCCATCACCAGCAGGACCCGCAGGCCCTGGTCGCGGAAATGTTCGGCGATGGTGGTGGCGATCAACGGCGCCTGGCTGCGCAGCGCTGGCGCGGTATCCGAGGTGGCCTGGACGATCACCGTCCGTGCCGCCCGGGGCGAGTGCCGAAGCCGCTCGACCAGCGCGGCCACTTCACGACCACGCTCGCCGACCAGCGCAACGACGCTGACATCCGCGTCGGCGTTCTCCAGCAGCATTTCGGCCAGCGTGGTCTTGCCCGCGCCGGCGCCCGCGAAGATACCCACCCGCTGCCCTTCGCCGCAGGTGAGCAGGCTGTCCACGGCGCGGATGCCGGTGCACAGCGGGGTGTCGATCGGCCGCCGGCGCCGGTAGTCCACCCCACGCGCATCGATGCGCCGCGTCACCGCCTGCGAGACAACAGCTGCGGACAGCCGCTCGACCTCCACCCCCTGGCCATCCAGCACACTGCCCAGCAGCGCGTCGGAGGCGGTGATCGTCGGTCCGTGTCCGGTCGGGATCACCAGGCACTGTGATGACAGGCCCGCGCTGTCGCGCAGCAGGCCGATCGATGCCATGCCGTGATCCAGGGCCACGACGGTTCCCGAGCCGGCAGGCGCATCGTCGTGGGCCGCCGTCTGCAGCCGACACACGTCGCCGATCGCCACCTGTGGCAATGGCGCGCGCAGCATCGATCCGATGATCGCGGTGGGGTGCGCGGCAGGTCGCCAGAGGGACCGCAGCCGGGTCATCGAAGGGCCTGCAACCGCGCAAGGCACTGGTGGAAGTCCTGCAGCGCTTCGGCAAGCCGGGTCGGCTGCTGCACATGGTCCGGGTGCAGCAGTCCGCCGACCCTGCCGTCTTCGCGCAGGACCATCGCGCCAGCATCCCAATGGGCCACCGGACGCATGACTTCCGCGAGCAACGGCTCGGCCAGCACGCCGCTCGCGCGCGCGCCGACTTCGTCAATCGCCCCCCACATCCAGACCTGCTCGCCGTCGCGCGGGTCGAGATAAATATCGCCCACATCGTCGAAAGACATGACGATGGTGGAATGGTCATCGAACTGATAATCGCCGGAGTTGGCGCCCAGTTGATCGAGTGCCTCGCAGAGGGTTTCTTTCAGCGTCATAGTGATCTCACGACATCAAGGGATACGGCATCGGAAACTTCCGAGAAGGAGAGCACTGCGAGCCCCGGCAGTCGGGTTTCGACGAAGCGCTTGACGAAGCGGCGCACATCCGGAGCGACCAGCAGCACGGCCTCTGGTCGACTTGCCAGCAGCGGCTCGAAGACGATCACGATGCGATCCAGCAACTGCTCGGATTGAGCGGGATCCAGATTGAGGAACGCCGCACCCTGGCTCTGGCGTATGCCGGAACGCACCAGCTGTTCGGTATCCGGCGCCAGCAGCACGGCTGCTATACGGTCATTGCGGGCATGCTGGGAAGAGATGTAGCGCGCCAGCCCGCCGCGCACGTGTTCCACCAGCAGGATCACGTCCTTTTCGCGCTGGCCCCACTGCGCCAGCGTTTCAAGGATGATCTTCATGTTGCGGATGGAAACACCCTCGCGTTGCAGGCGCTGCAGCACCTCCGATACGCGCTGCACCGGGATGTGCCGATGTACTTCTTTCAGCAGCTCCGGGAAGCGTTTCTCGGTGTCGTCGAGCAGATGCTTGGTCTCCTGGATGCCGAACAGCTCGCCGATGTTGCGCATCAGCGCCTCGTGCACCAGCTGCTGCAGCTCCTGCTGGTCGCTGCGGGTGCCCATGCCCATTGCATGCAGCTGGTCCCGCATGGCGGCGGGCATCCAGTACCGCGGCGGTGCCTCGTTGATGCCGGGCAGCTCGATGGCGCTGTCCAGCATGGCCAGTTCATCGCTGTCGGCCAGCACGCGTACGTGGTCCAGTACGATATCGGCGCTTGCAGCGGTGATTTCATTGATCATCACCACCACGCGATGGCTGCCGTCGTCATGCTCACGCATCAGCATGTAGGGCAGCTGCATGCCCACGCGCAGGTGCAGGTCTTCGCGCAGTTGGCGCTCCAGTCCTGCGCTGCGCCACTTCGCGTGGTGGGCGGGCGGCAGCAGCAGCAGCAGCGGAACCGTCTCGTTGACCTGCCTGCTTTCATTGGCCAGCTGCGCCGGAGCGCCCGGCGGCAGCGGCTTGCCATCATGGCCGATCACGCGGCCGGCGCTGTCGGTGGCAGGCTGTGACGTCGCCTCGTCCACGCGCACGCGCCAGGCTGCCAGCGCGAACAGTCCGGCCGCCAGGGCGAGGAAGATCGGCAACGGGAAGCCCGGCAGCAGGCCCAGCAGCAGCAGCAGGATGCCGGTGATGAACAGCACTTTCTGGCTGCTGAAGAGTTCCTTGATGATGCTGGAGCCCAGGTTGCCTTCTTCGCCGCCTACGCGGGTCACCACGAAGCCGGCGCTGATGCAGATCAGCAGCGCGGGAATCTGCGCCACCAGGCCATCGCCGATGGTCAGCAGGGTGAACACCCGCATCGCTTCCTGGAAGGACATGCCATGCTGCAGCATGCCCACCGCGATGCCACCGAACAGGTTGACGAAGACGATCACGATGCCCGCGATGGCGTCGCCCTTGACGAACTTCATCGCGCCGTCGTACGAGCCGTACAACTGGCTTTCCTTCTCCACCTCGCGTCGGCGCAGCTTGGCCCCGGCGGCGTCGATGGATTCGGCGCGCAGGTCGGCATCGATGCCCATCTGCTTGCCCGGCATGCCGTCCAGCGAGAAGCGCGCCACCACCTCGCCGATACGTTCGGAGCCCTTGGTGATGACGATGAACTGCACGATGGTCACGATCGCGAAGATCACGAACCCGACCACCAGGTTGTCGGCCACCACGAACTCGCCGAACGCCGACACGATATGCCCGGCATCAGCGTCCACCAGGATCAGCCGGCTGGTGCTCACCGACAGGGCAAGACGCATCAGCGTGGTGAACAGCAGCACCGAAGGGAACGTGGAGAAGTTGAGGATCCGTTCGACGTAGAACGAGCTGAGGAAGATCACGATGGCGATCAGCAGGTTGACGCCGATCAACAGGTCTACCAGGAAGGTCGGCAGCGGAACGATCAGCATGCCGATGATCACCGCCATCAACACCACCAGCGCCAGCTCCGGACGCAGCAGGGTCCGCGCCACCTGGCCGAGGTTGTGTGCGGGCTTGGTCATCGTGGCCATCAGACGGCCATCCAGTGGCGTGCGCCGGCCTGCTGGCGCTCCACTTCCATCGCCGCCGAAATCAGCGCATCCAGTTCCTGCTGGGCCTCCACCTGCTGTTCAACGGCCTGCCACAGCCCGTGCGGTACCGCCTTCAGGAACCGCCGCATGTTCTGTGCGAAGCGCACTTTGTCGGCCGCACCCAAGGCATAGGTGACCTGCAGGAATACGGAATCGAACAGCTGCCGCAGCCCACCGCCCTGCCGTACCAGCGCGAACAGGGCCGCCAGCAGGGCCGGCTGCGTGACGCCGATGCGCGGCATCATCTCTGCGTCCCAGCAGCACGCCAGCAGCAGGTGGTCGGCGGAACGGATCGTGGTGAGTTGCCGCACGCGCTGCAGCAACTGGCCGAACTCGATGCGGCTGCAGGAAGGGTCCAACGCAGACATGTCCGCGGCCATGGCATGTTCGATGAAGTCGACCACCCGGGTGCGGCGCTCGAAGCCGTACAGGGCGATCCATTCCTCGTAGCTGTCCAGCGGTTCGCCGCTGCCCAGGAACTGGCGATAGGACTGCCGCAGCTGGACCGGACTGGCGGCCAGCCGGCCGGCGTGCAGCCGCGCCTTCAGCGCGACGTTGAGCCCCGCCCGCACCGCCTGGCGCTGCGCGGGGCTGCCATCCATCAACTCCTGTTCCAGCTCGTCCAGGATATCTGCAAGTTCTTCCAGCTCGCCGCTGGAGCGCAGCGTGCGCAGTACGGCCACCGCGTCGCTGGGATCAATGAACAGCGCAGCCAACAGGCCCCGCAGGGTCACAAGGTCGACCGAGGACAGCTGCTTCAGCTGCAGCCGCAGCGCCGCCACCTTCTCCGGCCCCTTCGGGTCCAGCACATGGTCGAGCCAGGCCTGCGGGAGGTGGCTGCCTTCGTCGGCGTCACGCGCACGGTTGCGCCGCATGCTCGATACCAGCCCGGCCAGGTCATCGCTCATCGCCAGCGCCTGCTGCAGGACGCCCGGCTGGTGCAGCCCGGTGCGGCGCATGGCCGCGGTGGACGAGGCGGGCTCGTCTTCCGCGAACGCCGTGCTGATGGCAGGGGGTAGCGACCGCTGTGGCGGCAGCGCGGGACGGGCGACGCTTGCCTCAATGCTGGCCATCCATCGCCTCCCGGATGCTGTCGCTGACGTGCTGGTACTGCGCCGGCAGCGGCAGCGCCAGGTCGTCGACGCTGTCGAAGCCATCCCTTGGCGACAGTTCGCCCCGGGCACGCACCCGCGGCTGGATCAGGAACACGCGGACCGTTTCCTGATGCCGGCGGCTGCGGTGGCCGAAGATGTTGCCCAGCAACGGGATCCTTGCCAGACCGGGGATGGTGGCGCGGTCGCGGGCCTCTTCATGGCGGGTGTAGCCGCCCACCAGCAGGCTGAGCCGATGTGGCACGCGCGCCACGGTATCAATGGTGGTGCGGTTGATCACCGGCAGCCCCTCTACGTCGGCGCCACTGGAGGCGCCGTCTTCGATCTTCAGCTGCATCTCCACTTCCTCGTCGGCAGAGACGCGTGGCAGCACGCTGATCATCGTGCCGTAGGTCACCGCCTCCAGCGAGGTGGCGCGCTCGGCCTGCAGGCGCGCGTAGAACGTGCTGTTGCTGTCGAAGTGGGCGAGCACGTTTTCCTGGGTCAGCAGCACCGGCCGCGACACCACGCTGGCGTGGCCCTGTTCGGACAGGGCCGTGACCGAAGCCAGGAAGCGTTCGCCATCCAGCGTGGACGTCGCCCCGTTGAAGCCGATCCCGAGGCGGCCGCTGATGCCGACCTGCCCACTCCATTTGACACCGATCGCATCCAGCTGCTTTTTATGGACGTCGATGATCCACAGGGACAGTTCGACCTGCTTCCGCGGCAGGTCGAGTTCGGCCACCAGCTGCTTGACCTTCTGGATACCCGCCAGCGTGCCGCGCACGATCAGGCTGTTGGTCTCCGGATAGGCGACCACGATGGTGGGGGGCTGCGCCTCCGCGGACGCGGCACGCGCCGCGCTGCGGATATCCTGGCGTTCCGGTGCGTTGCCCTGGCGCGCTGCCGCGGCGGCATCAGAAGCGGGATCTTCGGCGGCGGTGTCGGACGATGGCCGGCGTACGATGATGCCGCTCACGCCCGAATCGGTCAGCACCCTGGCCAGGGTTTCGGCCATGCCGGGCAGGGTACTGTCCTGCCCGCGCATGCCATAGCGCCGTCCCTGCGCGAAGCTGTTGCGCAGGGCGATCACTTCCACGTGTTCGGCACGCGCGTCGGCGTGGCGGTAGAGCTCGTCCAGGTAGCGGGCGGCATCCAGCACGATGCCCACGTAGATCGGCGAACCGGACACGTAGAATGTGCCGTCACTGCCGGCACCGCGCAAGGCGTGACGCGCGTCGGCCAGCCGGGTGCGGCGAAGGAAGTCTTCCAGCACCGCGACCGATGCATGTTGCATGTGCCCGATGGCGCTGCGTGTCTCGCTGGCGTCGTGTATGTACAGCGTCTGCCCGTCGCTGTACCAGATCAGGCCGACATCGCGCGCTACCTGGTCCAGGACCGCGCGCGGATCGCGCAGCGGGAAGCTGCCCTGCACGCGCTTTTTCTGCGCCTTGGTGCTGACGATGACCGGCTGGCCCATCTGGGCGGCGACCGATTGCAGCAGCAGCGACACCCCGTCGCCGCGCGAGACGAAGGCCGTCTCCGCGGAGAGTTCACTGCGATGGCGGATCGCGGTGTTTTCAAGCGGTACGTCGTCATTGCGGGCCGACTGGGCGAGCGTCGGCAGCGGGAGCGAGCCGGCCGCCAGCAGCGCAAGCAGGCAGAGGGAAGAGCGTATGGATTTCACAGGGAATGAACTGATTGATAGATGGAACTGGGCGACCTGCCCAACAGCGATTTGATCTCGCTGCAGAAATGCGACGGCGACGAGAAGCCGAAGTCCGACGACAGGCGGGTGAAGGTGTGTCCGGTGTCGGCGTAGCGATGCAGCACGCGGCCTGCGCGCAGCAGCCGGAGTTGTTCTTTCAGCGAACGGCCGAAGGCGCGTCGACCGATACGCCGGAACTGCGCGACGGAGAGACCATAGCGGTCAGCGAGTTTCTGGACCCCGTGATCCGGGTTTTCCAGTACGAAGCGCACCAGCTGGTAGACCTCGCGCCGCGCCCAGCGTGCCGCGACGGCTTGGAACGCCGACGTTTCGCCCAGCAGTTCGCCCAGCAGCCAGTGCTGCGGCGCCTGTGGCTGGTCCAGCATGCTGCGGAGCGGCAGGATGGCGGCACTGCGACGGTCGCCTTCGAGCGTGCGCTGCAGGCCCTTGGCGTGGTCATGGAAGGCAAGCAGGCGCGTGGCGCTGTCCGGAAACGGCAGCACCTGGACGTTGCAGCCCTGCAGCACGAGCTGGCGTTCGCCAGTGGCCAGCAGCAGGCTGCCGCCGGGTTCGATCACCCTGCGATGAGGGCCATCGACCGAACCGCGCGGTGCGCCGAGTTCGACATACGCCGCCTCGCAGCCAGCGACCAGCAGCACGGATTCAGCGCGGGGCACCACGTGGGGAACGGGGAGAGCCTGCGCTTGCGACAGCGGGGAGAGGCGGGAGTACGACATGACGCACATGGTGTTGCGTCATGCCGCAGACGGCTATGAGCCGAATTGCGCTTTTACGTGGGGGCTGCAGGGCGGCCCCCCACGTTGGCCGGGATCCGGCTGTATCCGGGTTACAGCTGGGCCAGCGAGGCCACCGCATCGAAGCGGTCGGACAGCCGCTTCAACAGCGCCAGGCGATTACCCCGCACGGCCAGGTCGTCGGCATTGACCATGACCTGATCGAAGAATGCGTCCACCTGCGGGCGCAGGCGTGCCAGCCGTTCCAGCACGCTGACATAGTCCTTGTGCTGCAGGCTGGCACCGGTATCGTCGATGGCGGCGGCGACGGCTTCGGCCAGCGCGCGCTCGGCATCTTCCTGCAGCAGGGACGGATCGACCTGCCCCGGGATGTCGATGTCGGCCTTGCGCAGGATGTTGCCGATGCGCTTGTTCGCCGCCGCCAGTGCCGGCGCCTCCGGCAAGGCTGCAAACGTGCGGATTGCGTCAATACGCCGGTCGAAGTCATACAGCGACGCGGGCTTCAGTTCGGCCACCGCGTTGAACTGCGACGCCGGAACGCCCTTGTCGGCGTAATAGCCACGCAGGCGTTCGATGATGAAGTCGTACAGTTCAGCCACGTCGGCCTGTACGTTGCGCGCGGCGAGCGCCGTGTTGGCCTGCGCCAGCAGCGCGCGCAGGTCCAGTTCGAAGCCGCTCTCGATGACCGTACGCGCCAGGCCCAGCGCGTTGCGGCGCAGCGCGAAGGGATCCTTGTTGCCGGTCGGCTTGAGGCCTGCGGCAAAGCCACCGGCCAGGGTGTCCAGGCGCTCGGCGATCGCCAGTACCTTGCCCAGCGGCGACAGCGCTATATCGTCACCGCCGAAGCGCGGCTGGTAGGACTCATCGATGGCCAGCGCGACCTCCGGCGACTCGCCCCCGGTCAGCGCGTAATGGCGGCCGGCGATACCCTGCAGTTCGGGGAATTCATTGACCATGCGCGACTGCAGGTCGTTCTTGGCCAGCTGCGCGGCGCGCCGGGCCAGCACGGGATCGGCACCGACCTGCGGGGCGATGGCATCGGCCAGCGCGACCACGCGCGCGACCTTGTCGGCCACGCTGCCCAGCCTGGCCTGGTAGGTCACGGTCTTCAGGCCATCGCCCATCGACTCCAGCCCCTGCTTGAGGTCTTCGTCGAAGAAGAACTTGGCATCGGCGAAGCGCGGACGGATCACCCGCTCGTAGCCCTTGGCGACCTCGGCCACGTCCTTGGATTCGATGTTGGCGATGCCGATGAATTTTTCGGTCAGCTTGCCTGCGTCATCCAGCACCGGGAAGAATTTCTGGTTGATCTCCATCGTTTCGATCAACGCTTCCTGCGGCACCGCCAGGAACGCACGTTCGAAGCTGCACAGCACCGCCGACGGCCACTCCACCAGGTTGACCACCTGGCCGAGATTGTCCTCGGTGATGCGCGCACTGCCTCCCGCTTCCGCAGCGGCGGCCTGCACCTGCGCGGCGATGCGTTCGCGGCGTTCCTGCGGATCGACCAGCACGAAGGCCGAGCGCAGCGATTCGATGTAATCCAGCGGCTGGGTCAGCCACACGGTCTTGTCATGGTGGAAGCGATGGCCGCGGGTCATGCGGTCGGCCTTCAGCCCGAACAGTTCGGCGTCGACGATGTCCGGGCCGTGCAGCAGCACCAGCCAGTGCACCGGGCGGGCGAAGCCCCACGCATGGTCACCCCAGCGCATCGGCTTGGGGATCGGCATGCCGGCGATTGCCTCGCGCAGCACCTCCGGCAGCAGGTCGGCGGTGCGCGCACCCGGCTTCACCGCGCGGTGCACGAAGCGCTCGCCCTTGGCGTCACTGGTTTTTTCCAGCGCGCTCCAGTCGATCCCGGCCTTGGCCGCGAAACCCTGCAGCGCCTTGGTCGGCTGGCCGTCGGCATCCAGTGCGATGTTCAGGTACGGGCCCAGCACTTCGCTGTGCTGTTCGGGCTGTTCGGTGCCCACGCCCGGCAGCAGCACGGCGAGGCGGCGTGGCGTGGACAGCGGGCGCGCATCGGCCAGGTCCAGTTCGACGCCGCGCTTGCGCAGGCCCTCGACGATGCCGTCGAAGAACGCCTGGGACAGGCCCGGCAGCGCCTTGACCGGCAGCTCTTCGGTGCCCAGTTCGATCAGCAGGGGAGACAGGTGGCTCATCGGTTCAATCCAGTTGGGGGCGCAGCGCGCGACGCGGCCGGCGCCCGGTGGTTCGGGAAGGTGCGGGACTCAGGCCTGCGCTTTGGCGCCGGGGAAGCCCAGCTTCTCGCGCTGTTCGTAGTACGCCTGGGCAACGCCCTGGGCCAGCGCGCGCACGCGCAGGATGTAACGCTGGCGCTCGGTCACGCTGATCGCACGGCGCGCATCAAGCAGGTTGAAGGCATGGCTGGCCTTGGTCACCTGCTCGTACGCCGGCAGCGGCAGGCCCAGTTCGACCAGCTTCTTCGCTTCGCGTTCGCAGGCATCGAAACGGTGGAACATTTCGTCGACGTCGGCGTGTTCGAAGTTGTAGGTGCTCTGCTCCACTTCGTTCTGGTGGTAGACATCGCCGTAGGTCACCGGGGTGCCGTCCGGACCATAGGTCCACACCAGGTCGTAGACGTTGTCGCAGTTCTGCAGGTACATGCACAGGCGCTCGAGACCATAGGTGATCTCGCCCAGCACCGGGCGGCATTCCAGGCCACCGGCCTGCTGGAAGTAGGTGAACTGGGTCACTTCCATGCCGTTGAGCCAGACTTCCCAGCCCAGGCCCCACGCGCCCAGGGTCGGCGATTCCCAGTTGTCTTCGACGAAACGCAGGTCATGCACCAGCGGATCGATGCCCAGCGCCTTCAGCGAATCCAGGTACAGCTGCTGGATGTTGTCCGGCGCCGGCTTCATCGCCACCTGGTACTGGTAGTAGCGCTGCAGGCGGTTCGGGTTGTCGCCGTAGCGGCCATCGGTGGGACGCCGCGAAGGCTGCACGTAGGCGGCATTCCAGGTCTCCGGGCCGATCGCGCGCAGGAAGGTCGCCGGGTGGAACGTGCCGGCGCCCACTTCCAGGTCGAGCGGCTGGATCAGCACGCAGCCCTGCTGCGCCCAGAACTGGTTCAGGGTCTGGATCAGGCCCTGGAAGGTGATCGGAACGGTCGGGGTCGCGGACATGCGGTCGTTTCTTGGCCGGGCAGAGGGGTGCGCTAGTATAACGAGCGACCACCGCCGGGCGCTGGACGCGATCCAGACCACGCGGCGGCGGCGTTCAACGCACCAGGTGGCAACCAAGGACACAGGACGATGGAGCAGCACCCGATGGCGTCGTCCCCGTATCCGGCAGCGGTATTGCCGCCCGGCCGGCTGCTGTTCGAACAGGTCGCCACCGCGCTGGTAGCCGACGGACTGGTCGCCGACAGCGACCTGGAGCGCGTGCGCTTTTCCGCCCAGGGCGCGAAGAATGCCAGCGAAGTGCATCCGCTGGTGCTGCTGGCCAACCTGAAACTGGCCGCCAGTGGTGGCGGCGAACTCGGCCTGGAGCGGCTCACCGACTGGCTGGCCAAGCGCACCGGCACCCGCTACCTGCGCATCGACCCGACCCGGGTGGACGTGGCCAGCGTGACCGCGCTGGTGTCCCACGCCTATGCGCGCCGGCATCGTTTCCTGCCCCTGGCGGTGGACAGCGAGCGCGTGCTGGTGGCCACCAGCGAACCGCTGGCACAGGAATGGCGGCGCGACCTGCAGCACCTGACCCGGCGCACGATCGAACTGGCGCTGGTCAATCCGCTGGACCTGCACCGCTACACCATGGAGTTCTACGGGGTCACCCGTTCGGTGCGTGGGGCCCGCGGCGATGCCCGTTCGGAAACCAGCAGCACCCTGCCCAGTTTCGAGCAGCTGGTGGAGCTGGGCCGTGCCGGCGACGTCAATGCCGACGACCAGCACATCGTGCACATCGTCGACTGGCTGCTGCAGTACGCCTACGAACAGCGCGCCTCGGACATCCACCTGGAGCCGCGGCGCGACATGGGGCGCATGCGGTTCCGCATCGATGGCGTGCTGCACAAGGTGTTCGAAGTACCGCCGGCGGTGATGACCGCCGTGGTCAGCCGGATCAAGGTGCTCGGCCGGATGGACCTGGGCGAACGCCGACGCCCGCAGGACGGCCGGATCAAGACCCGCTCGCCGGGCGGCCGCGAAGTGGAAATGCGTATTTCCACCATGCCCACCGCGTTCGGCGAGAAGTGCGTGATGCGCATCTTCGACCCCGACGCGGCCTTCAAGAGCATCGACCAGCTGGGTTTCAGCGCGCAGGAAGCAGCCGGCTGGAACACGCTGGTCGAACAGCCACACGGCATCGTGCTGGTTACCGGTCCAACCGGCTCGGGCAAGACCACCACGCTGTATTCCACGCTGAAACGGCTGGCCACGCCCGACGTGAACGTGTGCACGGTGGAAGACCCGATCGAAATGATCGCGCCGGAGTTCAACCAGATGCAGGTGCAGACCAACATCGACCTGGATTTCGCCAGCGGCGTGCGCACCCTGCTGCGGCAGGATCCGGACATCATCATGATCGGCGAGATCCGCGACCTGGAAACCGCGCAGATGGCGGTGCAGGCTTCGCTGACCGGGCATCTGGTGTTGTCCACCCTGCACACCAACGATGCGCCCTCGGCGATCACCCGCCTGCTCGACCTGGGGGTGCCGCATTACCTGCTGGCCTCCACCCTGAACGGCATCCTGGCCCAGCGGCTGGTGCGCACCCTGTGCACGCACTGCAAGGTGCCGCACGTGCTGGACGCGGCCGACTGGGCGGTGCTGGCTGATGGCCAGATGGCATATCCAGATGCCGCCACGCCGTACCGGCCGGTCGGCTGCCTGGAGTGCCGGCGCACCGGATTCATGGGACGGATCGGGCTGTATGAGCTGCTGCCATTGGGCTCGCGGCTGCGCGGGCGGATCCGCGCGGACATGGACCTGGGCGCGTTTTCGCGTGAAGCACGCGGTGCAGGACTGCGCACCCTGCGCCAGGCAGGGCTTGAAAAGGTGGCCCTTGGGCTGACTACAATCGAGGAAGTCCTGTCAGTCGTGCCGCCTGCCGATGAACCGCCTTCCCTTCCTGATCGTTGAAACCGGCCGACCGCTCGCTTCGCTGCGGCGCTACGGCCGTTTTCCGCACTGGATCCGGGTCGCGGCCGGGCTGCAAGAACAGGAAACCGTGGTGGTCGATGCCGAACACGGCGCCCCCCTGCCGGACGTGCGCGGCTATGCCGGGGTGCTGGTGACCGGCTCGGCCGCCTATGTCACCGACCGGGCCGAGTGGAGCGAACGCAGCGCGGCCTGGTTGCGTGAGGCGGTGCACGGCGGCAGTCCGGTGTTCGGCATCTGCTACGGCCACCAGCTGCTGGCGCACGCGCTGGGCGGGCAGGTGGACTACAACCCGGCCGGTCGCGAATCGGGCACGATCGAGTTGTCGCTGGATCCCGCCGCCGACCAGGACCCCTTGTTCAGCGGCCTGCCCGCGCGCTTCCCCGCCCATGCCACGCACATGCAGACGGTGCTGCGCGCACCGGAAGGCGCCTCCGTGCTGGCGCGTTCCACGCTGGACGGCTGCCATGCCTTCCGCTGGGGTGACCGCGCCTGGGGGGTGCAGTTCCATCCGGAATTCGCCACCCACCACATGCGCGGCTACGTGCGGGCGCGTGCCCAGTGCATCCGCCAGCACGGCGGCTGCGCACGCAGCATCGAGCGTGCCATCACCGCCGCCCCGCTGGCCCGGCAACTGCTGCGCCGTTTCGTGCGGCAGGCCCGCCACGCTTCAGGTCACGGCGTCGTAAAACAGGGATAATCACCGGATGCAGGGCACGCGCCCTGCCCCTCCCCTGTTCTTCGGATTGGTATGAGCGAGATGCGCAAGCTACCGGCTTCGGCTGGTGCGGAATGGCTGGTGTCCGGGTTCACCCTGCTGCGCAAGGCGCCGCTGGGTCTGGGCATCCTTGGCATGATCTGGGCGCTGGCCGCGCTGCTGGTGACGGCATTGGCGACGATGGTGCCCGTGCTCGCGCTGCCCGCGCAGTTGGTGATGGCCTTGGCCGGCCCGCTGATCTTCGGCGGCCTGGTATGGGCCGTGCGCGAAGTCGACCACGGTCGCCCCGCGCAGCCGGCGCACCTGTTGCAGGGCCTGCACGACGGCCGTGCGCCGCACCTTCTGGTCTCGCTGCTGCCGCAGCTGGTGGCCGGCCTGGTGCTGGGCATCCTGTTGCTGCTGCTGATCGGCAGCTCTGGCCTGGGCCAGCTCAGCGAAGTGATGACCAAGCTCAACGAACTGAGCCAGTCCGGTGCACAGCCGAGCCCGGCGGAAATGGAGGCGCTGGCCGCCAGCCTGCCCGCCGGCCGCATCCTGCTGTGGCTGCTGTGCGTGCTGGTGGTGTTCATCGCGGTGGCGCTGGCGCTGTTCACGCTCTCCCCGCAGGTGATGTTCGAACAGCGCAACGGGCTGCAGGCGCTGCGCCTGAGCCTGCGCGCCTGCGTGCACAACCTGCTGCCGATGGCGGTGTTCTTCCTGCTCGCCTTCGTGGCGGTGTTCGCCGTCTACTTCCTGGTGATGATCGTGGCGATGGTGGCCCAGCTGGTGGGCGGGGCGATGCTGGCCCTGTTCGCCGCGCAGCTGTTGCTGATGGGCGTGATCATGCCGGTGTTCGCCGGCGCGGTGTACAGCGCCTGGAAGCAGATGTTCGGCGAGGCAGGTGAACCGCCGGCGCTGCCGGACAGCGGACCGTCGAACGTGTTCCACGCCTGAGGCTTTGGGTGCCGCTGCGCTCGCCGGGCGTGGCTCGGCGCTGCCGGGTCAGGGTTCGGTCTGGCGGGCGCTGGAGGGCACCAGCCACTTCGAAGCGTGGATGCCCAGTTCGTAGAGCAGGCACATCGGGATGGCCAGCATCAGCTGTGACACCACGTCAGGCGGCGTCAGTACCGCCGCCAGCACGAAGATGCCGACCACCGCATAGCCGCGTCCTTCCTTGAACTGCTGCGGCGTGACCCAACCGAGCAGCGTCAGGATGACCATCGCCACCGGCAGCTCGAAGCTGCCACCGAAGGCGAAGAAGATCGCCAGTACGAAATCCAGGTAGGCATTTGCATCCGGCGTGATCGCGATCACGTCCGGGCGGAAGGTGGTCAGGAAGTGGAAGACTGCCGGCAGCACCAGGAAATACGCGAACGCACAGCCGATGTAGAACAGCAGCACCGACGAGCCGAGGATCGGCACCGCCAACCGTTTTTCGCGTGCGTACAGACCGGGCGCGACGAAGGCCCACAGCTGGTACAACAACCACGGCATCGCCACGAACAGGGCGAGGAAGAAGGTCAGCTTCAGGGGCGCGAAAAAGGCACCGGCCGGGTTGATCGCGATCATCGACTGCCCATTGGGCAGCTGCGAGATCAGCGGCTCGGCGACGAGGGTGTAGAGGGTGCGCGAGAAGGGCAGCAGGCCCAGCAGTACAACCCCCAGGCCCAGCAGCGCGCGTACCAGCCGTGCGCGGAGTTCGACGAGATGCTCCACCAGCGAACTTTCACCGAACTCGTGCTCGCTCATGGGGTGTTCTCCTTCGCATTGGCAGGCGCAGGCGCATCGGCCGGCAGGCCAGCCGTTGCAGGTGCCTGGCTGGAACCGGGCAGCACGGCCGGTGCGGATGATGGCGGATCCAGCGCGATGGTTTCAGGCGTGGGGCGCACTTCGCCCATCGAAGCGGTAGCGCGTGGCGTGCCGCGCACTTCATCGGCGATCACCCGACCCTGGTCATCCACATCCTGCATCTGCCGGCGCGCGGCTTCGCCGCTGGCACGCAGTTCGCTCTCGGTGTCCTGCATGGACTGGCGCACGTCCTGCATCTGCCGCTTGATGTCCTCGGCCTGCAGCTCACGCTCCAGTTCCTGCTTCACCGAATCCCACTGGTTGCGCGCACGGCGCACCCACAGCCCGGCAAAGCGCGCCGCCTTCGGCAGCCGTTCCGGGCCAAGGACCACCAATGCCACGATCGCAACGACCAGCAGCTCACTGAAGCCGATATCAAACACCGCTACCCCTCCGGATCAACGCGGGTCGCGGTCGCGCTCGTCCTGCACCGTGCTGCTGCGCGAGGCATCGCTACGTGATTCGTCACCGAGCTGTGCGCCCGGCTTGTCTTCGTCACGCATGCCTTTCTTGAATTCCTTCACGGCCGAGCCGAGGTCCTTGGCGCCGCTGGTCAACCGCTTGGTGCCGAACACCAGCAGGACCACGGCCAGCACGATCAACCAGTGCCAGATGCTGAAACTGCCCATAAAGACGCTCGCAAATATTTTCAGGGATCAGGACCCCGAGCATAGCGCACCGGCAGGGGGCCGGCGCGCATGCTGGAAGTCAGTTGCCGTCCAGTGACTCGGTACGGATTTCACCTTCGGTGACCGGCTGGAAGCCCTGTTGCGGCGGCGGCGTGGCAGGTACGTTCTGCAGTGGCACGGTGGTCGCTTCGGCGGCCGGCGGCGGAGCCACCTGCGGCGCCGGGGCGGCGGAAGCGGCCCGCGGGGCAGGCGCCGGGCCACTGGAGCCACGGTTGTTGCGGGCGGCGTAGGTGGCCTCTTCAAGGCGATCCCGGAAGGCGACTACGTCCATCGACGGGGCACCTGCGGCACGCCCTTCGAAAATCATCCGCGGCGTGGTGCCGCTGCCATAGGCATCCAGGTTGGCGGCGTCGTCGATCTGCAGCACGGCACCGTCCAGGGCCACCCCGGCGAACAGCCCGCGCGCGCGCGACCACGACCAGATCTCCGCCTTCAGCTGGCCGTCCGTTGCGGCGGCCGCATTGCGACCGACCGGGCCGGCCGCCACGCCGGCGTCCGCGCCCAGGGTGAACTTGCCATTGACCAGGTTGTCCAGGCTGCGTTCGTTGCGGAACACCAGCACCACGTCGGAGGACTGCACGCCGGCCTGGAAGCCGATGCTGCCACCGGTGAGCTTCATGAATACCGGATTGGACCAGCTGCCATCGGGCATCTTCACCGACATCAGGCCATGCCCGCGGCGGCCGCCGATGACCAGCCCGGCCTTGATGGTGTCCGGAATGACGACGACGGCATGGCCTTCATCGAGCAGCTTGTCCGGGATCCCCTGCTCGGGAATTTCCTGGATTTCGGCCAGCACGCGTACCGCGTTGCGCGCACGCTGGTCTTCCTGGGGGCCGGCCAGCGCGGCCTGGCTGGACAACATCAAGCCAGCGGTGATCAACAGGGTAAGGCGAAGGCGACGCATGATGGACTCCGTATCAGTTCACGAAGAAGATATAGCAAGCAGCTGAAAGTAGGGCTGTTCAGATGAATCAGCAATGAGTTTTCCGGCTATTCATTCACTCTTTCGATCCATCTCATTGATCGATCTCATCCCGCCTTCGGACGCGATCAGCGACAATGGCGCATGCTCAACGCACCCCATTCCGCCGTGCTGGCGGTGAACCTAGGCACGCCCGAAGCGCCAACTGCCCCTGCAGTGCGGCGCTATCTGGCTGAATTTCTTTCCGATCCGCGTGTGGTGGCGATTCCGGCGTTGTTCTGGAAGCCGTTGCTGTACGGCGTCATCCTGCCGCTGCGCAGTGGGCGTTCGGCGGAAAAGTACGCGCAGGTATGGCTGCCGGGCGGCTCACCGCTGATGGTGCACACCCGTAACCTGGCCGAGGCCATGCAGCGGCTGATGCCCGACCGTCGGGTCCGCCATGCGATGCGCTACGGCGCGCCCGCGCTCGGCAGCGAGCTGGATGCGGCCAAAGCCGCAGGGATCCGTCGGATCGTGGTATTGCCGCTGTATCCGCAGTATTCGACCACCACCACCGCGTCGGTGGAGGACCTGGTGGAACGCTGGCGGCAGAACAATCGCGACGTGCAGGTCACGCTGATCCGCGACTATCCAGTGGATCCCGCCTGGGTCGAAGCGGTTGCCGCGTCGATCCGCCGCTGGTGGGAGCAGAACGGACGGGGCGAGATCCTGATGTTCTCCTTCCATGGCATCCCGCAGCGGGTCGCCGATGCAGGCGATCCCTATCCTCGGCAGTGCGAGGCGAGCGCGGCGGCGATCGCGGCGGCGCTGGGTCTATCGGCCGGGGAATGGCAGATGGGCTATCAATCCCGCTTCGGCCGCGAAAAGTGGCTGCAGCCTTACGCTGAGCCCAGCCTGTGGGCGCTGGCCGAGCGCGGCGTGAAGCAGATCGACGTGGTCTGCCCGGGGTTTGCCACCGACTGCCTGGAAACGCTTGAAGAAGTCGCGCTTGGCTTCACCCACACCTTGGCCGAGCGCGGCGCGCAGATGCGTTACATCCCCTGCCTGAATGATGATCCTGCGCACGCAGGCGCCCTGGCGCAGTTGGCGGAGGACGCGCTGAAGTGACGTTGCAGGCGTTTTCGCTGCAACGGGGCGGCCAGACCGTCAGTGGACTGCGGCGGCCAGGGACGGGGCGTCAGGTACTGGCGCTGCACGGCTGGCTGGATAACGCCGCCAGCTTCGTGCCGCTGCTTGCGCATCTGCCGGAGCTGGACATCGTCATGCTGGACCTGCCCGGACATGGCTTCAGCAGCCACCTGCCGGCAGGTGCCAGCTACACCACGCCGGCCGCCATCTGCCATGTCCTGGATGTGGCCGACGCGCTGGGCTGGGAGCACTTCACCCTGCTGGGCCACTCGATGGGCGCCGGCATTGCCAGCCTGACAGCCGCCGTATCCGACCGCGTCGAGCGATTGGTGGCAATCGAGGCATTGGGCGGTCTGCGTGGCCCCGAATCTGAAACGGCGCAGCGGCTGCGCGAGCACGTCGATGCCAGCCGCAGGACCGACAACCGGCCGCTGCGGGTCTTCCCGACACTTGCCGCCCCGATCCGCGCCAGGATGATGGCCAACCAGCTGAGCGAGCCCAATGCACGATTGCTGGTCGAGCGCGGCGTCTGCGAGGTGCCGGGCGGTTACAGCTGGCGCACCGATCAGCGGCTGATGCTGCCCACCGCGATCCGCCTGACCGAGGGCCAGATCGACGATCTGCTGCAATCCATCAGCTGCCCGGTGCAGGTGATCTACGCCACGCCGGCGCAGGCCTATTACCCCGAGCCCTTGCGTAGTGACCGGCTCAAGCACCTGCGCCATGGGCAGCTGGCGCTGTTGCCAGGCACCCACCATGTGCATATGGAACGGCCTGAAGACGTCGCTGGAATCATCCAACGGTTTTGCTGCTGAGCGGTTTTTGAAAGTGGCGTCGCCGTCGCAGCGGCTATTCATGGGGGTACCGATGCGCAGCATCGTCTTCGTGTCTCGGCTATGCCACAGCCACTCGCCACCGCGCCCCCTCGTTCGTCCATCCTGAGCATCCAGCGCGTCGCGGCGGCCCCGCGCACGGGATCGGCAACGCAGCAGCCGCAGAACCGCCGCATGCCCTACACCCAACCGATCGCATCGGCTGGACCCGTCTCGAATCCGTCCCGGGTCGTGGGCCAACGCGATCGCCTCGAACTGGTCACGCCGCCATTCCCACTGACCGGTATGGTCAACCAGACGCCGCAACCGGCCCCCGAGCCGATGGACTTCGGCGGACGGGTGCCCGACGCCGCAAGGCATTCGTCGCTAGTGACCGTATCCTGCGGCACCCGTGTGCAGGTGATAGGTGTTGCCTACAGGCCCACACCCAGTGTTACACCGTCGCCGAGTCGTCCCCGCCACACGGATACATCGCAGACCGCGACCGTCCTAGGGTTCAGTCCGGACGAAGACACGGTTCTTGCGGCAGCGTACGAGAAACTGAGGACTGAGTGGATGGCCTACAGACTCGCTTTGGTGGAGGGCGCGGTAGGACAGCACCGCGCGAGTTTCCGCTACCCGCCGGGTCAGCCTCGTCCGCAGGCGTTGGCGAGCGCGGAATCATCGATCCGCGAAGCCGCGTCGCTGCCATTGGCCGGACTTCTTGATTATGTCCCCTACGCTCAGCGGCTCGCTGCACCGGGTACGCTGGCCGCGCTGAGGGTACCGCTGCTTGAAATGCTGCGCACGCATGAGCAGGCGTTCTCCAGGGCATGGGCAGCAGAAGCGCCCAGTCCGCCAGAGGCCATGCACCAGGCCGCTGCCGCAGACAAGGCCATCCAGAACTTCCTGGAACAGCGGCCCGACATGGCGTTCAGGGAAATGGTCGCCCAGCCTACCCTGCGCGTGCTGTTCGAACACCTGCAGGGCAGCCACGTTACCGGATCGGAACAAAAGAAAAACCCCGCTGCGTGAGCAGCGGGGTTTTGGGTATAAACCCTGGCGATGACCTACTCTCGCATGGCTTGAGCCACACTACCATCGGCGCAGCTGCGTTTCACTTCCGAGTTCGGGATGGGATCGGGTGGTTCCACA
>NZ_JBDJNU010000017.1:0-67286 GCF_039674585.1 Stenotrophomonas lacuserhaii | reverse complement strand
TGCGCGCCGTGCTCGGCGCCTTTCGTGCTGTGTGCCGCCCGCCCCCCGTCCTGCCCCCCCCGCTACCGTTACACAACCACTTCCACGGCGCCCAGCCGTTCGATCACCGTCTTCAACGGTGCGGGCCGGCCGAGCAGGTAGCCCTGCACCTGGTCACAGCCATGCGCGGCCAGCCACTGCAGCTGCCCCGGCGTTTCCACGCCTTCGGCAATGATGGTCAGGCCCATGCTGTGGCCCAGCGACAACAGGGCGCGGCAGATCGAGGCATTGCGCGGATTGGTCTCCACGTCGGCGACGAACGTCCGGTCGATCTTCAGGATATCCAGCGGCAGGTGCTGCAGGTAGGACATGCTGGAATATCCGGTGCCGAAATCGTCCAGCGACACGCAGATGCCCTGCTCGTGCAGGCGCTGCATGGTCTGCATCGCCTGGCCCGGCTTGCGCATCAGGCTGCTTTCCGTGAGCTCCACCTGGAGCGCGCCACGGGCCAAGCCGAACTCGGCCATCGCGCGGGCGAACTCGCCGACCAGGTCGCTGTTGAAGAACTGCACCGCCGATACATTCACCGCGATCGGCAGGTCGGCCCAGCCAGCGTCCACCAGTTGACGCTGCGCCTGCGCGGCCGCCCGGATCACCCAGCGGCCCAGCGCCAGGATCAGGCCGGTGTCTTCGCACAGCTGGATGAAATCGCCCGGCGGGATGAAGCTGCCATCTGCCTGGGGCCAGCGCAGCAAGGCCTCCAATGCCGCCGGGGTGCCGTCGCTGGCATGGCATATCGGCTGGAAGTAAAGCTCGAATTCGGCGTCGATCGCGTTGTGGATGCGGCCCGCCAGCCGCAGCCGCTCGCCCAACCGCGCATTGACGCTGGGATCGAAGCGCGCCAGCACATCGCCTTCCGCGCGTGCGCTGTGCGCGGCCTGCGCCGCCATGCCGATGACCTGCGCAGCCTGCAGTCCGTCACCGGGCGCGTGCACGGCCACGCCGATGCTCGGTTCGAACTGGTGCAGCGAATCCTGTCCGCGTACCGGCTCGGATACGATCTGCACCAGGGCATCCAGCGCGTTCTGCGCATCATGCGTGTCGTCGAAGGCGAACAGGAAGTCTTCCGCCGGCTGGAATGCCAACCAACCGAATCGAGCACCCAGCCCGCCAAGCCGGGTCGCCATCGCCTGCAGCACCGCGTCGCCGATGTCATGGCCCAGGGCATCGGAAATCAGCCGCAGGCCACGCAGCTGGATGAACGCCACCGTGTAGCCACCGGCGCACTCATCCAGTGCTTCGGCCAGCGCGCGCGTGTTGAGCAGGCCGGTCTGCGGATGGTGGCTGGCGTGGTAGGCGAGCTCGCGTTCGTAGGCCAGGCGCTCGCTCACGTCTTCAGCCAGCACCAGGCAGGCCGCACGCCCATCGAAGTCGAGCCGTGACAGGTGGGCCCGCACCTCGAACAGGGTGCCGTCCTTGCGCTGGTGCAGGCGGATCTTCGCGTCCTGGGATTCGCCGACGCGCGCTTCGGCGATCGCTCCACGGATCTCGTCCCAGCCCTCGCGGGGCCGTATGTCCAGGATGCTCATCGCCAGGAATTCCTCGCGCGTGTAGCCGTACTGGCTGATCGCGGCCTGGTTGACCTCCAGGAAGCGCAACGTATCCGGGTCGAACACCCAGAACGGGGCCGGGTTGCGGTCGAACAGCAGGCGGAACTGGCGCTCGGCCTGGTCGGCGCGCTCGCGTGCCAGGTAGCGCTCGCTGATGTCGGTCATCGCGCCGATCATCCGCCGCTGGCGGTCGGCGATGACCACGCGCCGTCCGCGTGCGGACACCCAGCGTATGCCCCCCCCCGGCAGCACGATGCGGAACACTTCGTCCAGCACGGCATCGCCGGCGAATGCCCGGTCGAAGGCTGCCTGCATGCGCACGCCGTCTTCGCGGTGTACGCGCTGGAAGAACTCGGACAGCGGCAGCGCATCGACATCGACCCCGAAAATCTCGCGCGCCAGGGGCGACCAGTGCAGCTGGCACGCGTCCTCGTCCACGTGCCAGGTACACACATGGCCTACCTGGTGGGCCAGCAGCAGTTCGGCGTGGCCGGTGCGCAGTTCTTCGGCCAGCGCATGCTGCCGCCGCGCCGCGCGCCCAACGCCCCACACCAGGCCGGCCAGCAGGGCGCAGTACAGCAGGAACATCCCGACCGACGCATACACGTATGGCCACCACGCGGCCATCACGTCGCGGTGCCCCAGGCCGGCATATACCGCGAGCGGGTACTGGTGCAGCGTGCTCATCGCCGATATCCGCACCACTCCGTCGATCGGGCTGGTTCCCACGCCCAGCGAGCGCACCGCATCACTGCCCAGCGTCTCGCGGTGGCTCAGCCCGAACGGCTGGCCGACCACGTCGTGCTGCATCGGTGATCGGGCCAGCACGTGGCCCTCCACGTCGCTGATCGACACCACCCCGCGCGTGCCGATGTCCAGTCCACCGATGATCCGCTGCAGTTCGCCGGTGTGCAGGCGTACCAGCAGCCAGCGGTCCTGTTCCAGCTGCAGGGCCAGCGGCAATACCCAGTTCAATCCGTCGCGGCGTTGCGGCGGTCCCAGATACAGGTCGCTGCCGCTGCCCCGTCGTCGTCCTTCCACCCACAGCGGCAACTGCAGGTCGCCGACGCCGCTGGTCAGTGCGCGGCCGTGCTGGTCCACCACCACGATGCTGTCCAGTTCCGCGTGCCGGTGCAGCACGCCTGCGATGTTCTGCTCCAGCAGTGCCGGCGCCTGCCCGGGCACGCTGCGGAACAGCTGTGCGGCGTCGGCGCCGATGCCGTGCATCGCCCGTTCGACGTTGCGCATTTCCAGCCACAGCAGGCGCTGGCTGCCCACGGCCAAGGTGCGGCTCTGGCGTTGGGCGACGTCCAGGCGGCGCTGGAAATCACTGGCCAGTACGGTCGCCAGGCCAGCGGCGAACAGTACGCCGAGCAGCGCACCGCCCCATGACAGGGCGCGCTGGGGCCGAACCAGCAGGCGGCTCAGTGCGGCCATCGATGGCAACGTCGGCGGTAGTGGCCTGGTGCTCTCATGCGCAAACGTTTTTCCTGTGATCCACACCTAAGCGGCCGCGCACCGGCTTTCTTGACCGTGCTGTCTCCTCCCCGGGGGTTCCGCGTCGAACGCGCTTCCTCCCGGCCCCGTCACGCAGCATGCATCACGCCGAAGGCGACAGGAAGAGTGCCCGCCCCTGTTCAGCCACATCCGGCACAGGTGGCCCCCGGTTCCGATACGGTTGCCGTTGCAACCGGCCCCGCCAGCAGGGATTAGACTGGGGGTTTCCCGCCGCCCGAGTACTCCATGCCCACGTTGCGTCGCGCTCCCCTGCTGCTGGCGATCACCGCCAGCCTGTCCCTTTCCCTGGCAGCCTGTGGCGGCGACGCCGCACCCGCCACGCCCGAGGCGCCACAGCAGGCACGAGCCGCACAGGCGCCCACGCCGCAGCTCGGCAGCTTCGGCTTCGACGCCGAAGGCATGGACCGCAGCATCGCCGCCGGCGACAATTTCTTTGATTTCGCCAACGGCACGTGGGTCAGGAACACCGAAATCCCGGCCGACCGTTCGCGCTTCGGCAGCTTCAACGTGATCGCCGAAAAGACCCAGGCCGACACCCGCGCCATCCTCGAAGGCGCGGCCAACAATGTCCAGGCCAGCGGCGAAGACAAGCTGATCGGCGATTACTACGCCGCCTTCATGGACGAAGCCGGGATCGAGCAGCGTGGGCTGGCGCCGGTGCAGCCGCAGCTGCAGGCGATCGACGCGCTGGCCGACAAGGCCGCCCTGGCGCGGGCGCTGGGCGCCGACATGCGCGCCGACGTGGACCTGCTCAATGCCACCAACTTCTATACCGACCGCCTGTTCGGCCTGTGGGTATCGGTGGACCTGCTGCAGCCGGCACGCACCGCGCCCTACCTGGTGCAGGGCGGCCTGGGCCTGCCGGACCGTGATTTCTACCTGGGCGATGGCCGCATGGCCGAGCTGCGCCGGCAATACCAGGAATACATTGGTCAGGTACTGACCCTGGCCGGCGTTGCCGATGCAGGCGCCAAGGCGCAGCGCATCGTCGCCCTGGAAACCAAGATCGCCAAGGCACACGCCACCCAGGAAGAGACCAACGACGTGGCCAAGGGTGCCAACCCGTGGACCCGCGAAGACTTCAGCGCCAAGGCACCCGGCATGGACTGGGCGGCGTTCCTGGAAGCGTCCGGGCTGGCGCAGCAGCAGGACTTCATCGTGTGGCAGCCGAAGGCCGTGGCCGGCCTGTCGCGGTTGGTCGCCACCGAGCCGCTGGAGGCCTGGAAGGACTACATGACCTTCCACGCGCTTGACCGCGCAGCCCCTTACCTGCCGAAGAAGTTCGCCGATGCGCGCTTCGCCTTCCATGGCACCGCGCTGAGCGGCACCCCGCAGCAGAGCGATCGCTGGAAGCGCGCGGTGGACGATGCCAACCATGCCATCGGCGAGGCCATCGGCAAGCGTTACGTGGAAAAGCACTTCGATGCGAAGACCAAGGAACGTGCCGACGAGATGGCGAAAAACATCATCGCCGCCTTCGGCAAGCGCATCGATGCGCTGGACTGGATGTCCCCGCAGACCAAGGCCAGCGCCAAGGCCAAGGTCGCCGGGCTCAAGGTCGGCATGGGCTACCCGGACAGCTGGCGTGACTACAGCGGCCTTGAGATCAAGCGCGATGATCCGCTCGGCAACGCGCAGCGCGCCGAGCAGTTCGACTACCAGCGCAACCTGGCCAAGCTGGGCAAGGCGCCGGACCACGGCGAGTGGGCGATGCTGCCGCAGACCATCAATGCAATGAACGTGCCGCTGGAAAACCGCCTGGTGTTCCCGGCCGCCATCCTGCAGCCGCCGTTCTTCGACGGTGCGGCTGATGATGCGGTGAACTACGGCGCCATCGGTGCGGTGATCGGCCATGAAATCAGCCACGGCTTCGACAACGCCGGCGCACTGTTCGACGAAACCGGCCGCCTGCACAACTGGTGGACGCCGCAGGACCTGGAGAAGTTCAACGCGGCCGGCGACGCGCTGGCGGCACAGTTCAGCAGCTACGAGCCGTTCCCCGGCGTGCACGTCAACGGGCGCCTGTCGCTGGGCGAGAACATCGCCGACGTGGCCGGCCTCGGCACGGCCTACGATGCCTACCAGCTGTCGCGGCAGGGCAAGCCGGGCCAGACGCTCGACGGGTTCACGCCGGACCAGCGCTTCTTCCTCGGCTTCGCCCAGGCATGGCGCAGCAAGAGCCGCGAGCAGGCACTGCGCAATTCGCTGCTGACCGACGTGCACGCGCCGGGCCAGTTCCGTGCGCTGACCGTGCGCAACCTCGACGCCTGGTATCCCGCCTTCGAGGTCAAGGAAGGCCAGAAGCTGTACCTGGCACCAGAGAAGCGCGTCAAGGTCTGGTAAGCGGCAGGTCCCGGTGGGTGAACCGGTCTGGTGGGTGATCCGGTCTGGTGGGTGATCCGGTCTGGTGGGTGACGACTGTCAGTCGTCACGCCCTCCCCCAGGCCACCCCTTCAACACCCCCACCCCAACCCCCATCCGCGCACACGCGCGGCTGGCCAGGCCATCCGGCAGCGCGCGGCGGAACAACGGCGCCGCGCCCTGCAGCACGCGCATCGAAGCGCGCGCCTGCAGCCGTTGCCGCGTGCCCTGTTCCAGCATCTCGCCTGCCCACGGCGGCAGCAGCGCCGCCGCCGCGCCCAGGAACACATCGCGCGACAGCCCCGGCACCGGTACCGGCAGCCGCACCGCCTGCAATACCTGCAGCACCTCGCGGGCCCGCTCATCCAGCCGCAGCTGCGGTTGCTGCAGCGCAAACCAGGCGTCCACTTCGGCTTCGCTGCGGGGCACGTCGGCGGCGCCCAGCGCCTCGGCCACGCGTCGGTATTCATCGTAGTAGCGGTCGGCCAGCGGCCCCGGCACCGGACGCCCGTAACGACGGAAGCCCTGCAGGAAACCGTAGGCTTCAGTCACGTGCACCCACGTCAACAGCGCCGGATCATCCGCCGCGTAGGGCACGCCATCCACGCTGCCACGCACGTTGGCATGGATGCGGCGCACGCGCGAGACCAGTTTTTCCACCTCGGCTGTCGGCGCGTAGGTGGTGCCGGCCACGAACGCGGTGGTGCGGCGCAGCCGGCCGACCAGGTCTTCGCGGAAATTGGAATGGTCATACACCCCGGCCAGCGCACGCGGATGCAACAGCTGCAGCATCAGCGCACACAGCCCGCCAGCCAGCATCGAAGGCAATTCGGCATGCACCCGCCAGGTCATGCTGTCCGGCCCGAACCAGCCAGGATCGCCCGCCGGGTGGTCATAGTCGATGCCACTCTGGCCGCGGGGGAAGGCGTCCAGCACCCAGCGGCGGATCGGGGCGGTCAGCGGATTCAACGGGGAAGGCATGCGGGGGCCGGGCTCCAGGTTGGCGCAGATTGCGCGTTTCCGGGCCATTGTGAGTCCCCTGCGCTGACCGGACGCCTCACGGCGTTCCCGGCGAAGGAGGATGTGCAGCCGCAGCATGATTTCAGCTGCGACATCTTGTCGCAGGCCGTCACGGCGATGCTGCAGTGCATCACCGCATTCTGCGCTCGGCGTATTCATCCCCGTCGAGCAGGCAGCCTTCGCACCGCCCTTATTGCACGCCTCGCTGGAAGTGCTAGAACTGAATCCGCCTCACCGCTCAACGCATCGCCGCACGTTCCAACAGGGAGCCCGCCATGATTGCTTTGTTCAAAGGTCTAGGATTGTTGTTGCGCGACAACGAGCTGTACCACAGCCCGTTCGAAAAACAGGTAGCCCATTGGCGCGGCATGAGCGAACAGCAGATCCGCGACGAGGTCGCCGTGCTGGCGCAGGCGAAATGCCAGTGGCTGATGGCTTCCATCGTCGGCTGGCAGGCGTCCTCCCTGCTCATCCTCGGCCTGATCGCCAACTACCTCTGGCGCGATGACTTCCATATCACCTTCACCCGCGTGGTGATCATCATCGGGTCGTGGGTCTCGATCCTGTTCGTGATCTGGTTCATGGCCAACATGTTCGACCAGCAGGCCGGTTTCGAACGCTGGATGAAGGCCTTCAACAGCCGCGCGCGCATCACCTCCAGCGCCGACAGCGTGGAATGCGTGGCCGATGCGCTGGGCATGGCCGAGCACTATCCGGAAGTGCTGGACTACAAGCAGGCCGTCACCAGCCGGCGTGAGCTGCGCCACGAAGACATCCGCATCATGACCGAGATCGGGCGCATGCGGCAGCACAGCGAACTGGTCGGCCGCCTCAACCACGTCGGCGAAACCAGCAGCCACCGCGACCTCACCCTGCAGCCGGCGTTCTGACGGTTACTGGCAGGGGACGCTGGCGCTGCTGCTGACGCAGGTCCTGAAGCCCTGTGGCAGGCCTTCGCGTTTCTGCGTGTGGCCAGCGCGGATGTCGAACGCCTGCAGCATGCCGCGTTCGCAGCGTTGCTGGCCATCGCAGGTTTCCTTGAAGACCTGGTAGTAGCAGCGCCCGCTGGCACTGCGCACGCATTCGAACGACGTGCTTTCCGCGCGCACCGAGGTGCGGCTGAACAGCTGGTCGATGCCGCGTTCGCTGATGCGGGTGATCGAGGTGCTGGTGACCTTGTCCTGGCAACCGAACAACGACAGCAGGCAGCTCAGCAGGGTGGTGAGATAACGCATGGCACGGTCCTTCCTTGTTGGCCCGGCGCGGCGTTACATGCCGCGGAACAGGCTCATGAACGGTTGACTGACGGTGAGCGTTTCGGGCCGGTCGCGCAGGCGCAGCACACCGCGTCCGGTGTCGTCGCGGCTGACCGCCGCGACCGCCTTCATGTTGACGATGGTGGACCGGTGCACCTGTCGGAACTGCTGCGCATCCAGCGCGCCCAGCAGCTCGCGAAGCGGCGTGCGCAGCAGGCTTTCGCCGGCCGCGGTGACCACCGTGGTGTACTTGTTGTCGGCGCGGAAATACACCACGTCTTCCAGCATGATCAGCACGGTATCGCGTCCATTGCTTGCGGTGATCCAGGCCAGCGGCGGCGCGTCCGCGCGCGGCGGCGCGTTGCCCAGGCGCTGCAGCAGTCGCTCCAGCACCGCATCGTCGTTGCGCGCTGAAGGCAGGCGCGCCAGCAGGCGTTCGCGCGTGGCCAGCAGGCGCTCGTCGCTGACCGGCTTGAGCAGGTAATCCATGGCGCCCTGTTCGAAGGCATCGATGGCGTACTGGTCGTAGGCGGTGACGAACACCACCTGCGTTCGCGGGCTCAGCTCGCCCAGCGCACGCGCCACCTGGATGCCGCTGATGCCGGGCATGCGGATGTCCAGGAAGGCGATGTCCGGTTGTTTCTCGGCCAACTGCTCCAGCGCGCTGGCACCGTCTTCGCATGCAGCGACGATGCGCAGCTCCGGCCACAGCCGATGCAGCTGGTCCACCAGCGCGGTACGCAGCAGTTCCTCGTCTTCGGCGATCAAGGCATCAAGCGGCACGGCGCGGCTCCTTGGCAACCTGCGGCAGGGTCATGGTGGCGGCCACGCCGCTGGGGAAATTGGCGACGATCGCCACCCCGGCCTGTTCACCGCAGGTCAGGCGCAGGCGTTCGCGCAGGTTCTTCAGGCCGATGCCGGTGCCGCTGGTGCCGTGGCCGAAACCCAGCCCGTCGTCGGCCACGGTCACGGTGACGTGGTCATCGAAGGCGCGCGCGATGATCCAGATCGTGCCGCCGCCGGGCTTGGGTTCCAGGCCATGCTTGACCGCGTTCTCCACCAGTGTCTGCAGCGCCATCGAGGGCAGCTGCACGCCGTGCAGCGCGTCGGGCACCTGCACGTCCACGCCCAGCCGGGCCCCCATGCGGATACGCAGGATCTCCAGGTAAGCGCGGGTGCGCTCCAGCTCCACGCCCAGCGTGGACACCGATTCGTCCATGCTCGGCAGCGAACTGCGCAGGTACTGGATCAAGTGGCCCAGCATCACGTCCGCACGTGCGGGATCGGTGCGCGTCAGCACCTGCGCATTGGCCAGCGTGTTGTACAGGAAGTGCGGTTCCACCTGCGCGTGCAGCAGGTTCAGGCGCGCGACCGAAAGTTCCTTTTCCACGTGGGTCTGTTCGGCGGCGGCCTGTTCGTCGCGGCGCTGGTCGGCCACGCGCCGGCTGACGGCGCGGGTCACCGCTTCGGCGTTCTCGTAGTTGCTGCCCTCGTCCAGTGCCAGCAGGTCGGCCCACCAACCGGCATCGGGTTCGAACAACAGGGTCACCGTGCTGGTGCCTTGCCCCGGGGTGATCGTCGCCAGGATGCTGTTGCGCTTGATCGCCAGCCGCGCGGGCAGGTTCCAGCGCGAAGGCTGGCGGCCATTCCAGGGATCCACCCGGCGCACATAGGCACGCACCTGCAGGCTGCCCGAGGCACTCTCGATATCCTCCACCCGCGGTAGTTCGGCGATCGCCGATTCCAGCAGCGCGAAGGCCGGGCCGGCATCCATCGGCAGCTCGATCTGCCGCCGCTGGCGGCTGGACAGCGTGCTGCCGTCCAGCTTGCCGGCCACCAGCCACACCCGGCGCACATGGGTGATCGCGCTGCCCAGCGCGGACAGCATCAGGAACATCGCCAGCAGCCCGAACACCCAGCCCGGGCCATCGTTCATGCCGCTGAAAAGCCCGCTCCAGACCATGCCGGCCACGATCAGCGCCGCCGTCCAGGCCAACAGGTGTCGGAAGATCAAGGAGACGCTGGGGAACACGGAGGCTGCCTTCACGAAGGAATGGGCCGAGCATAGTGCGCCAGCCCACCACCGCAAGCACCCGGCGACGAAAGCCGGGAATCAGCCGACCAACCGCCCCCCGGCAATGACGGCCGACCCGGCCCCGGTGGGTGACGACCGTTGGTCGTCACGCTCTTCCCACCACCCGCCGAGCACGGCTCGGCGCTACCACTCCGGTAGTGACAGCCGCTGGCCGTCAGCCCTTTGCCTTGGTGGGTGACGACCGTTGGTCGTCACGCTCTTCCCATCACCCGCCGAGCACGGCTCGGCGCTACCACCCCGGTAGTGACGGCCGCTGGCCGTCAGCCCTTTGCCCCGGTGGGTGACGACCGTTGGTCGTCACGCTCTTCCCATCACCCGCCGAGCACGGCTCGGCGCTACCACCCCGCCTCAGCGACGCTGCGCAGCGCTCTGGTCGCGCACCGCGCGGAACGCTTCTTCGGGGTTCCAGTTCGGCCACGCACGTGAGTTCGCCAGCTCGCTGCCCAAGGTGTACAGCACCTCCAGGTCACGCGCGGCGCCGGCGAACTTCCAGTCCGGCTGCCACTCATCGCCCTGCTGGTGGTAGCGCTTGGCGGTGTAGTCGTCCGATGCCTTCCTGCCCGCCGCGATACCGCCCTCCACCCAGTCCTGCCCGGCCGACCAGGACAGCGCCGGTACGCCACGCTTGGCGAACGGGAAGTGGTCGGAGCGGAAGAACAGGCCGGCTTCCGGCTTCGGATCCGGCGTGTAGCGGATGTCCCAGCGCTGCGCCACGGCCTTCAACTGGTCCAGCAGTTCGAAGCGCGCGGTGCCGTAGATGCCGAAATCGCGTGACGGACTGAACGGTGCCATGCCATCCATGTTGATCACCGCCACGGTCTTTTCCAGCGGGTACAGCGGATGGGTCGCGTAGTACTCCGAACCCAGCAGCCCCTTCTCTTCCGCGGTCACCGCCAGGAACAGCAGCGAACGCTGCGGCCTGGGCGCCTTGGCGAAGCCCCGCGCCAGTTCCACCAGCGACGCCGTGCCGCTGGCATTGTCCAGCGCCCCGTTGAAGATGCGGTCACCGCGGGCATCCGGCTCGCCCACGCCGATATGGTCCCAGTGCGCGCTGTACACCACCGTCTCATCGGCATGCGTGCTGCCTTCCAGGCGCGCGGCCACGTTGTGCGAGGTGATCACCTCGGTCTTCACCGCGTACTTCGCATCCAGGCTGGCACCGGTCAGCGGCACCGGCTTGAAATCACGCTGCTGCGCCTGTGTCTTCAGTGCCTCGAAATCCAGTCCGGCCGAGCGGAACAGGTCCACCGCGAGGTCGCGCTGGATCCAGCCTTCCAGCAATGGGTGGCTGTCGGCCGGCGTCTCCCGCACCACGTCGAACATGGTGTTGGTGTTGGATCCGGCCACGGTGGCCCAGCCATAGGATGCCGGTGCGGTCTCGTGCACGATCAGCACGCCGAGCGCGCCCTGGCGTGCGCCTTCTTCGTACTTGTAGGTCCAGCGGCCGTAGTAGGTCATGCCCTTGCCGTCGAAGTCGCCCTGGCCGGTTTCGAAGTCCGGATCGTTGATCAGCACCACGGCGATCTTGCCCTTCAGGTCCACGCCCTTGAAGTCATCCCAGCTCTTTTCTGGTGCCTTCACACCGTAGCCGAGGAACACCAGCGGGGCCTTGCTGATGTCGACCTGGTCGGCGCCGTTCATTGCCGCGCGCACCGCGATCTGCTTGCCCTGTTCCAGCGGCACGGCCTTGCCGCCCTGCTGCAGGGACAGCTGCGGGGTGCCGACGATGTCGCCCTTCAGCAGCGGCACGGCCTGGGTCCACAGGCGCTTGCCATCCTGCAGGTCACCTCCCGGCTGCAGGCCGGCGGCAGCGAACTGCTGGCTCAGGAAGGCGATGGTCTTCGCCTCGCCGGCGGTGGCCGGTGAGCGGCCTTCGTAGGCATCGGAGGCCAGTTCCTTGACGTCGGCGGAGATCCGCGCGCCATCGAACTTCGGCGTCGCCGCCATCACTGCGGTGGACACCGACAGGGCCAGCACGCTCATTACCACTCGCTTCATTGCTCTCTCCAGCAGGGACTGCGACAAGACCCCGAGTGTAGCCGCTGCCTGCCCCGGTAGTGACGGCCGCTGGCCGTCAGCTTTCCAATGCGCCGGATACCGACCGCCGAGCATGGCTCGGCGCTACCGAATCGCATCCACGCCCCGGTAGTGACGGCCGCTGGCCGTCAATCCGCAGGCGTCGCCATGGTGCCCGCGCGCGCCAGCAACGCCTCGCGTTCGCGCGCGTTCCCGCTTAATCCCGCGGCGTGCGTGAACGCAGCACGTGCATCCTCATCACGCCCCAGCTGGGCCAGCACTTCCCCCTGCACTACCCACAACGGCGCATGTGCCTGCAGCCTTGGTTCCAGCAGCAGCGGCTGCAGCTGCCCCCAGGCCACCAGCGGGCCCTCCGCGCGCAGCACCGCCACCACCCGGTTCAGCGCCACCACCGGGCCCGGCTGCACCTGCAGCAGACGGTCGTACAGCGCCGCTATCGCCGCCCAATCGGTGTGCGCGGCAACCCGCGCACGTGCATGGCAGGCCGCGATGCCGGCCTGCAGCACATAGCGGTCATCGTCACCGCGCAACTCCCGCGCACGCTGCAGTGCCGCCAGCCCACGCTCGATCTGCAGCCAGTCCCAGCGCGCGCGGTCCTGCTGTTCCAACAGCACTGCACGCCCGTCGGCATCGGTGCGCGCGGCGCCACGTGACGCCTGCAGTTCCATCAGTGCCAGCAGCCCGTGCACCGCCGCATGCGCAGGCAGCCGCGCCACCAGCACCCGCCCCAGCCGCAGCGCCTCCTCGCACAGCGCCGGGCGCATCCAGTCTTCGCCGTGGCTGGCCGCGTAGCCTTCGTTGAATACCAGGTAGACCACTTCCAGCACGGAGTGCAGCCGCCCCGGCAGCTCCGCGCTGCGCGGCACCTCGAAGGCCACCTGGCTGCGTTCCAGCGTGCGTTTGGCGCGCACGATGCGCTGGGCGATGGTCGGCTCGGGCTGCAGGAACGCGCGGGCGATTTCCTGCGTGGTCAGCCCGCCCAGCAGGCGCAGGGTCAACGCTACCCGCGCATCGGCCGACAGCACCGGATGGCAGGCCACGAACACCAGCCGCAGCAGGTCATCGCCTATGTCGTCGGCCAACGCATCGCTGTCATCCGGCGCGGACGCTGCGGCTGGATGAAGCATTTCGCCCCATTGCGCATGCTGCCCGGCGATGCGCTGTCGCTGGCGCAGTACATCGATGGCACGGTTGCGCGCAGCGGTCATCAGCCAGGCTCCTGGATTGTCCGGCATGCCTTCCAGCGGCCAGCGTTCCAACGCGGCCAGCCAACAGTCCTGCACCAGCTCTTCGGCGCGGCCGACATCACCGCCCAGCATCCGTGCCAGGCGCGCGATCAATCCGGGCGACTCCATCCGCCACAGTGCCTGCAGCCGCTCCTGCATGCTCAGGGCGTCTTCATGCAGTTGACCATCCACGGCTTGCCATAGCGGTCCTGCAGCATGCCCCAGCGATGCGCCCAGAACGTTTCGCCGATGGGCATGTGCACCACCCCGCCCTCGGCCAGTGCGGCGAACACCCGCTCGGCTTCCTCCGGCGTGTCCACGTCCACGTTGATGGTGGTGCTGCCACCGCCGTCCTCGCCGGGGCCATCGGCGGCCATCAGCACCGCCGCGCCCACCTCCAGCTGCGAATGCGCGACATGGTCCAGGGTCTCCGGCGGCATCTCGTTGCAGCCGGGCGAGCCGTCGGAAGGCGGCATGTCGCGGTATCGCATTTCCGCGGTGACCTTGCCGCCCAGCGCCTGTGCGTAGAACGCCATCGCTTCGTGTGCCTGGCCCTTGAAGCCAAGGAATGGAATCAGTTTCATCTTCGGTACTCCCGTGCAAGCGTGGATGGATGGAATGCTCTCAGCGCGCGGTGCTCTGTTCGCGCAGCCGCTGTTCCTTCTCGCGCAGTTCGGCGGTGAAGGCGTCGCCGAAATCTTCTTCGGCCATGATCGGCCGCAGTTCCAGCACGTCACCCGGCGCGAACGGGGCGCGCTGCGCCCACTCCAGCGCCTCGTCCAGCGAGCGCACCTGCCACAGCCAGAAGCCGGCCACCAGCGATCCGGGATCGGCAAACGGACCGGCTTCGACCTGCGGCGGCGTGGCGTCACCGAAGCGCACGCGTTTGCCGCGGGCACTGGCATGCAGCCCTTCGCCCGCCAGCAGGATCCCGGCCCGCACCAGTTCTTCGTTGAAGTTGCCCATCGCGATCATTTCATCGGTGCCGGGCAGGATGCCCGCCTCGATCCTGGCATTGGATTTGACCAAAACCATCACTTTCATGTCTGCGCTCCCAATGCGGCCGGTAGTGCCCGGCCTTCATGATGTCGACGAACCACGGGCAGGGAAATCGACATCCCCTGCAAACGCTGGATCGCCCGCCATCCGGTCGCGTGCAGGGTCAGGGAGCACGCCCCGATGCGGCGCCGCAACACAGCCTGGCGCGGGTCTGCGCGATCATGGGCACCCGCCGCCAACGGACGCCCCCCATGCCGCAGTACGCCCTGCTGATCTATATCGACCCCGCCCTGCTTGGCGCCCTGCCCAGCGAGGAATTCGATGCGCTGATGCGCGCATGCCTGCAGCACGCCGACGCGCTGCAGGCCGACGGCACGCTGCTGGCATCGCAGAAACTTCAGCCGATCGAACAGGCCCGCACAGTGCGGGTGCGCAGTGGCGAGGAACGCGTGCTGGATGGTCCCTTCGCAGAAACCCGCGAGCTGCTGGCCGGCTTCAACCTGATCCAGGCACCCGACCACGAAAGCGCCCTGCGCATCGCCCGCGGCTTCCCGTGGGCACGCTTTGGCAGCATCGAAGTGCGTCCACTGGAAGACCTCGACGCCGAACGGCTGCGCGTCGGCGCCTGAGCCGACGCGCAGCCCCCGCGCGCCGCGGCTCAGTCGACCAGCACCACGCGCAGGTCGCGCGCGCCCAGCGCATCGTTGCCACTGTGGTCGCGCGCATGCGCCCGGATCACGTACTCACCCGCGGGCAAGGCCGCCGGCTGCCAGCGGCCCGCCGCCATCAGTCCATCGCGCACGGTGTTGGTCGCCAGGTAACGGAAGCGGGTGACCGCGCTGCCGTGCACGGTGATGCCACTGTCCGGCGCGTACGCCATGCGCACTGCCTGCTGCTGCGGCGGCATGCGGTTGAACACGATGTTCCAGCGTGGCTGTTCGTAGCCGGCCAGCGGCTGCCCGGCCGCATCCCGTATCTGGTACCCCACCTGGTACAGGCCCAGCCGACGGCGCGGCAGGTTGCCGTCCACCTGGTCCCAGGCCTCCACCACGATCTGCACGCCGCGCCCGCTGCGTGACACCGGCAGGCGTCCTTGTGCATCGGCGCGCAGCGGCTGGTCGGCGTCATCCAGCAGCGCCACGTCGGTGATGCGCGGTGCCACGGTATCGACGAATCCGTTGAAGCCGAGCAGTGCCGCGTTGCGCTGGAAACCGCTGCTGCCTACGCTCAGGTGCACGTGTGCCTGGCTGTTGATGCTGCCCAGCCGGTCGCCGGCCTGGATCCGCGTGCCACGGCGCAGGCGGATGCGCTCCAGCTTGCCCTCCGCATCGAACAGCTGCTGCCAGCGATCATCGAAGGCCACCCCGCGCGGATCACGGCCCACCCGCATGTGCAGGTAACGCAGCGGTCCGACCTCCAGCCCTTCGGCCTGTCCGCCCACGGTCCAGCTGGACAACGGGCTGTCGATCTTGCCATCGGCGATCGCCAGCACGGTCTGGCCGACATCGCCGCGCACGTCGAAGCCATCATGCAGGTGGTGGCGACTTTCGCCCTTGAAGTTGCCCCGCACCTCGCCCAGCGTTCCCACCACCTCGTGCCAGCCCAGCTGCGGCGCCAGCGGCCAGCGGCCTTCCGTGCGCGGCAACGGCGCGTCCACCGCCGGCCCCACCACTGCCGGTGCCGGTGCCTCGCCAGGTGCCAGCGCAACCATCCGGTGCAGGCGCCACGCCGCGGCATCAGCCAGCCGCAGGCTGCCATCGGCGGCCAGCGCCAAGCCACTGGGGCGGGCCAGCCGCGGCACCTGCCCGGTGCCGACCAGCGCGATCTGGTGGCCCTGCGCGGACACCTGCACGATGCGCCCGCTGCGGTCGCCCACGTACAGCACGCCGTCATGGCTGCGCGCCAGCGACAGCGGTCCGTTGATCACGTTGGACGACGGCACCGGCGTATCCACCTGCCCGTCCATGCCGACCCGGCGGATCGCGTTGTTGTGGAAATCGGCCACCAGAAGTGCACCGTCGCCGTCCCACGCCAGCGCCACCGGCGTGTCGAAGCGCGCCACGCCGGGGAAGCCATCGATGTGCGCCGGCTCGCCGCCGCCTGCCAGGGTCCGCACCATGCCATCCGGGCTGATCACCCGGATCCGGTCGTTCCAGGTATCGGCGACGTAGACGTTGCCGAGCGCATCCACCGCCACGCCCATCGGGCCATCGAAACGTGCCTGGGCCGCCGGTCCGTCGGCGAAGCCGCGCGTACCGCCGGCCAGCGTGGTGACCTGGCCATCCAGCCCTATGCGGCGGATCGCATGATTGCCGGTATCGGCCACGTACACCGCCCCGGCCGCATCGCGCGCCAACCCGGAAGGGGTGTGGAACCGCGCCTGCAGTGCCGGCCCATCAGCCAGTCCTTCGGTGCTGCCGGCCAGCGTGGACACGCTGCCATCGGCGGCCACCCGACGGATCCGGTTGTTGTCGCCGGCGTCGGCCACCAGCAGGCTGCCATCGTCCAGCGCAAGCAGTGCGTACGGGTCGGAGAAGCGCGCCTGCGCTGCCGCCCCGTCGCGCAGGCCCGGCACGCCATCGCCGGCCAAGGGCTGCAGCTGCGCGGTCCAGCCCAGGGGCGTCGGTGCCGGTCCCGCGGGCACCGCCTCGGTGACGGTTCGCGGCAGGAAGGTCGCCGCAACCGCGACCGTGGTTACCACGGCCACCCCGATGATCCATCGCACACGCACCATCTGCATCCCTTCGTTTTTTTCGCAGGCAGGACGATAGCCGTTGCCGCAACGCGTGCCAAGGCAATGCCGGCGCGCGCATCCACGGAGCATGCCCCGGTGGCACGCTCAGCGCGCAGGCACCTCGCTGCGGATGCCCATCGCCTCGCGGTAACGCGCGTACAACGCCATCACTTTTTCCACGTATGCCAGCGTTTCGGCGTACGGCGGCACGCCGTTGTAGCGGGCCACCGCGCCAATGCCCGCGTTGTAGGCGGCCGCCGCCAGCACGTGATCGCCCTTGTAGCGACGCAGCAGCGCGCGCATGTGGCGGGCGCCGCCATCGATCGACTGCGCGGCCGACAGCGGATCCTGCACGCCGTAGTCGCTGGCGGTGTCCGGCATCAGCTGCATCACCCCCTGCGCACCCTTCGGCGACACCGCGGCCGCATCGAAACCGCTCTCCGCATGGGCGATCGCCCGCAGCCAGGCATCTTCCACGCCGGTGGCCTTGGCCGCCGCCTTGAACTGTTTCGCATGCGGTGCCAGCTGTGCCGCGCCGACGCGTCCCAGCCCGGCATGCGCCGGCTCGCCAGGCGGCGTGGCCACGGTGAACTTCAGGTACACCCGCGATCCGGGCAGGTTGCGGGTGGAGTAGACCAGCCTGCCGTCCTGCTCGCGTTCGTACAGGGTGCCGCTGAACACCCCCATGTTCCCCCACAGGTTGGGGGCCTGCACGGCGGTGTCGTCGATCTCTTTGGCCGTGCAGCGCGACCCCGGCTCCGGCGCGGTCGCCATGCTGACCGTGTTGCCCTGCACGCAGCGGTAGATCGTACGCGCCTGCGCCGGCCCGCAGGCCAGCGCCAGCAACAGCACACAGAAGCAGGCAGGCACGCGCATCGGCAGGAGCATCGGCAAGGAGGTCGGCGGCATGGTGGTCCTGCGGTGCGGAATCCCCGGTGAAGACGCCACCTGACGCTTCCGGCCACTCGCGCCGTTGCCCTGCGCGGCACACGGCCCACGCTGCCGGCGCCTTCGCCGCCCGCCCCCCCCATCCGCCCCTGCGTTCAGCTACGCTGGGCGGCAAGGCGGGCTGCAGGCAGGACCTGGCCGAGCGCCTCCCCTCGGACACGGAGCTGTCGATGAACCGCACGCGCATGTTGCTGCTGATGGCCCTGGTGGGCCTGCTCGCCGCTGCGCTGCCGTTGGCGATGATGACCTGGCTCAGCTGGCACCATGCTGCCAACACCGCGCAGGCCCAACTGCGCGAAACCGCCGACCGCGCCCTGGAGCGCGCCGACCGTTCCTACCTGCAGGCATTCTCCGCACTGCAGGCCATGCGGCACAGCCCGCTGGCGCCGTGCAGCCCAGAACACATCCAATTGATGCAGACCCGGGTGGTGACCACCTCGTCGCTGGACCAGATCAGCTATTTCCAGCAGGGCCGCGTGCGCTGCACCTCATGGGGCAGTCCGGTCGCCGTGCCCGCGCCAGGCCAGCCCGACCATACCACCGCAGACGGCGCCACCCTGCAGCTGGACGTGGAACCACGCGCACCCTACGGGCGACGCATGTTGTCCATGCGGCTGGGCGACTACGAGGCGTTGATGGACCCTTATCACTTCGTCGACCTGATCGGCGCGCGCGACATCCGCATCGCCATCGCGACCCCGGATGGGCGGCTGATCGCCCAGCAGGCACTGCCCGACCAGGCGCTGCTGCAGTCGCTGCTGCGCGACCCCCGCACCGGCGACGACGGCAGCCTGCTGTTCACCAGCGCACGCAGCGAAGCGTGGCTGGCGGTGGCGACCCTCCCACGCACCGGAATGGGCGGGATATTCCTGCAGCAGGCCTGGGTGCTGGTGCCGATCAGCCTGCTGTTCGGCGCCGCCGCGATGGCCGGCAGCGTGGTGCTGTCGCGGCGGCGTTATTCACTGAAAGGCGAACTGGCCCACGCCATCCGCCGCAACGAACTGTACGTGGTCTACCAGCCGATCATCGAGCTGGAAACCGGCATCTGCGTGGGCGCCGAAGCGCTGGTGCGCTGGCGTCGCGCCGATGGCAGCGAAGTGCGGCCGGACCTGTTCATTCCGCTGGCCGAAGCCAGCGGGCTGGTCGGGGCGATCACCGATGAGGTGATCGAACGGGTGATCGTGGACATGCGCGACCTGCTGGTCGGCGACCGCAGCGCGCACATCGCCATCAACCTGGCACCGGAAGACATGATCAGCGGGCGTGCGCTGAAGGTGATCGCCGCCAAGCTGGCCGGCACCGGCATCGCCAACCAGCAGATCTGGCTGGAGGCCACCGAACGCGGCTTCATGGACATCGAAAAGGCGCGGGCGGTGATCTCCGCGGCGCGGCATTCCGGCCACGCAGTGGCCATCGATGACTTCGGCGTGGGCTACTCCAACCTGCAGTACCTGCAGCAGCTGCCGCTGGACGCGCTGAAGATCGACAAGTCGTTCATCGATGCGATCGGCACCGACAGCGCCACCAGCCCGGTCACCGGCCACATCATCGACATGGCCAAGACGCTGGGCTTGTTCGTGGTGGCCGAAGGCGTGGAAACCGAAGACCAGCTGGCCTACCTGCATAGCCGGCAGGTGGAATTCGGCCAGGGCTGGCTGTTCGCCAAGGCGCTGCCACGCGAAGAATTCATTGCCTTCCACAAGCGCCGCCAGGAACTGTACGGCGCAGCGCGCGAAGACATGCAGAACACCCAGCGCCAGCCAGGACCGTAGCCGTCTTCGTACGGTTCATGCGGCCGTCCTATAATCGGCGTATCCACTTGGAGGCTTACGCCAATGCGCCACTGATGCCGCCGTCTTCGTCGACGGCCTGATTCTTCTCCCGCCCCTGTACGCAGGGGGAGTCGATGGCATCTGTTGGAGGTCTGCATGACCACGCATCCCCTCACGCTTGAACGCGTGACCTGCCGCCTGCCTGATGGGCGTGCCTTGTTTACCGATCTGTCTTTCACCTTCGACCCCGTCGCCACCGGACTGGTAGGCGCCAACGGGGTGGGCAAGAGCGTGCTCGCGCGGCTGCTGGCTGGCGTGCAGTTACCCACCTCCGGTCGCTGCCATGGGGGCGGGCGGGTGTTCCTGCTGCCCGCCCTGAGTGGCCTGCCGCAGGGCCGCGTGGCCGACCTGGCCGGAGTCGGCGATGTGCTGGATGCAGTGGACCGGATAGCCGCAGGGCAGGTCGACATCGAAGACTTCAACCGCGTGGGCGAGCGCTGGGACCTGCGCGAACAACTGCGGCTGCAGTGGCAGCGCAGCGGGCTGCCCACCGACCTGCAGCCGGAGGATCCGGCCGCACGGCTGAGTGGCGGACAGGCGATGCAGGTGGCGCTGTCCGGCGCATGGGCCAGTGGCGCGGACTGGTTGATCCTGGACGAACCCAGCAACCACCTGGACGCACGGCGGCGAGCCCTGCTGCGCGAAGCACTGCAGCGCTGGCGTGGCGGGCTGCTGGTGGTCAGCCATGACCGTGAACTGCTGGGGCAGATGGCCTGCATCGTCGAACTGGATGCGCAGGGGCTGCAGCGTTTCGGCGGTGGCTACACGGACTACGTTCACGCCAAGGCGGTGCACGAAGCCGCCGCGCAGGCGCAGCTGGACCATGCACGACAGCAACACCGGCAGCAGCAACGGCATGCGCGCGCACTGCACGAACGCGCCCAGCAACGGCAGTCGCGCGGTGCACGCAGCGCGCGTGATGCCAACCAGGCACCGATCCTGCTGGGCCTGCAGAAACAGCGCGCACAAGCCAGCGCCGGACGGCATGCGCAGCTGCAGGCCCAGCGCCTTGCCGACAGTGCCGACCGCCTGCGCGACGCCAGCGCCGGAGTCGCCCCCGGCACGCAACTGGTGGCCTTCGCACCGCCCAGTCAACACGCCAGCCAGCGGGTCGTCCGCCTGCGGGGCATGCAGCTGCCGCACGGCTGCCGCGCACCGCTGGACCTCATCCTGCAGCGCGGCCAGCGGCTGGCCGTGGTGGGCGACAACGGCAGCGGCAAATCGACCCTGCTGCGGGTGCTGGCCGGTCAGTTGGCGCCGCGTGGCGGCAGCTGTGACATCGGCGTACCGGCGGCCCTGCTGGACCAGTCGCTGGCCACGCTGCACGCGGGCAGCAGCGCACTGGCGGCACTTCAGGATGCCTGTCCGGCCGCGCCGGTGGCCGAACTGCGCACCCGGCTGGCCCTGCTGGGGCTGGACGCCGCGCGCATCGAACGGCCCAGCGCCACGCTGAGCGCCGGCGAACGGCTGAAGGCGGCGATGGCGTGCACCCTGTATGCCGATCCGGCCCCCGGCCTGCTGCTGCTGGACGAACCGGGCAACGCGCTGGACCTGGACGCGCTGCACGCACTGGAAACCCTGCTCGGCCAGTTCACCGGCACGCTGGTCATGGCAAGCCACGACCCTGCCCTGCTGCAGGCCATGCAACCCACCCACGTGCTGCAGATGAACGAAACCGACTGGATCCTGCGACCGTGGTGAAAGAGCGCCCGTCTGCATAGTGTTACTATGTAACATCCCAGTGCTGCTCCCCACGTCCAATGAAACCCAGCCAAGCCGCCCTGCTCGACGCCAGCGCCGTCGCCCTGTCCAGCCTGTGCCTGCTGCATTGCCTGGCCCTGCCACTGTTGGCCGCCGCGCTTCCGCTGTTCGGCGCCTGGGCCGAAGCGGAGTGGGTGCATGCCGTGTTCGTGGCCATCGCCCTGCCGGTCACCGGCTTCGCACTGTGGCGCGCCCACCGCCAGCACCCGCTGCCGGCGCCGGCCTGGTTGGCCGCAGCGGCCGGCCTGGCGCTGCTGCTGGCGGGTGCGCTGGCGTTCCCCAGCCATGACAGCGAAACGGTGGTCACGGTGATCGGCAGCGTGCTGCTCGCCGCCACCCACCTGTGGAACGCGCGCCGCCGTCACCGCCAGTGCTGAGCAAGCGGTTACTGTAGGCGGCGGCCATCCGGCCGTGCAGGCAACGGAGCGCAGGCGATGTCAGCAAGAGGAAGTGCGATCAAACGCGGCGTGGTGCCCTGGTTCGGGCTGTGCAGCTGGCTGGGTATGGTGATCGGCGTGCTGATCGAACAGGCGGCGCGCGCGATGGGCGCCAGCGGCAACAGCGCCACCGCGGTGGGCGTGCTGGCCGCGGCCAT
Organism: Stenotrophomonas lacuserhaii; assembly: GCF_039674585.1. Classification (GTDB taxonomy): domain Bacteria; phylum Pseudomonadota; class Gammaproteobacteria; order Xanthomonadales; family Xanthomonadaceae; genus Stenotrophomonas; species Stenotrophomonas pennii_A. The sequence goes on along the minus strand of NZ_JBDJNU010000017.1, from coordinate 45,315 downwards.
GTGTGGGTTCTGCGCGGTGCTCGCCTCGCGCGTGCGCGATGAGCGCTGGCCGTGGCTGGCACTGGCCGGTGCCGCCTTTTCCGCGGTGCCGCTGGCGCTGTTCCTGCTGTCGATGATCCTGCACTGAGCCCGGCCCCGGTAACGCGATCACCCGCTGCGTCCTACACTAGCGGCCCCTGATTGCCACGCGACCGCTCCCGTGCCCCATTATTCCGGCCCCCTGTTGACCCGCGAAACCGCCACTGCCCTGCAGCGCGCGGCCGCTGCCGGCGCGCCCAGCTGGGCCGGTTCGCTGGACCTGGGACGCAGCGAAGAAGCCGTCGGCCTGTCTGCCGATGGCTTCGTTTTCCGTGGCCAATCCTATCCGTGGCCGGGCAAGGTGAAGGACCGCACGCTGTACTACTGGGATGGCGAGGAGTTCCTGCCGATCTCGCGCTTCAGCGCATCGCTGATCAAGCTGGTGCCCACCGAATGGGGCGCGCCGACCTTCGAAATCGACGGCATCAAGATGCTGCCCAGCGCCAAGCTGTCGCCATTCGACGATGCGCGCCGCAAAGTGGAACTGATCGCCCCGGCGGGCAAGACCGTACTCGATACCTGCGGCGGACTGGGTTACTTCGCTGCCTGCTGCCTGGATGCGGGCGTCGCGCAGATCCGTTCGTTCGAAAAGAACCCGGACGTACTGTGGCTGCGCACGCTCAACCCATGGTCACCGGATCCGGACGCGCCCAGTGCCGGTGGCCGCCTGCAATTGGCGCAGGGCGATGTATCCGAAGAGATCGCTGCGCTGCCCGGCAACAGCGTGGACGCCATCCTGCATGACCCGCCGCGCTTCGGCATCGCCGGTGAACTGTATTCGCAGGTGTTCTACGACCAGCTTGCACGGGTGATCCGCAGCAATGGCAGGCTGTTCCATTACACCGGCGCCCCGAACAAGCTGACCAGTGGCCGCGATGTGCCGCGCGAAGTCGCCAAGCGGCTGGAAAAGGCCGGTTTCAAGGCCGAGCTGGCGCTGGATGGCGTGCTGGCGACCTATCGCGGCTGACCCTGTTGCTGCCCCTGGTAGCGCCGAGCCATGCTCGGCGGCTCTGCGTTCCGGCAACGCGGTGTCTGACACATGCCGCGCTTCGCGCTCGCCGAGCGTGGCTCGGCGCTACCAAAGCGTGCGCAACGCACGCCGTTGTAGCGGTCGAGCTTGCTCGACCCACGCCGCACGTTGCTGCCACCGCCTTACATCGCGTACGAAACCGCACGGACTGCCGCGGTAGCGCCGAGCCATGCTCGGCGGCTCTTTGTTCCGACAACGTGATGTCTGATACATGCCGCGCGCCGCGCTCGCCGAGCGTGGCTCGGCGCTACAAGCCGTGCCTCCCACCGCCGCGGCTATTCGTAATCCACCTTCGCCCACTTCTTCACCCACGCCGGTACTTCCGGCTCACCTGCATAGAACGTCTTCGGGCGCTTCTCCGCCAATGCCCAGCGGTGCAGCCAGCTCGGCCCGTAGCGGCCGTCATAGCCGGTTGTCCCGCGCGCATAGGCGGGGTCCTGCATCGCCTCGTCCAGGGTGACGAAGCGGTACCCACGCCGTTGTGTCGCCGCCACCAGCTCGGCTAAGGTCGCCGCATTGAGTTCGTTGGCATGCATCAACCACACCTGTGGCAGCGCATAGCCAAGCAGCGTCACCGACTGCGCTTCGTAGTAATCCAGCTTGTTCAACATGTACGGCACGTAGCCTCGCCGCAGCTGCCGCAGCACGGCCTCGCGCGCGGGTGTATCGGCCTGTTCGTTGAGCACGTTGGCATAGGCGAAGGCCCATACCCACTCCCCGTTGTCCACCGTGACCGGCGCGATGCGGTAGCCGTGCCCGGCGAAGAACACGTCCATGCGGGCACGGTCTTGCGCCGTGCGGCCGGCGCGCAGGTACGGGTGGCGCATCCACACCGGCACCTGTCCACGCTCGGCCAGCAGCGGGCGCAGCACCCGCTCACCGCGCAGGAAATCCTGCTGGAACGCCTCTACGCCTTCCGCGTTCAGATCCATGTGCGACCACGTGTGGTTGCCCAGTTGATAGCCCGCATCCAGCCAGTCGCGCAGCATCTGCACGCGCTGCAGCTGCACCACGCCGCCCACTTCCAATTTGTTCTCGTTGACGAAGCCGACCACCGGCACGTTCGCCTGCTTCAACTGGTCCAGCAACGCCTGATGGCGTGCCTGCAGGTCCGGCGGCTGGATCTCGTCCAGTCGCGCCCACGGCAGGTCATCGATGGTAACCGCGATACGGCGGTCGATCTCGGTCGCGTGGCCTACGCCTGCGATGGCAAGCAACAGCAACGCAAAAAAACGGGATGTCATGGAGGTCATCGGGCCACGGTGGGCGGGCAGTCGGGCAGCCCCTGACTCTACCGCTGTTTGGCCGCCCACATGTTGTCCACCAGGTTCGGGTACGGTCGCCCGTTCTCCTCCGCCCGCTGCCGTGCGGCGGCCTTCTGCGCGTCCGTCAGCGGGCGCGATGCCTGCCCCTTGGGATTGAGCTTCTTCCAGGGCGGCGTGGTCGACTTGCGCATGACAGGTTCCCGTGGCGTGGACGCAATGACGCCCGGCGTGGCGGCCGGGCGTCGTTGCAGGCAAGTGGCAACGCTTACTTCTTGAGGAAGTTCAGCAGGGCCAGGTTGAAATCATCGGCGTGGCTGGTATTGCAGCCGTGCGGCGCATCTTCCAGCACCACCACTTCGCTGCGCGGGATGGCCTGGTGGGTACGCTTGCCGGAGCCTTCGTACGGCACCGTGCCATCGCTGTCGCCATGGATGATCAGGGTGGGCACGGTGACCTTCTTCAGGTCCTCGCGGAAGTCAGTGGTGCCGAACGCCTTCTGGCAGCCCAGTGCCGCGACCTGGTCGGACTGGTGGGCCAGCGCCACCGCTTCAAGTCGCTGTGCTTCAGTGACCTTCAGCTTGCCGTCCGCACTGAAGAACTTCCTGGTGAAGTCGTCGAAGAAGGCCTCACGGTCCTTGGCCAACGCGCCGGCCATTTCATCGGCGGCTTCCTTGCTCAACGGCCCTTCCGGATTGTCGCTGCCCTTGAGCAGATACGGCGGCACCGCCGCGGCGAACACCACGCTGTGCAGGCAGTCCTGGCCGTGGTTGGCGATGTAGCGCGCCACTTCGCCACCGCCCATCGAGAAGCCGACCAGTGATACATCCTTCAGGTCCAGGTCTTCGATGAGGCCGGCCAGGTCGGCCGCCAGCGTGTCGTAGTCATAGCCTTCGGCCGGCTTGTCCGAACGCCCGAAGCCGCGCCGATCATAGGCGATCACCCGGTACCCGGCATCGCGCAGCACGGGCACCTGGGCCTTCCAGGAATCAGCCGACAGCGGCCAACCATGGATCAGGACGACCGGACGGCCTGTCCCACCGGAGTCTTCAACGTGCAGGCGGACGCGGGAAGCAGTCATGGCAACTCCATGCAAGGGGAACAAGTCCCCCACGCTAAGGGGGCGGGGCTTGGGCCGTCGTGAAAGATCGTGGCGGCGTCGTGACATGGCCTGCACGGGGCGGGGCTGCATCGCCTGCACCGGGCGAACCCGCCGCGTGATCGCCTGCACATCGCGCGAACCTGCCTTGGTAGCGCCGACCCATGGTCGGCGAACGCACCGCGAGGTGCAGGCATCCCGCCGAGCATGGCTCGGCGCTACCGATCCGCCGTCCACGTTCCCCGCCGAACCACCTGCACCCCGCGAACCTGCCGCGTGATCGCCTGCGCATCGCACGAACCTGCCTTGGTAGCGCCGACCCATGGTCGGCGAGCGCACCGCGCGGTGCCGGCATCCCGCCGAGCATGGCTCGGCGCTACCGATCCGCCGTCCCCGCCCAAAAACCCGCACGGGACGAACATTGCCGCCGAATTTTCTGCACCGGGCGAATCCGCTCTGGTAGCGCCGACCCATGGTCGGCGAGCGCACCGCGCGGTGCAGGCATCCCGCCGAGCATGGCTCGGCGCTACCGATCCGGTGTCCGTCGCGCGCGCATCCCCACGCTGTCCTATCATGACGCCACCGTTGAAACACCGATCCCGCAGGACCGCAGTACGCATGACGCAGCACTGGACACCTTCGCGCCTGGCCCTCGCCCTGCCCCGCTCTGCCGCATGGGAACTGCACCTGGACGGCGAGGACGTAGTGATCCACCTCGGCGATGCCATCCACCGGCTTACCCTCGGTTTCGATGCGCGCGTAACCGTGAAGCGCGGCCTGCTATGGGCCAGCGTAGTAATACAGCGCCGCGAAGGCCCGACGATCACCCTGGACGGCCTCTCCCACACCGACGCCAGCACCTTCACCAAGGCCCTGGACACGGCCGAACAGGCACAGGACCAGCGCGAGCGTGGTCCGGCCTTCCTGCATATCCTCGACCTGATGCGCCAGTGGAACGGTGAGGCAGAAGAACTGCTGACCGAACGCCGCGCACAACGGCGCTGGATCGGCCACGACGACCAGCAAGCGCTGCTGGATGTGCGCCCCGCCATGGGCCTGTCATCCGCGGAACTCCACGCCCTGTTCCATGATGCCGACCTGCCGCTGGACGACGAAGAACGCGAATCGGCGTTGATCGAACTGGAGCTGTGGGAGCAGGACTGGAGCGCCGCCTGCGAAGCCGTCAACGCGCAGATCCTCGCCACCGAACGCATCGCATCGCGCGCCCTGCTGGACGGCGTGGAAAGTCGCCCGCTCACCGACGAACAGGCGCACGCGGTGATCTGCTTCGACAACCGCGTGCAGGTCGTGGCCGCCGCCGGTTCCGGCAAGACCTCCACCATGGTGGCCAAGGCCGCCTATGCCATCCAGCGCGGTTACGCCGAGCCCCGCCAGATCGTCATGCTGGCCTTCAACAAGGAAGCCGCCGGCGAACTGCAGCAACGCACTGATCGCGCGTTCGCCCGCCTCGGCATGGGCGACAGCGTGGTGCAGGCGCGCACCTTCCACGCGCTCGGCCTGGCGATCATCGCCAGCGTCACCGGGCGCCGGCCGGAGGTGCCCGACTGGGCGGTGGATGCCACGCTCGGCTTCCATCGGCTGGCCGACCTCATCGACCAGCTGAAGGACCGTTCGCACGCCTTCCGCACGCGCTGGGACATGTTCCGGCTGGTGTTCGGCCGCGACCTGCCGGCGCAGGGCGGTGCGATGGATGCCGACGGCTGGGACAAGGACGGCAGCGGCTACGTGCGCACCCTGCAGGGCGAGCGCGTGCGCAGCGTGGAAGACCGCATCCTGGCCGACTGGCTGTTCTACAACGGCGTGCGTTATGCGTACGACCGCAGCCAGCGCTTCGACGCAGGCGAGGATGCCTTCCACGCACAGCCCACGCAGTTCTATTACCCGGACGCCGGGCTGCATCACCGGCATGGCGGCGCGGACACCGATCCGCTGCCGCACACAGAAGGCCCTCATCTGGACACCAGCTCGCACGACCTGCGCATGGGCTGGGCCTTCGACGATCTGGGGCTTGCACTGGCCACAGGGGGCGTGACGGTCGATCCCAACCCGGACCGCGACATACCGGATGACGGCCAGAAGCCGATGCCCGACGCCGAGCTGATCGGCCTGATGCGCACCTTCATCAGCCATGCCAAGAGCAACTGCCTCGGCCTGGACGACATGGCCGCGCGACTGCGCGAAATGCCCGACGACCAGTTCAAGGAGCGCTACCGTCGCTTCCTGGAGATCGCCGGACCGGTGCTGCAGGCGTGGGACGATGCGCTGGATGCAGAGCACGCCATTGATTTCGAGGACATGCTCAACCAGGCCGCGGAGCACCTGGAACAAGGCCGCCATGCATCGCCGTATACGCTGGTGATGGCGGACGAATTCCAGGATGCATCGCGCGCCCGGGCACGCCTGTGCCGTGCCTTGGTGCAGCAGCCGGGCACGTACTTCTTCGCGGTGGGCGATGACTGGCAGTCGATCAACCGCTTCGCCGGTGCCGACGTCTCGGTGATGACCCGCTTCAGCGAGTGGTTCGGCCACGGGCAGGTGCTGCGGCTGGAGCAGACCTTCCGCTGCCCGCAGGCCCTGTGCGATGTATCCAGCCGTTTCATCACCGCCAACCCGGCGCAGATCCGCAAGCACGTATGGTCAAGCACGCCGAGTCATGGGCCGGTGCTGCGGGCGTTCCAGGTTGCCGCGCGTGATCAGCTCAGCGATGCCGTGGGCCAGTACCTGCAGCAGCTGCACGAAGCGTGCCTGAGCGGTGCGATGCCAGCGGGCCGCGACGGCAAGCTGAGCGTGTTCGTGCTGGGCCGCTACAACGCCGACCGCGCCTACCTGCCCGGCAACTGGCGCTCACGCTTCGGCGCGACGCTGGAGGTCAGCTTCCTTACCGCCCATCGCAGCAAAGGCATGGAAGCGGACGTGGTGATCCTGCCGGCGCTGCTGGACCGCGCCTTCCCCAACCTGCGCGCGGACGACGACGTGCTGTCGCTGGCGATGCCCAGTGGGGACACGTATCCGTTGGGCGAAGAACGGCGGCTGTTCTATGTGGCGTTGACGCGGGCACGGCGCTCGGTGGCGATGTTCACTGTTTCCGGCAAGCGCTCGGCATTCCTGGATGAGCTGGAACGGGACGGCGCGCTGCAGGTAACCACGCTGGACGGAACGCCGGTGAAGGAACAGCGGTGCCCCGCGTGCGGTACCGGCGTCATCGTGAAGAAGACCGGGAAGTACGGTGACTTCCACTCGTGCTCCGGGTACCCGCGCTGCGAGCACAAGCCGCGGCTGACCGCGTAGCAGCACCTCGCCCGGGAACGGTAGTGACGGCCGCTGGCCGTCATGCGTGACAGGGGCAGACCAGGGTCCGCACGTTAACAGCCGAGCCGACTGAAGTCGGCTCGGCACAGCCGTGTAGCTCTCGCCTACCGGTATCAAGCGGACAACTGAGGCCTGAAATCAGAGCCGGAAGTGCTTGGCAGGTTTCGCTCATGCGCGAGCGCGCCCGCTCCATATGTCGCTTTTGACGCTGCGCACGACCTTCGAAGCCAGACAAACTGACGTCGGGTTGGATTTCGCCGGAAGTTCACATAGTATTCAGGAAATTAACAGCGCAGGGAACACGCAGTACGCGCGATGCGTAACCACTCAGGGGATGAGAAGAATAGAATCCGGCGGCATGCAATGCAGGGACGCGGCGAGAGAGCGGTCGCCGCTCGGTAGGCCCTGCTCGGGCACACAATCTGCTTCGTGCCACTCACTTCCTGAGGACACGCGATGCGGTCGGCTCTGACCCGCACACTATCTGCCTGTGGAGTAGGCATGCTCATCCACGGAAAGCTGTCCGCGGCAGGGGAATACCGTTTATTGCGGCAGTGCTACGAATTCGCCGCGTCAGGTGAAGGCGTATCGAGCTGCGACAGCTTGCCGGAATCCATCGAAGCGAATCTGTACTGGATGATGTTCGGGTTCCTGCTGCTCCTCCTTTCGGCAGATGCTCCCGGACTGCTGTTGAAGTTGAAGAAATGGAACTGGAAAGAGGAATGCGTTGACGTGAGCTCGCCTCGCCTCAGTGCAGGCGGGCGCAGAAGGCTTGCATTCTTCCTGTTGACGCTTGCATGGCTGGGAATGCTGATCATGGGAACGATCGGCTTCTTCAGCGTACCCGAGCACAACTATCCAGATGCCGTAAAGTCCTTCCCCTATCCGTACCTCACCGACTTCGAATTCCGCGTCGTGGCGCCGGCTCTCTTTTTCGGGTTGAACCTGTTATCCGCATTTGCGCCCAGGCGGATTCCCGCACTTCTTGCCATCCTCTCCTGTGCGCTGCAGTCGATGCTTCTCCTGTTCATCCTTTTCCTTGCGAGCGGGGGCGTCTGAGGATGTCTTACGTAATCGCGCCTACGAAGCGCAGCGACCGAGCAACGCTCTGGACACGTGCGTGGGGCGTGCTGGATCTCGTCGCCGTTGTGCTGCTCATGGTGGTCGGCGTGGTGAACGGCAGGATCCCGCTCTGGGATGACGTTGTAGATGCGCTCACGACCTCCCAGCAGTACGGCAGTTCGCTACCGCTGGTCGTCTCATGCATCCACGCTGTGGTGCTCCTTTCGTTGTTGGCAACAGGCTATCTGCTTGCGTGCAACCGACCTGCAGGGCGCTACCTGGCTATGGCACAGGCACCGTTCCGGATCGCACTGGTCATTCCTTCTGTGCCGCTCCTTGGTTACCTGGACTCCACGACAGGCTCTGTCCACGTCATGGTCGCGGCGCTCGTCCTGACCGAGCTGGGCAAACTGTGGAGCTTGAGGAGGAGAGCAGTGGTCCAGGTTGCAGACTCCCAAATGATGGACGTACAGCGGGCTTCGGACCTGCGTGGAGCACGCAGACAGAGAGGCCGTCCTGGAGATGTGCAAGCAGATTGACTCGTCGATCAATGGCGATCTCAGTGCAATGGTCCTTGGACTCATGCTGTTCTTCGTGAGCCAAATGAAACTAAGGGCACATGCGCGTGCATTCAGATCTTGGTTTTCGCGGCCGGCGTGAAAAGAGACAACCTCCTCCTGACCTATAGTGAGGTAAGACCCCCCCCTGCCCCCAAGGGCACGTGAATATCTTTCCCGATGAAAGAACAAGATGAAAGACGAAAAGATCACACTGACAGCTGAGGCAACCGTATTTTATTCTCCAGGCGACGAGTCAGCGTTTTTTACTTGGCTGAAAGCCATGACCTTTGTTCATTCGATAGGTGGGAGCGGCAGATACCTTGATATTGTGGTGAGTCCTGCGGCCATGAATGAGTATGATCTGCGTGAACTTCTCGCCTTGTTCTACAGGTACGGGGTAGACATGAAGCAACTAAGCGTTTTTTCAGAGGTACCTGAGTTCAAGTTCCTCCGCGACAGGCGGGGATACTGGTACAGGCGTGTCTTCGAGTAGGGCGGCGCACATACCGATGGCGAACCGCTCACAGGTGCGAAACGAATGAGGCTGAAGCGAGCTTGCCGGACCTCAGACTTCTCTGGCTGCGAGCGACACTAAAGATGCACATCCTGGTAATCATGCTTTTACCCTTCACATTCGTCATCCCATTGTCCATCGCGGTCGCGAATACGACCAGTCGGCGTGCGTTGACTTCCTACGCACTGACATACGTGGCTCTATGTGGCGCGTTCCCTTTTGCGTATGGCTACGTGTTCATGCCCGACATCCGGGGGGATGTCGTTGAGATGCTCTCAACGGCGGCACTCATTGCAGGGATGAGGCTGATTGATCTTTACGGCTTTCAGTGCCTCTATCTTTTTGGCGAGAAGTGGAAAGAGGTCGGGGGCCGGAGGAAATGATCTACGGCTTATGCATTACCCTCGCCTTGGCGAATCGAGACTCTACGACGCGGATGGAGGATTCCACCCTTGAGAGCAATGGAGGCAGCAACGGTGGCCAGAGCTCGCCAGATGCGCGTCCGTGGGTCTACGGAGTGCGTGGACCTGGACTGCCCGTGAAAACCGGGTTGGAGAAAGCCAATGCGTGACCTGCACGATTGCCGCATCACCGGGCTGCGCTTGAACGAATCAAGTAGCACGCTGGCAGTGAGCCTGACCGACGCCGAAGGCCAGCCGAGTGCTGACCTCATGCTGATGAATCTTATCGACCTATACGTAGACGGCTTCTCTCTACAGAACATCATTCTTGACGTATCCGTGTTCCATCAAAAAAGCACTTCATTTGAGTATCAGCGCGCCTGCCAGCTCCTTGACATCGACAATTCAAGTGATGTCTTTGTTTCAGGCTGCCAAACCGTCATCCTGATCCAGGCATCGGCAGGAGCCGAGATTGCGTGCCGTGCCAGCGGCCGTATCGATATCTAATTGCAGCCCCAGGAAGGAGCCTACCCATGTTGATTTACAGGCGCGCCATAAAGATTGTAGGTTGGACGGCGGTAGCCGGACTGAGCTTGCTGCCCATCAACGTCGCCCTCGCCTTCGCTTACAAATTTTTGTACGACGTTCCTTTTGTGGCCGAAGATGCCATGGGAATTGCTGCCGCCTTATTCGGGATAGTGGCGGCTACAAACATCTACCGCACCTTTCTGTCCAAGTGACGAGGATTTCATTGAGCAGGCGTGGAAACTTGACGGCCAGCGGCCGTCACTACCGGACGCATCATCTTCATGACGCCATGTCCGCAGCTGCAACCGAGGATCGCTGATGCACCCTGACGAAACCTTCTCGATCTCTTTGCGTATCTGCCATCCGGTGATGCCTGCTCAGGAGATGATCGAAGCCGTACGCCTTGAGCCGCGGATAGCCCAGAGCGTCGGATTGAGGCGAACAACTCCAGCGGGAGAGTTCCTTGACGGGTTCTATCGAGCAAGCTATTGCAACTTCCGCCTCGTAACGAAAGCACCGGGCAGGTTTACGGAAGCGCTGGCACCACTGCTCGATAAGCTCGAAGGGAACCAGAGCATCTTCCGCCAGATCGCGCTCACCGGCGGGCGAACCGAGCTGTATGTCGGCGTCTTCGTCGAAGGGGACAGCGGCTTTACGCTTGCAACTGACGATATGAGGCGCTTGGCCGAGCTGTCACTGGAGCTTTCGGTCGAGGTCTATCCGTAGGTGGCTGCATGGATTCCATCGACGTCATGCCGCTCAGGCCTGTACCTGGACGTGATGGCAATGAGGTACGGGGATGCCTCCCAGAGGAAGATTGTCACATGAAACGATTTCTCGCCTCACTGGCATTTGTGCTCGTATACGCTTGCGGGGTTCTTATAGCCTGGAGTACACCTGGCATAGCAAACAACCTGACACCAATCTTTGCAATCGCGTGGGTCTTTGCAACTAACAAGATTGTTTCTTGGGTGGTGAAGAGGGCTGGCTGGGATCGCAATGAGTAGGAACACCATTCATCTCATAAACGCGGCCGTGACTTACGCAATCTTCACCCTATGCACCGCAGTGTTGGCGGTCAAGGTTTTGGAAGAAGAGGAGCTGTTCTTCCGACACTACTTGCTCGGCTACCTGGGATGCTTTTCCTTACTTCTCGCCGTTCTTTCAATAGTAAATTTTCGCAACAGGCGCAGAAGGTAAGACACGGGAGTGCAGCGTCAGCGGTTCGCGGAGTGAGGACTTTTGGCCGCGCCAGCCAACCGCCAGATGCAATTGCCCCTGCAATGATCGTTGGAAACGAGATCTACCAATGGGTTCAATTTTCACAGCCACCTGCCCGTCGTGCGGAACACATAAGCAGAGGTTCAGCGTCTTGAGGGCGCTCAATCGATCCCAGGTTACGACTTGCTCAGCCTGCGGCGATAGGATTGTTTCGGAAATACCCTACGGCAGATATGTTTTGCTCATGGTATACGTACACACTGCATTTGCCGCCTTGGGCGTGCCGATTGTTCTAGGTGTGGTCACAAAGGAGTGGCTCATCGTCGCCATCTCGCTGGCAGCTTTCTTTTGCCTATGCTGGCCGGTTGCCGCTTGCCTGCATGCGAAGTGTTCAGAGATACGATGCAACGGCTCCCGTAAGTAATCCATCGAGGATCAACGTTGCTGGACGGGCGCCGGAGGGATCAGTGACGACCAACGGTCGTCACCCACCCTCCCCTTCCGGCATCACGCGCAGAATCTTGACGGCCAGCGGCCGTCACTACCCATTACAGGGCGATGCGCGCTACGCTTTCCTGCGCGCCCTTCTCTTCCTTGTCGCCGTTCTTGATGCTTACGTACAGCACGTTGTTCTTGGCATCCAGTGCCAGGCTGTTCGGGTGCGTGGGCACCGACCACTCGCCGGTCTTCTGGTAGCTGTCGCTGTCATAGCCGGTCACCGTGCCCGCTTCGCGGTTGGTCACGTACAGGCGCTTGCGCGGCGCGTCCAGCAGGATGCCCAGGGTGCCGGCGTCGGCCGGGATGCTGGCCAGTTCCTTGCCGGTGGTGCGGTCCAGTACCAGCACGCGTTTGCCAGGGTGCGTGGATGCGAAGCCTTCGATGCTGCTGCCCTGGTACTTGCGGATCATCTCCGACCCTTGGTCGGTGATGAAAAGCCGCGGGCCGGACGGGTCCAGCGCGATGTTCATCGGCTGCTCGGCGGTGACCTTGTAGCGCTGCTCAACCTTGCCGGTATCGGTACCGACCACCACCACTTCGCCCAGCAGGTTGCTGATGTACACGCGCTTGTTGGCGGCATCCAATGCCAGGCCGGGCGCCTTTGCGTTGCCCAGGCCGGGAATGGTGCCCAGCAGCTTCAGCGACTGCGTGTCCACCACGAACAGCACACTGCCCTCACCGGAGTGCCCGGTGACGTACAGGCGGTGGTTGGCGCCGTCCACCACCAGCTCGCGCAGGTCGTGGGTGTAGCTGGCCTTGCCATCCTTGCCGACCTTCTTTTCCATCAACTGCACGACGCCGATCGCCTTGCCCTGCGCGGTGTCGACCACCGTCACCGACGTGTCCACGGTATTGCCCACGTACAGGCGGTCGTTGGCATCGTCCAGCACCACGCCGAAGCCCTTGCGCTCCAGCGGGATGGTGGCCTGCACGGCCAACGTGGCCGGGTCCAGCTTCATCACCTGGGCCGGGCCGGCGCCGTCGCCGAAGCCGCCCGAAGAGGCCACGTACACCGCGTTCTGCCGGGCGCTGTAGGCCAGCTCGTACAGGCCCTGCGCCACGGCACTGCGCTGCACGGCGGCGGCGCTGCTGACGGCCGACGTGGCCGCGTAGGCTGCGGGTGCGCCCATGCCGATGGCAATCGCCACGGCCAAGGCAGCAACCGTGCAGCGACGGGCCATGCCCGGGGTCTTGGAGGAGATCGAATTCATTGCAGCGTCCTTGTGTGAGTCAGGAAAGATCCTTGGCTCGCGCGGCCGCGTATGCGGTGCAGAAACACCGAAGCGGCCGGCCACACGACGAATGCGTGGGCAGGCTGGCTGAGGACGACATGGTAACCCAGCTGCGTGGACGCGGCGTCCCCAGTGGCGGCCGACTTTAGTCGCCCGGCGGTGCGCAGTTGACAGAAAACGGGCGGTACCGCGAGGATCTGGATGATCGCCCGACGTCCCCTAGGCGCTCACCGGACTGGCACCGAATGGCGCCCCTCTCTTCGCGCGACATAGTGGATACGTTCAAGGCGAAGCACCAATGACCACTCACGGCAGGCGCAAGGCGATCATCCATCTGTTCTTTTTCGCAATTTTCCTTGGCGGCGGGATACTGTCCTGGATGCTTCCCTCGTCGCTGTCAGGGCTTTCGCTGATCTTTACGCTGGCTTGGTTCCCCGTCTGCCAATGGATCTCAGCCAAGCTCGCGGCGGCGCTGGGATGGAACGATGACCCGCATGAGCATCGGCAGCGCCTGTAGTGCCGACCTTGGTCGGCACAGCTTGAAGAACCTCAAAGCAGCCGACTGAAGTCGGCTCTACACGACCGACCCCATTCCAGCAGGCGAGCCTCACCCCATCCGCTGCACGGTGGCCGGCTGTTCCTGCACCTGGCTCTGCTCCTGCGTGGCCACCTGCTGCTGTGACTGGCTGATCTGCTGCGCCTGCTCCATCGATTCATGCACGGGCGTCTGCGCAGCGACTGCGGTGGGCATGCTGGCGCGCAGGTGGGCGGGGTCTGACGGATCACCCTGGACGACGAACACGTTGGTGCCTGCGTGGCCCTGCTCGTTGGCTTGGCTGAGCAGCACATGGTCCACGCGGGACAGGCCGTTTTCCTTGGCCAGGCAGAACAGGCTGCCGCACATGCGCTCGCTGTTCTCATCGGGCGTGCGGCCATGGGCGGCATCCAGCGAGGCCACGCCGCGGTTCACCTGGTCCATCATCGTGCGGTCGTTGTCGGACAGCAGGAACTGCTTCCAGTCGCGTTCCGGCATGGGGTTACGCTCGATCTTGTTCAGATCGCTGTCCGGGAAAGGCGCCTTGATGCTTTCGATGGCGGGGATGTTCTTCGTCGGCTGCAAGATACCCTCGAAGCCCTTGAAGGGGACCGGGCCTACGTTTGCGTGAAGTCCCGCGTGGTTCAAGGCACCCCATGCGTAGTCCGTGCAACTGTTCCTAGCAGCCTCGTAGCGCATGTCAAATCCGTGCTTGGCAGGATCTGCGGCGAAATCACGCATCCGGTGATACTGATCCGGCGTGATCTCAATCGTACGCGCGTAGTAAGGATCTTTGTACGTCGCACTGTCTTCGTCGTAGACCCTACCGAGCTTTGTGGAATCGAAATCTCCACGCGGCGAAAAGCCGTAGCTGTTCGCATCTTCGCCGCTGCCAAGCACAAGATACATGTGCCCCGTCAACGATGTCTTGCCATTGCCGATCGAGGTGCCGGGCGCGGCAACATAGATGGTTGCGGTGTAACGTTCGTTCTGATTCATGACTACTTGGCCAAGTAAGAGTAGGCAACCAGCAGCTCTGCCGGCCGAGTACGAAGTGTGGGGCGGTCTTCCTCAAGCCGGATGGTCAACCTGTATCGTCCCGTTGAGAGCCCGTCGGCATGGACAAACTTGAGTTCCTGGTAATGGAGCTGGTCATCTATCAGCCCAGCACCGCGCAGCATTCCATCGTCCACACTGCTCGTGGTGACGCCCGGAACTCGTCCATCTCCCGCAACAGGCATGTCCTGACGCATATCTCTGCTCGTCCTGACCAGGACCACATCGCCTAGAGACCGATCCACCAGCCGCTCCAGCCTAACTTGTGCCGGCAGCCCTTCGCGTACCACCACATCCGAGTATTCCATCAGTCGGCCGACGTCCTTGTCCTGGATTCGAAGGCCGATCATTAAACGTGGAGCCGCCGTCGAGCTGTGGGGCGGCAGATCAAACTCCATATCCGCAATCACACCCGGCTTGTCCAACGCCACAGGCCGTGTCAGCGGCACCTGCGTGCGTGCGGCAGCCTGTGCGGCATCAAGAGGCGCTACGGGCGGCGGCGCAGGCGTCGGACCACTGCAGCCAGCAAGCGCCGCAAATGCGACAGTCAACGCTGCATTTCGAAGACGTCCTGATGTCGGGTTCAGCATGATGCGTCCCTGTTCGAGGCGTGCCCGCACGGGGTGGCGGGCGGTCTGTTTTCTTGCCCTGCCGAGGATAAGGGAAGCGGCTGAGCGAGAAGTGATGAGCGTCACGGCCCGATGGGACAATTCCCACCTCAACGCAGCTTGTAAAGCACCGCCGCGCCCGGGCGCGCTTCAAACGCAGGCACGGTCTGCTGGGTCAACGCATTGCCCTTGGCATCCCATACCAGCGTCTCGACCGGGTAGTCGTCCTTACGCGTCATCTCACCGATCTTGCTGACGATCACTGCCGCTGCGTCAGCGGACTCCGGGTTCCACGCGAACACGCCCATGCGGCCGTAGAACACTGCCGGGGCGGAGGCATCCAGGCGGCGGTCCGGGCACATCACCAAGCCACGGTCGATCATGACGCGCAGTGCGCCAACCGGCACCTTGTTCACTGTCGGCGTGGTGCGCTCGGCGCTGTGGCCGGGGCATACGTTGGCTGCGCGGGTGACCATGTTTGCGGCGACCTCGCGATCAGCCTGGGCGAAGGCCAAGGCGGGGCTGAGGCAGAGGGCGAGCAGGGCAACAGGGGACGTCCGGGTCATCGCAGGTTCCATGGGTGGCTATGGGGCGAACTTAGCAATGGCCGGGGAATGAGTTGCAAAAATAATGTGAGGCCGCGTGTCGCGACGGGCCGCCGCCACGTTCGCAATAGGCCCTTGCGGTGATCCTCGGGCGCCCATGGGCCGGGATCATCCTTGCGTAGCCTGAGAAGAACCGTGCCCTGTCACGTTTGCAGATTCGCCCATGTACGCAATGGCCTATGGCTGATGGTATGGACGCGCTGGCGACGAAGAGCGCCAGCCGGGATTGCCATCCTGTTGCTACTCGAACCATTTGCTCTGTTTTGCCCCTTGGGCACGGCGGAGAATGCACTGCATCGCGTGCCGGCTTTATGGCGGGCGATGTGGGGGATCCCTGATCCGCCGGTTTTTTGGTTCTGTAGCCCGGTATGGCAACCCGCATCGCCCGCCACCTAGCGCCTCGGCGCAGGTGGCCTCAAGCCTTGTGAGGTACGCCGATGGATTCGCACTACCCCCTCAGCGCAAAGCGTCTGTATGCCTTGATGGGCGACAGGATGATCGACTTCCCGCCGCATTTCATCGAGCACCTGGAGCGTAGGCTCGAAGAGTTCGAGACGTCACGCACCAACGCGCACCGCGTGATGCACCTTCGCGTGGTGCGGGACACCGAACCCGATGTGCCGCTGACCGCCTGCGGCTGCCCTGCCGAGCCTCAACGAAAGGCTGATGTGGCCGTGTCCATCCGCACGCTGCAGGCACTCGCCTCCATCTTTGAAGTGCTGCACTCGGTGCATATGAAGCAGCAGGACGGTCAGCAGGATAACGGGCGAGGCCGCTTCCTGATCGAAGAGCTGATCGTCTCCGGACGAGAGCTGGTCCGCAGCTCGGCAGATGCGATGTGGGGCCAGCCATGAACGGGCCGGACAGCAGATTCGCCAACGCGCGCGTGACCAACCTGCGTGCAGCGGAAATGGCCGAGTACCTGGATGGCCGCCTGCATATGATCAACTACGATGAATCGACTTTCGCGCGATCCCTCCTGCTGGCATCCGAGCTGTATGGAATGAGCCACGTCGCGTACGAGTGCGGACTGAGCAGCGACGCCATGCGCCGGCAGCTGAGCGGTACCCGCCCGCTCTATTTCGACAGCGTGCTGGGCGCCATGCGGGCGCTGGGTATCCGGTTGCGGATAGAGGTGGTTTGAGTGGCTGGCGTGGCACCTCTGCCGGAAGCGTGGCTGGCTGCGTTTGATGCCACGTTGGTGCGCTACTCGCCATTGATCACGTGGCCGCTGGAGCGGACACGGCCATTCTGCAGCGGTATGTGGACCTGCCGGGGGATCAGGCGGCGATGGAGTTTGCGGGGGACTACGATCTGGAACGACTGGACTGGTGGTCGTGGGGCAGAACCGGGACCTAGTCCCCCGAGTTCAGCCCATGCGCATCGTCGTCGCTGCCCCATGTGACCACTTACCGATTCATTGACAGTTGCGCCCTTACAATCTGCCGGATGACCCGTAAAGGATTGGTCCCATGAGTGTCCTGTCACCCAGTCGATGCATTGCCTTGGCATTGGCCGTGGCGCTCAACACAACGGCTTGCGCCCAGGGACCATCGTCTGAGAAGACTGAAAAGGAAGCTGCCATGACTGAGAATCCGGCCGAAAGCCGCACTGTGGATGGGTACACCTACACCACCAAGCCCGTTGAGGCCAGGATCGGCCCGCACCGGTTCGCGTTTCCAGCCAACTACTACGACGACCAGATCGGGCCTGCTATCGGCGGTGGGGTCGGGTTGACGTTGATGTGGCCGAAGCTCGATGCCGCGCCTCCTGGGACGCGCTCGACGCGCTCAATGTCCGATCATCACCGTGCGATCAGTATGTCCATTGATCACGTAGATGCAGTGCCCATCGGCAGTTTGCTGCAACGGAGAACCAGTACGGAATCCAAGACCGAAGATGGCTCAATCGAGCGGCAGGATCCACGTAATCGATTGGACATGCGAAGGCCTGCGCCTGAGCAGTTCGGGCTTACCCCGTACGTAATCGATGAGGACCGGATGGCGGCCTATTCCAAGGCTTACTCGGACCAGCGAGGCAGGCCACCAGTCCGCAACCCCAGATACGAGGATGACTGGTACATCGCTCGCTCCAGTGGTGACACGCTGTCGACTTTCATCAAGTGCGACCAGCCCCGGAACGGCAGCCAAGGTTTGGAGATCAAAGACGGCGCGCTGGTATCCGATGGTGCAGACAGGGTTGCCAGTTGTTCCCACTATTTTGTGAACCAGGCTGACAGCCTATCGGTGACCCTTTTCTATCCCAGCGTCCTGCTGAAGGACTGGAAATCCATCGAAGATGCGGCGCGGAATGTACTTGCCCGTTACAAGGTTCGATAACGCAGCTTAGCCAAGGAGCAATGAGAGATGGCTGGATTGAGCCGGAAGGACCTGACGATCCTTGGAGAGTACGCAGACCAAGGCAATCGAGAGCTCTATTGGAACTACCTTGCGCAGAAGGACGGCGCCGACGGGTACGGGCTTCTCGCGCTTGGCGTTGTCCGTAACGACAACCTTCCAGGACAGGTCGCGAACGCGTACGCGCAATCGCAGGCCCGTACCCAGAACGAGCGCGACCCCGCGTTTACCAGCCGGACTCTGACGGAGCGGGAGTGGGACGAGTTCGGACAGACGCTTCTTAAGCGGGACTTGCAACTGCGTGCCGACTGGTTGGATACGGGCAACGCCGAGCTCGCGCTCAACCTCCCCGGCCGAGATGTTCAGCTAGCGCACGACCAGGCATTCAAAGCGCACAATCTCGATCCGAACTGCTGGACGCCAAGGGTTCTGCTCGAGGCTACGAGGAAAAAAGACGGCGAGCACGCCGCAGAGGCTGTGTGGGAAGACATGCTGAACAACGAAGCGCGAGGCACGCGTCGCGCGTTGGACACTACCGGCAACGCCTTCGCCGCCATGCCGTGGTCCCAAGCCAGCATATATGTCGCGAAGCTCGGCGCGTATGAGTTAGCGATGGCCAAGGAAGCAATGCCAACCAATGATCCGAACGTCATCGGGATGCAGAGCTCTCACCATGTCTACAGTCAGCGGGAAGGAGCGTGGTACATCCAGGTTGAAGGCGCGATTCCTATCCGCGAGCGTAATGCCTCCATGATCGACCGGCTGAACGACACGCGCGAACTCCGCCTTGAGCAGCAGCAGCGCGCGACCCAGTTCCATCCTGACGACAATTACAGGACGCTGATCGACTCACCGAAGGTAGTTTCCAACGATCTGCCTGGACCCCGTGGCGAGACTGCTACACGGCTGGCGATGGGACCGGGGCATGCAGATTATCCGCTCTATCAGCAGGTGCGCGGCCATGTCACCGCGCTGGATGCCAAGCTGGGGCGAGAGTTTGATGAGACGAGCGAACGGATGACGTTGAGCCTTGTGGCGCTTGCCAAGGAGAACAGGCTGGAGCGGGCCGACCATGTGGTGCTGAGTGATGCCACCGGTGCGAGTGCTGCGGGGCAGCGGGTGTTTGTTGTGCAGGGGGAGCTGAATGACCCTGCGCATCTGCGGGCTTCGATGGCGACTGACGTTGCTGTGCAGGCGCCTGTGGAGCAGTCACTGCGGCAGTTGGCGAATGTCAGCCAGGAACAGCAGTTACAGGCTGCGGCGCAGAGCCAGCAGGCTGAGCAGGATTTGGTTACGAGGGAGAGCCAGAGTCAGGCTATGCGGATGGGGTGAGCTTTCCGCCTGCTCGTGCCAGTGCGTAGCGCAGCGGGCTTGGGCACCGTCGATGTAGCCCGCGCTAATCCTGAATGGCTCTCTGTGCTGGCACTAGCCCCTCTGCATGCCACCAGCCGTCTGCGCCGCCGCCTCACGCTGCGTGAGCTTCTCCTCATTCAGCGCATCCCCATCGAACGTGCCTGCGTATCCTGCTGCTGAATCTGGTCGAGCTGCGCTTGTTCCTGCTGGCGCTCGGACGCTTCAAGGGCCTGCCTCTGGCTTACCGCTTCGAACTGCTGCAGGGACTGCTCAACCGGCGCCTGCGCTGCCTGTTCGGTGGGCATCGCGGCACGCAGGTGGGCTGGATTATCTGGCTCACCCTGGACAACAAAAAGATTCCTTCCCGCGTGGGATTCAGGCGTAGCCTGGCTCAGCAGTACGTGGTCCACCCGTTCCAGTCCGCTGTCCTTGGCGAGCACCAGCAGGCTGGCACTCATACGCTCGCTGGTTTCATCGAAGTTGCGCCCGTGCCGGGCATCGAGCGCAGCCACACCATCGCGCACCTGCTGGTAGAGCGCATGGTCCGGATGGTCAGCCTGCAGCGGTGATGAGGGCGGACGTGGTGTCACGGCTTCATCGGCAGCGGGAGCGGCTACTGTCGTGGTCTTCGACGAATGCACTGGCTGCTGCGCGGCCTCGACTTCAGGCGTGGGCGGCGCCGGAGGCGTCTGGTGGTCTGTCGCAGCGTGTAGTGATCGCGTTGCTGCCTCAACCACTGCGGGCTGAGTCGGGAGCTGCTGCACCGTCGACGCCGGCTGCTCCGAGCTCGCGATGTTCGGCGCACGGACGTTCGGCTCAGGCGTGAGCGCTGGATGCTGTCGCGAACCCTCCTGCCGTTCGTGCGGTGTCTGCTGCGCTTGGGCAGCGATGGGTTGGGACACGGCGCCGTCGCGAGCCGTCGGCTGGGATGCCGGCGGCACGTCGGGTCGCTGCGCGCCAGGCATCTCGCGCGGGCTCGCCTCCTTTGGCGCTTTGGTGCCGGCACGTGCATCCGGCTCGGCCCGCGACTGCTCGCGGTGCACGGGCGGCGGAGTCTGCCGTGTCCGCTCGGGTTCTACGGGCTGCGCAGCAGCTGGCGCTGAAGTCATGGCCGCTACGGCGGCCGGCTGAACTGTCTGCGGGGATGGAGCCACCGCTGGAGCCACATCGCGCTGCCGCTCTGCATCTGCTGCCACCTGCGGCGCGCTGGCTTCGTCCGGCTGCAATGTGTGAACGCTGACTGCCGCGAAGCTGGCGACCTGCTGCGCCTCCTCGCTGGAAACGCCTTGGCGATTGGCCTCGCGTAGTGCCTGCTGGTAGGCCTCGCGCTCATCGGGCGACAGCGCGGCGATGCGTAGTTCCGGTGAGTCCGGAACGGGGGCCTGCACTGCGTGCCGAGCGCGGACCTCACCCAGCGCTTGGCGCAGCTCATCGCTCCCCGTAACGGCCACTTGGCGAGCCACGCCATCCTGCCCAGTCTGATAGTGCGCAATGGGGCTGTCATACACGTACTGCCCGCTCTCGTTGCGCTGCAGCTGCTGCAGCGACGGACCGATGATGCCGCTGGCCTCGCGCGTACGCTGCACAGCCAGCTCGATCGCCTGCTGGGTTTCGGGGTTTACGTAAAGATCTATACCGGCACTGCGGTAGCGGTGCACCAGCTCATTCTGTTCAACCTGTGCGGGCGAGGGCGCAGGCCGGGACTGGATGGCCACAAGCTCATCCTGCCACTGCTCCAGCGAGGGCTGGCGCATCTGGTTGGTAAGCTCCAGCTCGGCGGCGAGGTTGCCGCTGGCCTGCCCTTCCGCACCCTGCCACTGCCCAGCATCACTACGCTGGTAGCGGTGCCCATCCGAGCCGAGGACTGAATCAGGGGTAGCCCTGACCGACTCGACCGCCGCAGGAATGGCGACGCCGTAGTGCTGCGCGCGTTGGGCTGCGTGGCCTGCCAGGTAAGTCGCCGCCATTGCTTCCTGGCCTGCCGCGATGTTGGATTCGATGCGCCCCAGCGACTGCTGGTTGAGCTGCTGGGCACGCTCCGGCGTCGCGACCTGGGTTTCGTAGATACCACGGTCGTTGGCGCCGGAGAGCCCGGTCTTGACCTGGCGTTCCCAGGCCTGGGTATCCGGGTTGCGGTGCCAGTCTGCGTTGTCCAAACCGCGTTGGTCGCTTGGCTGGGCGGGAATGCGGAAGGGATCCTGGGGCGTTGGGGTCTTGGCCAGCGCCAGTTCCACCGCCTTGGCGCTGGCCATGGCGCCGAGCTCCTGAGACTTTTCGTAGCTGGCCGCTATGCCTTGTTCAACCGGGTTACTCCGGCCATCCGGCGTGCGATCAATCGCGGCCTGCCGCTCCCAGTTTCGGCCGTTGAATTGCCAGTCCACACCGGCCTTATCGGTCTGGTGGTAGATGGCGCGGTTGTCCAGTAGATCCGCGCCTTTGTCGAAGGCCTTGCTCAGCAGCAACGCATCCGCAGCAACCACGGCAGCTGGCACGAAGCCGCTACCGCCAAGGGCCATGGCCGTGGAGGCACCGCCGGCCCAGCCGCCCACGTTCCGGGCGATGGCGTGGTTGAGTTCGGATTGGGCGGCGGTGGCGTTGCCCTGTTCGAGCAGCTCCGCGGAGCGGCGTGCGGTGAGTACCGCATCGGCGCCTGTGGCGAGCAGTCCGCCGGAGCGTACGAGCGTGCGGGCAGATGCCTCGCCCATCAGGAGATCGAGGGACGCGGCGCCTTGCTGGCCGCGGGGGATACGGATGCGATGGGCCGCCTCCTCACCTAGTACTTTTTCAACGGCCTGGATGCCCTGCGTGGATAGAATCACGCGGCCATCGTGTTGTGCATTAGTGATAGCCAGGGACAGGCCGTGACGCTGGAGTTCTATGTTGCCGCCACGCGTCGGTGGCCTGCTGTCCACGTGAATCTGGTTGAGCGTGGTGACGATGCGCGACTCTGAACTAGCAACTGCGCCCCAGCCGTGGTCTATGCCAGTGAAGCCTTTTAGTGCTTCGATCTGCTGCGCGTGTGCCCGATGGTAGGCTGGGATATTGTCGAAGAAGTGCCGAACTCTCTGACTAGTGAGCGCAGGAGTCTCGCCGACTGGCGTATTCGTGTTGAGATCGCCGTTGATCAGGCCAACTTTAATCGTGTCGCGCAATAGCTCTACACGCTTTGCTACGCGGTCCATTGCAACCGAATCGCCCTCCAGCATAGCTTGGCCGTCTCGGGACTGTTCGATGCGGGTCAGGTGTTGCAGAACCCCGTCCTGATACGCACCAAGGGGGCCACCACTGTGGGGTGTGATGCCTAATGCATGAGCAAACTCGGGGCTAGCGGGCAAGAACAGCCTGCTCTCAACGGCATGAATGTCGAGTTTTTCTGATTGCTGGAGCCTGGAAAGCAAAGAGCTGCTCTTCAGGGTCTGCTGCTCGATTGTGTGATGGTCTTGGAAATGCGTTCGATAGTTCGCCATGAGTCAGGTTCCTTCCTCTCATTCGCCAGCGTGAGCTAGTAATTCACGGCATCGTAGAACCACAGCCCATTCGATTTTGTGGCTGTGACAATCCCGGCCTGCTCAACGGCATCCTTGAAGATTCGATCGCAGAAGACTCCTCCGTGGAACTTGAGCCTGAACACGTGCGAAGAGCCCAGCACTTCAGGCTTGAACGCCAACCGCACGTCGCCAGTCAGCCCATAGAACTTGCCATCCTCGAACTCGTCGCTAATTTCAACGTTGAGCTGAGACGCCTCTTCGTCCAGAGCATCCAATGTACGGACGACGTCACACAGAAATCGTAAGGGTCCTTTCGAGCCATCTACGAGGCAATAGTCAGCCTCTACGAAGGCGAAGGCACCTGCATCCACTGTTTCCATTACCTGACGAAGCCGGTCGGACACCAACCAGTAGCCACTCATGCCCCCCTCAAGGTCCTCTGGCAACACACCTTCGCGGGGGTTGTACACCAACCGTGGCTGCTCGCGCAGCGGAGGAAAGCCTCCAGCCTTGGGACGCAGTACGATCCTTGGCGGAGTTAGCAGCGCCTGTTCGTTGGCAAAAACGACGCCATGGCCTTTGCCGCCTCGAAGGTCATCCGGCCGCAGCTGGAAGAACTCTCCTTTCCGTGGCTGATTGGTGTTTGCCATGCAATGCGTCCTGTCCAGGTGGGGGCGGGCTCTAAGTGCTAACAGGTTAACCCGTGCGCCAACGGTGAGCTAGTCGATCGACGCCTGGATGGATCGGGTTCTAGCGATGTGGCTTGCCTCATTATTCAGGGCAGAGCTCACTTAGTGAGAGCATCGCATCACAGCCAGGTCTCAGCATCCGGGACGGCGTGCATCCATCCTAGCGGGACCTTTCGGAGGGCCGCTGGTGCTACAAACTGATCGCAATCGGTTGCAGGACTTTGACAAAGCAACGCGACGGCTCTATGCCTCCGACCATACGGACGCTGGGATGGATGGGAAGGAGCTTGCGTGGTACTGCGATCTCCCGGCTAGGGAGGCTGCGCTGGCTTATGGCGAGGACTTTGACTTGTGCCGGGTGGACACATTTTGGCCACCGCCGGGGCTGCGGAAGACTAGCTAGAACGCCATTTGCGTCGCCGCTCTTCTTCTACATCATAGTTTCGCCCCGAAGGTCATCCGGTCGCAGCCGGAAGCGCAGGAAGCCAATGATCTGTTCTTCGGAAAAGCCTTTCTTCACATCCAATCTCCTTGCCATTGAGGGTTGAACTCCAAACTTGCTCGCCCCTCAATCTCGGGGGGGGCGTCGCATGAATCGCAGAACCAGCCAGGGGATGCTGATAGCGATTATGCGGCCCTCTCACCCCCTCAGCTGGATACTTCAATCATCGCAATATAGGAGGCGACCGGTGGCCGATACATTGACGAAAATAATGCGCAGCGAGCGCATGTCTCTAATCAAGGGGAGCAACACCAAGCCAGAAATGGCTGTGAGACGCGGACTTCACAAGTTGGGATTCAGATTCCGACTGCACGCGCGAAACTTGGCCGGAAGACCTGACATTGTGCTTCCAAAGTACCGGGCAGTCATTTTCGTGCATGGGTGCTTTTGGCACGCACATCGCTGTCAGCGAGGTCGCATCCCTGGGACGAATGCTGTGTTTTGGAAAGAGAAGTTCCTGAATAACAGAAGGCGGGACGTGCGTGTAGCCCGAGCACTCCGGAAAGATGGCTGGAGAGTTTTCAAGATCTGGGAGTGTCAACTGAGAACTCCAGCGCTTCGTGAGAAGTCCATCGCCAAGGTGGCGCGCCTACTGCGCGCCACTCCGCGATGACCCATTCTTTACCTAGTCATCGAGGCTGTACCTGGCGAATTGGACACGAAGCTTTCCACCTCCCGTCTTAATGAGCGCGTCGCCTTTGCCGACGAGCTGTTCCGCCCCGCCTTCATCCAAGACAACTCGACTCTCGGCTAGCGTATTCACTCTTAGGGCGATCTTACCTGGGAGGTTCCCCTTAACCACGGTGTTTACAACGGTCACGATTGGCTTCTGGGTTGAGACTATCAAGTGTATTCCCGCAGCTCTGGCCTTCTGGGAGATCCTCTTCAAATTCGCCTCGACCTTCTTCCTCTCATCGTCGTCATTTGTCAGATCCGCGTACTCGTCCAAGACTATGATCCACCGCGGCAGTATCTTCCCTGACGCGGTGTACTCCGCAATGCTACGCACGTTTCCAGGCGCCGACTTGAACAAAGCATAGCGGCGCTCCATCTCCTGAACGCCCTCCTCCAGCATTACAATTGCGTCCTCGGGCATAGTGCCGATGGGGCCATCCGTATGCGGAAGGCCCTCCAATGAATTAAGCTCCGTACCCTTCGGATCGATCAATTTTAGCCTCAACTCCTCTGACGAATAGAAATGTGCAGCACCATGAAGGATGGTCAGGAGAGCCTCGGACTTACCACTCCCCGTCACACCAGCCATTAGCAGATGAGGGGAGTTTGAGCTGGAAAAGTCAATTTCAACGATCTCCCCCGAAGAGTCCTCGCCCACCGGAACGGCGAATCCCTTGGAGGGTCGCTGCCACCTATTCCACATTTCCTCAGCGTCCACGAAGTAACGTTCAGAGTCAGCCTTTGGCACTGTGATGACAACATTGCCATTGTGAGTGGAGCAACCAAGTTGCATGTCTGCGGCAAGGCGCATCCTCAGCTTCAGATTCTGAACCTGCGCCTCAATCTTGCTCACTGAGACTCCGTACGCCGGAACGACCGCATATTCAACGAAAGCAGGGCCCTCCTTGTATGGCGACTCGGCTTTTGGCCGGTTCACCTTTACGTGAAACTCGGACAAGTAGGAAATCAGCTTGTCATATCGCTGCTCGAGGGTCTTCTTATCGATCTTACTGGAAGGAGGTGGTTGCGGTGTTGCAGGCTCTACCTCGGGGCCAATCTCTTCCGGCACGTAGACGGGATCCGAGTTCAAAGCCGGATCTGCTCCAGAGTCAATGTCCTGATTAATTTTCGATTGACCGAGGCGTGTAGGTTTTCCCTTTGAAATATCTTCCACGTCAGTCTGAAGCTCACTTGGACTCGTTCCCTGGCAGCACAAGTCTTCAACTGAATGTGCCAGAGCAGCTACCACCACTTCATGGCACTCAGCGTCCCCGCCTCCCCCCCCCCAGAGAACTGCATCGTACGCGGCAGGGTCAATCCGAACTTCGATTCGCCGATCGCCTTCGTCATCGTACTCGCCGCCGAACTCATCCCAAGATGCGCTTTCGCCTTGTTCGCTCCGAGCCCAAGCCTGATACCAAATCAGAATTCCCATCCCAGTGTGGAATTTTGCTTTTCCTTCGGCCACGCAACGCAAGATGCCAACTGCGTGCTCGCTACTCTTGCTATTCAGTTGAAGGCCGGCGTC
This sequence comes from Stenotrophomonas lacuserhaii, assembly GCF_039674585.1. Taxonomy (GTDB): domain Bacteria; phylum Pseudomonadota; class Gammaproteobacteria; order Xanthomonadales; family Xanthomonadaceae; genus Stenotrophomonas; species Stenotrophomonas pennii_A. The sequence goes on along the minus strand of NZ_JBDJNU010000017.1, from coordinate 19,104 downwards.
AAGCACAGCCAGAAGACGTTGGCCAAGGATTGATGCTTTGCTTCCTGCCGCCGAACTGATGTTTGAGCACAACTCTACGAGTTGCTTGCTGTAGTCCCTCAGCTGTTCGGCATGCTCCCTAAGGCGCGCCTCGCCCGCTTTTGGAAAAGCCGCCTCAACCTCGGATTTCACTAGGCCGTAGTGCTTGATCTCAATTGGGATAATGTTGACGCAAGAGAAGTCAGCGCCACTGCTAGCCGCGCTTATTCCCAAGAGGTCAGCGCGTCGCCTACTGGCACCTCGCGCGTAGCCAACGGTATCCCGCAAGAACGGATCCACGGCGTCTACAGGCACGATCAGCCGCAACTCGCCTGGGGGCGCTTCATCTACCCATCGCTCTAGAGATCTGAGGGCAAAGAAAAACCCTATGGCCCCGGTCGCCTGATGATGACCGATTGACAGCAAAGTATTTAGACCGATTGCTCGTCTCGCAAGGGTTGTTACTAGAAGCCGCGCCCTTGAATCAATCTCCACGCTCGTCGCCGCAGGGTTGAGACGCTTGAGCCGCTCTCGTATAGCCCCACTTAGTGCGGCAGGGACGTTTGCGAGAACGAAATAGGGTTGGACCCGCGCCTCTTCGCCGCGGGATGCACCTACGGTAGTTGCTGGCCTCCAGTCCCATAGAACATAGTTACCACCGACATGGCTGGACGCAGCAAGTGCGAGTGCCTGAGGGTCTACTCCAAAGTCTCCAGCGACTAGCCAATTGGGAGTTGTCTTACCCACTGCGAAATTCGCCATGACGTTGACCATGTAGGCCTCGCCCATAGCTCCTTCATACCGCGCCAATAGCGAAGAGAGCTCAAAATCTGCTTCATCCCTGTACCCAAGGCTGTAGTCCAGTGTGGTGAATCGACCGGGGCTTTTTCTGATGGGGGTACGTCGCAATGGAAGGGTCGGCAGCCAACCCTGCGAGCGGCCTCCTTTGATCACTACCGCCTTAGCGGCTCCACCTTCAACAAACGTGATGTGGCTTTCGCTGGTGTCGCCGTCTGGGGCGGAGCGCCACGTGAGATTGAAGCCTGGCCTCGCTGAAAGGAGACCCTCGTCGAGCCTACCGAGCGCCGGAATATCACCCAATCGGTGCTTCGAGTCTCTGATCGTGACCCCCGCTACTCCCGAAATCTCTGAGCTCGAAGCAGCGAGGTCCTTGAGCTTTACAATAAGCCCTTCGTCCATAGCAGCAGATCTACGCGATTGTTTCGCGCTTGTTAGGGCAATCTGCAGTGTCTGTACTTCTGGAGAGACACGCAAAAAGTCGTCGACCGCAGACGAAATTGATGAAGGAGTCAGCGTCGACAGGCCTTCGGCAGGAAACCGCTCGCCCTGCAACCAGTCAGGAATCACCGGAGAGCCGTCGAGGATTGGAACGCTTACGTGCCAACCGATATATAAATCCCTTGGTCGCGCGTCCACGGGCACGGGCAAGAAGGGGGTCTCTTGATCGAAAACGTTCAGTGCAGCAACGAATGCAGGAAAATTCGTTCCGTCGAGTAGGGACAGCGTAGCCGCGGGCGAAGCGCCGTCTGCGTATGCTTCTCTTAGGCCCACCTGAACCTTCCAGGCCCATGCAAGCCTAATGGGATGGAGTGGGCTGAGTAGCACCGCGGCTGCGCTCTGAAGGCCACTCCTCTCGGAGAACACAACGGCACTGAATGGGTTCCGTCCCCAGAACTGGTCTGATACAGAAAGTCTAGCGATGGATTGGAGAAGCAAAGAGTAAGCGGCAAGAACATCGTTCACACGCTTTTTGTCGAGTGCATCAAGCGGAATCCGGGAGACCGTGAGCTCGCCAGAACGCTCTCGCTGCTCGATTGTGGTAACTAGCTCCAGGACGCCTAGATCTTGGTATGCAGTTCTAAGAGAGGCGTACGCCGGCAGGTTAAGGAGATCGCCACTAGGGGCACTTGGGTAAAGATCCAGCCTTTCCTGGATGCTGATTGCGGACTTACACCCTGGAATTGAACCGCTATATGCCTCCGCCTGCTTGGAGCTGGTCGCGCAGATGGCTCCCAGTGCATGCCCAGGCCCAAGCTCCATGAGGATATGCTGCATCTCCAGCTCAAGCTGCCCTAGAACTGAAGGTTCAAGAAGCTTGTCCGTCGCAGGACGCCCACCGCTTGCTGCTGCCGTAAAGGGCGATATCGGTCGACTACTGGTGGACGCTATATCTAGCGCGAACCAGATGTTGGATTTCGCCTTGAGGTCCACGGAGGAGGTGAGGTCCTCAATAGCACTGGCGAACTGGCCGTTAGTCCCGCCCCACGCCAGACACTCCATCGGCTGGCCGCCCAGTGACCAGCCAGTTTGACTAAGCTCCAGATTGCTACCCCATGCGGCATACATCTCGTACCGAGACGGTTTATTGATCAACGCAACCGTCGATTCGTTTGCCCCCCCCTTGCAAACCCAAGGTCCGAGCGCGCGCCCACGCCGTCGGCCAGCCGACTCTTCTCTAGCCCAAAAAAGACATTCGTCTGGGCGTACCTGAACCAAGATGAGCGGCTCTACTGCCCGCAGGTACTCCGGCCCTTTGACAGTAATCGCCAAGCTGTTTGGCTTGGCCTTGCTAGGGGTTAGCGTCAGATCGCCAACTACAGTAATGGCTCCCGCAGTGACCTCAGATTTCTTGATTTCAAATGAGGCTCGGCAAGTACCGACACCCGCCACCTGAATTCGCGGAACGCCCTTCCCAGTCCTAAGTGAATCTGGAACTTCTTTGTCCTGTTCCAAAGGAATAACGAGCTCCACCCCAACATAGATGGACTGACGGGACATTTCATCGTGGACATCAGCGGCCGTCGCTACCAGCACCGGGGGAGACTGCGTAAAAGGGCGCGGCAATGGAACCCCAGCTCGTTGGATGATCAGTTGGGCACGATCGTCGACAACGGGCGTGCTGAACGCTGCCTCGTCGAGTTCGGCCCATCCTTCTGTCTTCAACTTCTGGTCGGCTCGCGAGGCTAGCGCGACTCTAGCTACTGCCGAATCACTATCGTACTGGGCATGCTCAACCGTCGTTGCCCAGTCAATCCGGTCGAGCGGACTTGTCTCTTGGTCTTCCCCAAGCCCGGTTCGCAGCCGAGCAAGTTCTGCCCTGATGCCATCAGCATCTACCCATCGCTCTTGCAATGTCTTGACGTAGTTCTTTGGCTTGATCTCCAGCGTCTTCTTGAGACCTGGATTTGGCAGGCCGGCTGCGCCGTAGAGGAACGCGGCAGTTTCCGATCCACGATTACGGGCATGGGCAATCACATTATCTACCCAGCTTTCGACGTGGACCCACCAATCCTTAGCAACGCTCGATTGACCACCGCTAGTGATCTCGTAGACGTCGGCCAAGAACTTCAGGATCTCCTGCGTTATGGAATTTAGCTCCTCGGGCTCGATTTCCAGTTCGGCGCAATGCTCGAGCAACACGGCTGCAATAGCGGCCGACAGATCAACAAGCGTAGCGACGCCTGCCCCCGTCTCGCCGGACTGGGTAGATGGGAACCCAGCACTCAGTAGAAGAGGATAGACGCTACTGTATGTGGCCATACCGCGATTCTTGCTGGCATACGTCACCGCAAGATGCTGCCCTTGCCGATACATCGCCAGCTCCCGGAAGTCTACTCGAGGCTCTACTCCCACGAGATCGTCTGCCTTCTCGTGCACGAGCATCGCGAAGCTGGGCATCTGGTCGAAAGTCGAGTTCGCGCCCTGCAGGACATCGTTGATGAAATCAGGCGGCAGATCATCGGGCAACTCAAGCATGAGTTGTCCGCCCATTTTTGCAGCGACAATCGCAATGGCCTTGCCGATCAATGGCATGTTACTTTCCCCCGATTCCAAGATTGATCTCGATTCCCTCGTCCCCGTCAGCGGCGCCCGCACAAAGACCGGCGCGCTCGAGCTCTGCCAACAGGAAATCGATGCGCGGTTTCAAGCCTAGTGCGTCCAGTTGCCGCTGCACATCACCCAACCGAAGCTCGGTACCTGGCGAGCTCGACGACATTGCCGCCATGACAACGATCCACTCGGGTCCGGGCGATACGTGCGTGAAGTTCCGGTTGACTCGCCTCAGGAATGCGTAGTGGTCGGGAACGTCAGATCCCGTACGTGCGATCAACGAGTACCTCACCGTCTCTACAAGGTTCGTGGTGCCAGAGTCATCACCTACCTCCAGCCGCTCCTTGAGTTCCTTCGAATGCTTGGTTCGCAGTAGCGTGATGACGTCGGCGAGCTGCTTGCACTCTGCCGTCTCTTCCTTCAGCACAGCCTCGATTGCCTTGCGACACGTCGAACCATGAATCAGGCTCTGCTTCATGCTTGGCATGACGTCCATCTGGGCAATGCTACCCTTTTGATACGGGATCAAAGGCCGGGTTGGCAGCAAGGAGAGTCGCGCCACATTAGCGGCGTCACGACTGCCATCGCGGGCTCCGCGAGCAAGCTCCGCGAAAAAGTTTGCCTCCCACAGAAAGGCGAAGCCAAGTGCATTGCGCAGCACACACACGGCCCAAGCTGACCATTTTCGCGGCGAAAGCGCGGAGTACCACTGCTCGGAACACAACCTGTCCCAGCTATCGCGGAACCAGGAGAAGGGCGTGCCGAGCTGCTGGTTCAAGACATCAGCCGTCCACCAATCTGGCAAAGTCGTTGATCTGGCTCCTTCAGCCAAAATCGCCTTAGCCTGAGGCCACGCCTCGGGAAGGTACTCCGACAGAGAAGTGCTCGCGAGAGCCTTCTCAATGCGGCTGAGCACTGGATCCCCAGCATAATGAGACGCAACGTCGAACCAGCGCTCCGCGGCTGAACCGCGCCCGCCCCCTAGCGCATACATAGTGTTGAGCAGGCTAGCGAAGTTCGGAGGATTTTGCGCGCCGAGGCCGCCGATTGGGTCCTGAAGGAGCGCGCCACAAAGGCCAATCGCTGATGAAGTGTATCCGACCCCTTTATCTGACCTCACACCCACAAGCGAGTCCGCTATAGCATCGACTACGAGAGAAGGAAGCTCGCCATCTTTTGTTCGTACACCCGCGCTTAGCAACGCGGCGGTGAAGCGCGCTAGCTCATCTCCATCTTTGGGCTTTGTTTGTCGGATCTGTACGCCACGTTTCGCTTTGCTTTCCTTGCGGACATAAATGAGGCCGGCGTCCGGAGCGCTCGATGGACGCTCAACTACCGACCATGCCAAGGCTGAGAGTAGGATCTCGGGACTAGACGGGTATTGCGGCCGCTTTAGCTCCGGGAAGTAGATGCTGCTCATATCGCAAGTTCCTCGTGCCTTCCATTGGCGACCACTGCCAGTGTTTGCTGCGCATGATCAATTGCCGCGATGCTTGACGACCTACAGCGCTCAATTCGGGGCTCAATGTACGCCGTAGACTCCGTTTGCCCAGAGCGCCCCTCGCTAAACGACTGCGCCTCGCGCAGAAGCGCGAAGTCGAGTGCGAGCTGACCAACTACGCTCCCACTCTCTGAGGTGTAGCACTCAATAAGTAGGCGTCCACCCATCGTACGAACCCTGAGGGTTACCGCACTGATTGGCACCACCTCGACAAGCCGGGGGTGAACCTGTTCCTTCAAGGACGAAATTGGCTCGGCACGGACAGAGAATGCTGGCATCAGCATGCTGTTCGCCGGACCATCTGGGTGCTGCGGGAAGATCAATGAGCGTATCGATCGTTCCAGATCGCTTGGCAAGGGAACTGGCTTGTTCGCACAGCTGCGCTTGCACCTACGCCATTGCTTAATGATCTCCGCATTGCCGTAGGTACTCGTGCCGATGCCTACTAGTCTCGCCACGTAAGCTCCATACCAGGAGACCAACCTGCGGCGCTCGATATCACCGCAACTCGGCGATTCCAAGAACTCCATAAGAGTCTTTTCGAGGTAGGCGTCGAACGGAGACCACGCCAGCGAACCGGAGAGAAGGGCGAGAGCGTCCCCACTAGGGAGATCGCCCATCGCGACACGCTGCATGGTAGCTTCTACTGACCGTGAGTCCGTCGATCTCCATATGGCGGGATCTACGAGGGCGAGTCCGGCGTGAATTGGAGTCGCGGGCGGGTACTCTGTCCCCAGCGCGCCGATTATGGGCGATGGAGCTCGGAACAGAGCGCTGTGAGCCCTGAGTCGAGAGAGTCGGACGAGAGCTGCCAACCGCGTGCTCAGCTCCCCCTTTCCGGCTGCCACTGCCAGCATCGCGTCTACATGATCAAGCAACTCTCCATCCACGGATCCGTAGTCAAGCCGCGGGCCTAACACGGACAGAGCCGCCGCCCCCCATACGTCCCGGTAACTATACAGTCGACCAGACGCGATCTCAGCGGAGGACAGCAGCTCCTGCCACGCTTGAATACCCTTGCCTGTCTGCCATTGTTGAATGTTTGCGCGGATAGGGCAGAGCTCTGGGCGCTGACCACGAACTGCGCCGAATCGACTAATCAGCTCACTAAAAAGTGCCTGAGCGCGGGATGTCCCGGGTCCATCGGGTGCGAAGAGCGAATGTGAGTCAACTGCTAAGGCGATTAAGCGAATCTGCCTTCCGTCCAAGTTGAACTCGATATTGTGGGCAGCGTGATTGCCATCGGCTTCAGGGGAGCAAATATCATCTGCCCCAAGTGCTTCGAAATGCCCCTCATCAGGATTGGCAAGCCAACGCAAGATTGAGAGGGAGAGCAGATGCGCACCGCCGGCCATCTGCTGCGATGCACGAATTTCGTCAGAGATGATCCCTCGATTTACGCAGCAGAAACTGCGCACCGGGTTGTCTTTGGAGGAACTCCACCACTTAGCCAAATCCTCCGCAAGCGCGGCATCTTGATTCTCGTAGTCCTTACTGGGGGCTATCGTGCCGTCATTCAAAAGATGGAAGTCAGCACCATTGATTGAGCCGGAGTAGATCCGGTGTGCAAGGAAATCGGACGGGTTGCTCTTCAGGCCCAACTGGTCTCCCAGATACCTCGCCGCAAATGACTTGCCATTGCCCGCGCCGCCGACGAGGAATACCACTTCGAGCGCAGTATCCGCAGCGCTGTTCGCGATAAATCTATCAATCGCCTCTTGCACCCCCGGAACCAGCGGAGCCCGGGGCCACCATGTGTCGTCTTCGGCACTCGGCCTGACCGCTACGTCCTCTCCGCCGAATGCGCGCCGTTGTAGGCGGTTGACCCCATCTCGAACTGACTCCTCATCCCCGCCTCGTTCGGCGTCAACATTAAGAGTTCCCATAATCCCCTGTTCCTCAGTCCATGGAAGAGCGACGATCATCGCCACCTAACGATCGCGGCGTAGAATTCCGGCCAGATTGTTACCAATCGCGCGTGCAAGTGGTACCGGTACTGCGTTGCCTATCTGGGTGTACTTGGGCAGCTCGCGTAAGTGAATTCCTTCCAGCGGATTGCCTGCCCTTCGGATTCCCCCGGTGGTGCGCTTTCCACGGAACTCGTACCAATCCGGGAAGCCCTGCAAGCGCGCCCACTCCCGAACAGTCAAAGTTCGTGGCTGCTTAAAGTGCACGTAATCGTCGGGCAAAGAGGTTGCGGTGATCATAGGTCCATTGCGGCCCCAGATTGCCGGCAGGAGCCGCTGGGCGAACTTTTTTGTACCGACGTAGTGCTCCTGGTTGATCATCGCCTGGAACTTTGCCCGGACTTGCTCGCTGTGCTTGCTGTACTCGTGATCAGTGACTGGCTCACCCATGCCCGACAGCTTACCCGCGAGATTTGTCCGCAACTGAATTTGGACATCAGTCAGTGCAGGCCTTGGATATACATCGGTTCGCCCACCATTGAAATGGGACGGATCTACTAGATCACCTAACAAATCGATCAGATCTGGGGCGCCACCGCTTGGCCGGGGAAGGAATCCAAGGCCGACCGCAGTGTCGTCGATGCAGTCGACCTCATTGGCGCGCGTAGCGGCACCGCCGATATCCTCTCGAATGCCGACCAGCATAATTCTGGGCCGATTCTGAGCGACCCCATAGTCCTTTGCATGCACCAGCTGAGATGCAAGCCTGTAGTTTCCGATCCTCGCAAAGGACCTTTTCACCGCGTGCCAGATTTCGCCATTCTCGCCGTCGGGCGTCCAACGGCTTGTAAGGAGACCGCGCACGTTCTCAAAGACGAAAGCTTTCGGCTGCAAATGGCGAACAATGCTCGCCATGTCTTTGAATAGGTGGTTCGAGGGCACATCGTGCTTGTCCACCGCGTACGATCGCCGATGTCCAATTCCCGAGAAGCCCTGGCAGGGAGGGCCTCCCACGACAAGGTCAATTTCACCGTGGGAGATACCGAACGCTGAATGGAAGCGCCCCTGGAGCTCATCGAGATAGGACTTCTTTGTCATCTTCCGCGCATCGGAAGAGCTGAACGGGTTTAACCAGCGGGATTCGTCCATATCCTGACGAAAGTGCTCGTAACGCTGGCGTCGGTTCACCAGATACGTACTACGCGCGTCATCGTTGAGCTCATTCACAAAGATCGGAGTAAAGCCAGCCTCCTCCAACCCTAGGCCAAAGCCACCGCAACCTGCGAACAGGTCCACTACGCTCAAGAATTTCTGTTGCAAGGTCGTCCCCAATCGTCCCGCCAAGGGGCGACCTTGGCGCAACCTAATTACTTTCCTAGAAGGCCTCGCCAGCTCGCGCCGCGGCATGTGATGGGGCCCTAATGAAGAGCCTCGTGCCGTTGCGACCTACGCTGCTCCCTTAGGTGCACACACTTGTGCTGCCCAACCCAGCCCACACGAGGCTAGCTAGACGCAGTTGGCCACATTTTGACAGGACCCAGCCGTAAGAGCTAGCCGCCGCCCGCGGCCCGCTGTTTCACTCAGTTCTGCCGCAAGCTTAGCGTGCCGCAACCACGACCTTATCCAAGACGACTCAGCTCCTGTAGGCACATAGACTGGAACGCGGATCCATAACGTATGAGATTCGGTGCTCCCTCATTGCCTTATGCATCGCCCTGCTTAGGAGCAAAAAGCTCGGCACCTCCACAAGTCGCTTACCCCAGACTTTGTGAGCGTCAAGAGCAACGATGAACCAATCCTTAGACACGGAGAAGGGAACTGGCTACGTATGCGCGCGTATCCGTGCCGAGCGAAATAGTTCGCCCGCAGCTTCAAGGCCCGAAAAATCGTGGAAGCCAACCACCATCACGAGCAGCAAGCTCATCTACCCAAAATCAGAAGGGTGCCGGGAGTTAAGCCAAAACCCAAGTTCGAACTTGTTGATCTAAGGATAAACACCGAGATTTCAGACAGAGCGAGGCCCTGCATGGAGCCTCACCCCACTTACCGAAGAACCCTGAGGCGACAACCTGCTTCTTGATCAGTGACAGGAACCACTGCTCCTTGCTGTCAGTCCTTCCGTACGATTTGAAGGCCTCGCGAACGGCGTCTTCCATTCTTGAGTCCGTGCCCTGGGCCGAGTCGCTCGGATAGAGAACCACCCTAACTACGCGCTAGGATACGATCCTGTTTTCAACCCTTGATCTTCAAGCGGGAGCATTTTTCGCTCTGAGACGAGCCCGTCATGTAGCTTGATTACATTTCGCACTGGAGGCCATGGACGGTTTGCGCCCCTGACGACCTTCAGGCGTTACATCACTTCAAGCGAGATCCTGCCAACGGCCACGCGCGCCCTGTGCGATCCCCGCCTAGCGAGCTTCTCGAGCAACTGAATTGCCGCAATCTTCCGACCCTTCTGCTTGTACGAACCCACCCTTACCACGAGGTCTACGACCTTCGGCCGATCCCCAGCTGCAAAATGGTCTGAGAGCCTAGCCGCATTAAGTTTATCAATTTTACAGATGGTGATCGTGCACCGCCCCTTTTCCGTTCGATGCAGCACGCGATTAAACTCGTCCAACCTCAGATGAATACCCCACTCGTCGAACTGGGGATGGACAATTGCGTACGCTTCCGACGACATAGGCACTACGGCAAGTTCTGCTGCAACAATCCCGGTCGCCAAAGCTGCCTTCTTGGATTTTGCCCCGTTGCAAGGCCCACAGGCGACGGCGAGGTTCAGCAAGCAGACCATGAAGTCCGCCCTATCATTCCTGGATATTACGTGATCCAGCTGGTATGCAAGCTTGTTATTCGGCAACTCAATGCCGCAATAGCAACAGCGCCTTGCTTGCCCGTAATAGAAATGATCCTTGAGGCTCGACTTTAATGTTTTCAAGTCCGCCTCCAAGTGCGCCGGAGGCGCCTCCCAGTGGACCCGATCAGTAAGTCCGCAGACTAATGCAAAGTATTTTGCGGTGCTAACCCCGATGTCCATTCCGCTCGGCGGCCGAACTAGTCCATTGTTCATTGCTTCATCAACCTTATCGCCTCATTGATTAGGCTTTGATCCTCGCAATTTCCGCTGTATGTTTTGGAAAGTTCCTGGAGACGATCGATAGCATCCGTTGCCGCCACCGGACGTTCTTCGGCTTCTGATATAGCACGCATGATCTCATCCGCCAGGAACAAGCTAGATGGAACGGGCGACTCAAAAACATCGACCAATATCTTCTCAACGGAGCCAAATTGATGGTCAGCCGACTCACCATGTCTGCCACTACCAAGCTTGGTTACCCTGCACCCATAACTCGAAAACCCTTGAGCGATTAGCGGAGAGTGGGTCGCGATCACCACATGACAATCTTTAACAATACTCATCAGTTGAGCCATGTGCTTTGCGTAGTCTATCTGCCACTTGGGGTGAAGACTAAGCTCCGGCTCATCTATTAGAACCACAGCATTGTTCCTCAGTGTTCCGGCGAGGCCCAACAGAGAGCAAAGGAGCTGCTGCTCACCAGAGCTCGCCGACGCAACACTCAGAGCCTCGCCACCCCCCCTAAATACCGCCGCCTTTGACACCCTCACAAGTTTCAAGCGCCGGAGTACGGCTAGGGATTGGAACCTCGCAAATGTCAGCGAGGAGCTGGCTACATCTCTGCCGAACTGGATTGTAAAGGTACCCTTACGAACCGTTTCACCAAGCGTATCAACAGACGTTTGTATAACGTTCGCGATTTCCCCCCAATCTTCGCCGGCACATTGTCGCTTTAGTTCACGCAGGGGCGCAAACGCATCGGTAGACTCCAACAACCATCTAGTTTGTTGAGGATCCCTCTTTAGTGCCTCAAGGAACTGCTGCGCCCTTGGCAGGAAATTGAAGGCGAGCTCGCATTTTTCGAGAAACCCAGCCGCCTTCAAGAAGGTAAAGAAGTGCTCAGCCCTCTCATCACTCTGACTTACACCTATTATTGCGCGCTCGAGGACATCGATCGTCACCCTCCTCGGCCTGAACGCCTTGTCAGCCGTAACTCCAAGCGGAATATAGAATGACAGATCGTCAGCCCCGTCGCGATATGAGCTCACGACACTCGCATTCCTTTCTCCGTTACTCGAGAATCTGGAAAAAGGACTGTAGGTTTGGCAGATCAATCTCGCGACCGTTCCGTCAATCTGACCGGTAAAGAAGTCATCATTTTTGATGCGTGCCGCTATAGATGTGAGTAGGTGGGTTTTGCCCGCTCCATTGGGACCTGTAACTAGCGTAATCCTGTTGTCGCCTAGGTAGTCACCGTACAAACTAACCTGATAACCCCTGACCTCCGCCGCTCTGATTGAAACCATCTTCTCCTCCTTTGAGAATGACAGTTATGGATTCATCAATATTGAGGTGTTGAGCAAAGAATTCTCATTCCGCCACACAGCATATATTATGGAAGTGTGGGGGCTTAGACACAAAAAAGGGAAGCCGAGGCTTCCCTTTTCTGCATTCAACCGCAGTTCTTCATCAAACCCCAACAGGGTTCGACTTCTCCACATCAATCTTGTACTGCTTGATAGCCCGGGCCACATCCTTGCCCGTCATCTTCCCTTCCTTGGCCAGCGCCGCAATCGCGGCATGCGCGATGTAGTACCGGTCAACCTCGAAGAACCGACGCAGGTTCGCACGCGTGTCCGAACGGCCAAAACCATCCGTACCCAGCACGGTGTAGTGCCCCGGGATGAACGCACGGATCTGGTCCGCATACGCCCGCACATAGTCGGTCGCTGCAATCACCGGGCCTTGGCGGCCTTCCAGCAGCTCGGTCACGTACGCCTTGCGCTGTTCGCCTTCCGGGTGCATGCGGTTGTAACGCTCGGCATCGAAACCATCGCGACGCAGTTCGTTGAAGCTCGGGCAGCTCCAGATGTCGGCGGTCACGCCGAAGTCCTTGTCCAGCAGCTCGGCCGCGGCAATCGCTTCGCGCAGGATCGTGCCCGAACCCAGCAGCTGCACGCGCAGCTCGTTCTTCTTCGGCTTGCCGGCGTCGGTCAGCAGGTACATGCCCTTGACGATGCCTTCGGCCGCACCTTCCGGCATTTCCGGGTGGGTGTAGTTTTCGTTCATCAGGGTGATGTAGTAGTACTCATCAATCTGATCTTCCATCATCGCCTTGGTGCCGTGCTGCAGGATCACCGTCACTTCGAAGCCGAAAGTCGGGTCATAGCTGCGCACGTTCGGAATGCCACCAGCGGCCAGATGGCTGTGGCCATCTTCGTGCTGCAGGCCTTCACCGTTCAGCGTGGTGCGGCCGGCGGTGCCACCCAGCAGGAAGCCGCGGGTACGCATGTCGGCGGCCTGCCAGGCGATGTCGCCCACGCGCTGGAAGCCGAACATCGAGTAATAGATGTAGAACGGCAGCATCGGCACGTTGGAAACCGAGTAGCTGGTACCAGCGGCCATCCACGATGCGATCGCACCCGGCTCGCTGATGCCCTGCTGCAGCACTTGGCCGCTCTGGTCTTCGCGGTAGAACATCAGCTGGTCCGCGTCCACCGGCTTGTACTTCTGGCCGAACGGGGCGTAGATGCCGATCTGCCGGAACAGCCCTTCCATGCCGAAGGTACGCGCCTCGTCGGCCACGATCGGCACGATGTGCGGGCCCAGTTCCTTGTCACGCAGGGTGATGTTCAGGCTCTGCACGAAGGCCATCGTGGTGGAGTACGAACGTTCGCCGCTGCTCTTCAGCAGGCGCTCGTAGGTTTCCAGCTTCGGTGCGTTGAAGCTCTTGCTGGCCTTGCGGCGACGCTGCGGCAGGTAGCCACCCAGCGCGGCGCGACGCTCCTGCAGGTACTTCACTTCCGGCGAATCCGGGCCGGGGTGGTAGAACGGCACCTGGCCGTCCTTCAGCTGCTCGTCGGTCACCGGAATGTTGAAACGGTCGCGGAAGTGGCGCACCGCTTCGTCGTCCAGCTTCTTGGTCTGGTGGGTCGGGTTCAGTGCCTCGCCGGCGCTGCCCATGCCGTAGCCCTTGACCGTCTTGGCCAGGATCACGGTCGGCATGCCCTTGGTGTTCACGGCCTGGTGGTAGGCGGCAAACACCTTGTGCGGGTCATGGCCACCACGGTTCAGGCGCCAGATGTCGTCGTCGGAAAGGCCCGAAACCATCGCAGCGGTCTCCGGGTACTTGCCGAAGAAATGCTCGCGGGTATACGCGCCGCCGAAGGCCTTGCAGTTCTGGTATTCGCCGTCGACGGTTTCCATCATCAGCTTCTTCAGGACGCCATCGGTGTCCTTGGCCAGCAGGGCATCCCAGTAACCGCCCCACAGCAGCTTGATCACGTTCCAGCCGCCGCCACGGAACACGCCTTCCAGTTCCTGGATGATCTTGCCGTTGCCGCGCACCGGGCCATCAAGGCGCTGCAGGTTGCAGTTCACAACGAAGATCAGGTTGTCCAGGCCTTCGCGGCCGGCCAGCGCGATGGCGCCCAGGGTTTCCGGCTCGTCGCTCTCGCCATCGCCGATGAAGCACCACACCTTGCGGTCGGACTTTTCGATCAGGCCACGGTTTTCCAGGTAACGCAGGAACTGCGCCTGGTAGATGGCGGCGAGCGGGCCCAGGCCCATGGAAACGGTCGGGGTCTGCCAGTAATCCGGCATCAGCCACGGGTGCGGGTAGCTGGAAAGGCCACCGCCATCGACTTCCATGCGGAACTTGTCCAGCTGCGCTTCGTCGATGCGGCCTTCCAGGTAGGAACGCGCATAGATGCCCGGGGCGCTGTGGCCCTGGATGAACAGCAGGTCGCCGGGGTGGTTGTCGCTCGGCGCGCGCCAGAAGTGGTTGAAGCCGACGTCATACAGCGTGGCGCCCGATGCGAAGCTGGCGATGTGGCCGCCCAGGTCGCCCGGCTTGCGGTTGGCGCGCACCACGGTGGCCATCGCGTTCCAGCGGATGATCGAACGGATGCGCCATTCCAGGTCGGCGTCGCCCGGGCTCTTGGCCTCCAGGTTCGGCGCGATGGTATTCACGTATTCGGTGGTGGGAGAGAACGGCAGGTACGCACCCGAACGACGGGTCAGCTCCACCATGCCTTCCAACAGTTGATGCGCGCGCTCGGGGCCCTCGACATCAATCACGGCCTTCAACGACTCGATCCACTCCTGGCTTTCCACCGGGTTCGGGTCGTTGTTCAGCAGCTCGTTCAACCAGTTCATTAGCGCTCCCATTACCGCACGCACGCGCGCGACTGTTATTGATTTCTAGACCGCAAAGTGTAGCGCACCAGTGGCTTCCGTCACTTGGCTACGCCTGCGTATGGTCGTAAATGGCCTGTGTCCCTGCGGACTGTCCGAAGTTGTCCCGGCCAATGTTTCCAAGGTGTTACGTGCGCGGCGGAACCTGTTCCTTGCCCGGCCCGCCCCGGCCATGCCATTGATCCGGGACGGAAAACCAAGGATCAGGCGATGCGCATCCACCCCGCTGCCGCTGCCCCCGACCGTGCCGCCGGCCGTAGCCTGCGCACGCGCCTGATGCTGTGGTCAAGCCTTGTGCAGGCCGCATTGTTGCTGCTGCTGGTGACACTGTTCTATCTGGGTGCGCGCTCGCTGGTGCACCGGCAGGCCGCCGAACAGCTGCATTCGCTGGCCGACCAGACCGCGCGCAGCCTGGGCAATTCGCTGCGTTCGGCCGAAATCACCGGCGACATGCTGCTGTCCCCGCTGGGGCGCGAGGCGTTCGATGCCGCCCAGCTGGATGGCCTGCTGCGCGCGGCGGTGGTGGCCGACCCCAACGTGGACGGGGCCACGGTGATCATCGAACCCGGCCGGGTGGTCGACCTGCCCGATGGCTATGCGTGCAATGACGTACTGCAGGATGGCAGCGTGCAGCAGTCCTGCAGCGGCCAGCTGGGCTTTGATACGCACCGGCGCAGCTGGTATCGCGATGCCCTGCGCGCCAGTGGCCCGTGGTGGTCGGCGCCATACGCCAACCCGCAGGCCGAAGGTCGCCTGTTCATCACCTACAGCAATCCGCTGCGGCTGCCGGGCGAGCTGCTGCCGGCCGGCCTGGTCAGCGTGGACGTGCCGCTGGCGCGGCTGCAGCAGGACCTGGGCGAACTGCCGGTCACCGTCGGCCTGCGCGCCACCCTGCTCGGCCCGGACCACCGCGTGGTGCTCAGTTCGGTGCCGGAAATCGAGCCGGGCATGTCCCTGCAACGGTACCTGCGGCTTCGCCCGGACCTGGCGCCGTTGTTCGACGAGCGCCGGCCGGCCCTGGTTCCCGGTGAGGGCTTGGACCACCGCGGCAGCGATGGCACCCGCTTCCTCAGCCGCATCGCCCCGCTGCAGCAACCCGGCTGGATGGTGGTGCTGTCGGCCGATCGCGACCTGCTGCTGGCCGACCTGCGCGACGTGGCACGCTGGGCGGTCGGGCTCGGGCTGCTGGGGGTGGGGGTGTGGCTGCTGCTGGTGCGCCGGCATGCGATCCGCCTGCTGCAGCCGATGGAGGCACTCACCGCGGCGGCGCGGCGGTTCAGCGCCGGGCACTTCCACCAGCCGCTGCCGGTGCCGCGCCACGACGACGAAGTCGGCCAGCTCACCCGTTCGCTGGAAGGGGCGCGCTGTTCCATCCTGCAGCAGATGGACACCATCGCGCGGATGGCCAGCGCGCGCGAACGCACCGAAAGCGAGATGCGCATAGCCCACGGTATCCAGCAGGGCATGCTGGCACCGCCGCCGCGCCTGCACGCCGGTGGTTTCCAGCTGCGCAGCGCGGCGGTGCTGGTGCCCGCGCGCGAAGTCGGCGGGGATTTCCAGCACATCGCCCAGCTGGACCGCACCACCTTGTGCTTCGTCATCGGCGATGTGTCCGGCAACGGCGTGCCGGCGGCGCTGTTCATGGCCCGCGTGCTGACCGTGCTGGAAGCTTCGATGCTGCGCCATCGGCATCCGCCGACCATCCTGGCCGAAGCCGGGCGACAGATCGCCGAACGCAACCAGGCCTGCATGTTCGCCACCGTGTTGTGCGGCGTGGTGGATGTGGCCAGCGGCCGCTTCGAACTGGCCAGCGCCGGCCATGAGTCACCGCTGCTGCGCCAGGCCGATGGGCGCGTGCGCGTGCAGGCGATGCATAGTGGGCCCGCGCTGGGTATCAGCACCGACGCCGGCTATCCGTGCGCGCGCGGCCTGCTGTCGCCAGGCGAGTACCTGCTCGCTTACACCGATGGCATCAGCGAGGCGCAGTGCCCGCGCCGCCGCTGGTTCGGGCTGGACCGCCTGCGCGATGTGCTGGCCGACGAACCCGACGACCGCCGCGTGTGCACCCGCGTGGTGGACGCCTTGCACGCCTTCTGCGAGGGCGCCGGCAACCCGGACGATCTGGCCCTGGTCAGCGTGGGGCGGCAGCTGCTGTGGCCGCCGCTGCGGCTGCATGCAACGGCCACCACGGACGGCCTGGCCTATCTGCTGCAGCGGCTGGTGGCGGGATTGCACGCCATGCAGGTGGACAGCGAGCGGGTGGCCCTGGCGCGGCTGGTCGTGGAAGAGCTGGGCAGCAACGCGATGACGCATCAGCACGTTCTGTCGCGTGTGACTCTCGACGTCATCGCGACCCTGGATGAGGATGGCCTCGCACTGGACGTGCGCGATGACGGGCAGCCTTTCGACCCCACCGTCGTCCCCGCGCCAGACCTGGACGCGAGCGTCGAACGCCGCGCCATCGGGGGCTGGGGCCTGCACCTGGTGCGCTCGCTGAGCGACCACATCGAGTACTGCCGTCGCGATGGCAGCAACCACGTCCATCTTCTGTTGCTGCCGTCCGCAGCGCGTACGGAGAACTAGTCCATGTCCCACCTGACCCTGCGCATCGATCCCGGCGACAGCCCGTACCAGCGGGTGTTCGTGTCCGGCTGGCTGGACGGAAGCACCCATGCCCAACTGGACGCCGCACTGGCACCGTTGCTGCACGATGGCACCCACATCCTGGAACTGAACCTGGCCGGGCTGGAGTACATATCCAGCGCCGGCCTGCGCTCCATCTTCCGCGCCCGCAAGGCCCTGCATCCGCATGCCGGCCGGGTACTGGTGATGCAGCCGCAGCCGGGCGTGCGCAAAGTGTTCGAACTGGTGAAGGCGGTACCGGTGGAAGAGGTCTTCGCGTCCCAGCAGGAACTGGACGACTACCTGTCGGCCATCCAGAAGAAAGTAGCCAACGGCGAACTCTGAGCCGGTAGTGACGACCGCTGGTCGTCAGCTCTCCGGCGGCTGACGACCCACCCCGGTGGGTGACGACCGTTGGTCGTCACAGCCCGCCCCCTTGCGCCCCCCCCTCTATCGATATATCGTTTCACCACCCGATACCGATATATCGAAATGTCCCCGCCACGCCCCACCCCCGCCACCACCCGCCTGCTCAGCCGCGGTGACCTGCGCCTGCTGGTGCTGGCGCTGCTGGGCGAGCAGCCGCGGCACGGCTACGAACTCATCCAGCACGTCAGCGAGCTGTTCGTACGCGCCTACACGCCCAGCGCCGGCACCATGTATCCGTTGCTGGCCAGCTTCGAACAGGCCGGCTGGGTGCTGGCCGAAGACGATGCCGGGCGCCGGCGTTTCCGTATCACCGACAGCGGCCGCGCTGAGCTGCTGGCCCGCCGCGACGAAGTAAAGGCCGCCCAGCACCGCGCCTGGCACCGTGCCCGCGACATCGCCAAGGCCGACATGCCACCGGAACTGCGCGATGCGCTGCGCCAGTTCAAGGGCGCGCTGCTGCGCCACCACGGCCGCTGGCAGGAAGGCGAGTCCGCCCAGGTGGCCGCCCTGCTGCTGCGTGCGGCCGCGCTGCTGGATGGCCAGCCGCCCGAGCCCGCCAAATCCCCCGAACCTGCGCCCCCGCCCGCCTGAGCCAGCCCGGACGCCCCGCGCCTGTCGCGCCCCCTTCCCTCTTCAGGAATCCCCATGTCTTCCCATGAAAACAAGCGCCTGCGCCTGGATGTCCGCTTCCGCGAACTGACCGTGCTGCGCACCGAAGAAGTCACCCCGAACATGCGCCGCGTGGTGCTGGGTGGCGCCGACCTGGCCGGCTTCGATTCACCCGGCCCGGATGACCACATCAAGCTGTTCTTCCCCAACAGCAGCGGCGAAATGGTGCTGCCGACCATGACCGCCGAAGGCCCGCGCTACCCGGAGGGCAAGGAGCCTTCACCCGCCCGCGATTACACCCCGCGCGGCTGGGACCATGACGCCGGCGAGCTGGCGATCGATTTCGTGCTGCACGGCGACCACGGCGTGGCCGGTCCGTGGGCCGCGCGCGCGCAGCCGGGCGACACGCTGGCGGTGGGCGGTCCGCGTGGTTCGTTCCAGGTGGCCGATGACTACGACGGCTATGTGCTGATCGGCGATGAAACCGCGCTGCCGGCGATTGCGCGCTGGCTGGAGATCCTGCCGGAAGGCGCCGAAGTGCAGGTGCTGATCGAAGTGGCCGACGAAGCCGAGCGCCAGGAGCTGCCGCAGGGCGACAACGTGCGCATCCAGTGGCTGGAACGCAACGGCTTCCCTGCGGCCAGCAGTTCGTTGCTGGAAGACGCGCTGGTGGACTTCGAGGCACCGGAGGGCGATGTGTTCTATTGGATCGCCACCGAATCGCGCCGCGCGCGGATGATGCGCAAGTTCTTCGAAGGCCACCATGCGGTGCCGCGCGACTGGATCCGGTCCACCGGGTACTGGAAGGCGCACGCGGATGACACCGACGGCGACTGAACTGTCCGGTAGTGACGGCCCCGGGCCCGCAATACGGGATGTGGCGGCCCCCCGCC
>NZ_JBDJNU010000016.1:0-77014 GCF_039674585.1 Stenotrophomonas lacuserhaii | reverse complement strand
GGCTATGCGGGGCACGCGCAAGTACGTCCATGTAGCTCTTCGCGGCTCCTGCCGCTCAAGGCCCCGCACAGCCTCCCCGCCCGGCCCATGAGAGGTTCCGGGCGCCGCCACCCGCGTAAAGAAGAAGAAGAGCGGTAGCGCCGAAGGCAGCGGCAGGAGCCGCTGCCAACGTCGCTTGCGACGGCCCGCAGGGTGCCGGTCAGGACGACCGGCATACCCATGGTCGGCGAGCGCAGCGGGCCGTTGGCGGGAACATTCCGCCGACCATGGGTCGGCGCTACCGCAGGTCCCATGGCCACCCCGCCCCACCAACCCTCAGCCCTGCACGCTCTTGCCGTTGACGTTGCCCTGCGCGCTCAGCCCTGGCCCGCCCACAGCGGTACGTCATATACCACCATCACCCGGTTCTCTTCGGCATCGCGCTGGTAGTTGGACCGGAAGAAGCCGTTGCGCCAGCGCACCGACAGGTGCTTCAACGCTTCGCTCTGGAACGTGTAGCCGATCTCGACATCACGCTGCCACTGCCGGCCTTCGCCGCTGAACGTGGCCGGGCGCGCGTTGTCGCCCTTCACGTAGCGCAGCAGGAACTTCAGGCCCGGCAGGTCGATCTGCTTGCCGTCCAGCTGGTAACGCAGCTGCCAGCTGCGTTCGTCGCGTTCCATGAAGTCGTTGATGAAGGTCCAGTTGAAGACGTTGCCATCGGTGCCGCCAACGAACGGCATCGCCGTATCACCGTTCATGTCCTGCCACATCACCGCGAACTCCTGGCCGGCATGCTGCCACGCCACCAGCGCGTTCAGCGCGCGGTTGTCGACTACGCCGGCCAGTGCGGGGCCCACGTCATCGGACACGTAGTAGCGTACTTCCGTGCTCAGTCTGCCCAGCGCCAGCGGCTGCTTGAACGCCGCCGACGCCACCTGCTGGCGATACAGGTCACGCAGTTCACCGTGCTCGTAGTGCAGCGTGAACCGATCATCCGGCGCCCACGACGCGGTGACCAGTTCGAACCCATCGGCATCCGGCGTGCCATTGAAACGGCGACCCTTGTTGGTGAGGGTCAGGTCCACCCGCTCGGTCCCATCGCGGTACCAGGAACGGTCGTAGCGCGCATAGCCCAGCTCCACGCCGTTGTCCCACGCCGCCCCCAGCGAGGCGCCTTCGAAGGTCTGCGGCAGCAGGCGGCTGGTGTTGGATTTCAGCAGCAGGTTGGATGCGATGTGGCTGCCCACGCGCAGTTCGGCCGGGCCGGCCTTGGCCTTGCCGGTCAGCGCGATGCGGCCGAACGCCGAGCGCGCGCCATCTTCGTCGTAGGGCAGGATGCCGGTGCCGACTTCGGACTGCAGTCCATCCAGCTTGAAATCCGCCAGGCCCAGCACGTCGATGCCGAAGCCCACCACGCCCGGCGTGTAGCCGCTGCGCGCATCGAGCAGGAAGCCCTGCGCCCATTCCTCGCGCTTGCCCTGGCCGCTGCCGCTGCGGAAATCACGGTTGTAATAGAAGTTGGTCGCGGTCAGGTCCGCGCTGGCACCGGCCAGGAAACCTCCGTTTTCCGCGGCCAGTGCAGGCGCACTGGCCAGCCCGAAGGCGATCAGCATTGCATTGCGTGTGATGTTCATGGGTCCGGCCCCTCCGCCGTACACAGATGGAAAAAAGGGATCGATCAGAAGATCGCGCTGGCCGCCAGGATCAGCAGCAGCGACACCACCGAGGCCAGCGATACCGGCAGGCTCAGCGTCTTCAGCGTGCCGCGCAGGGTCATGCCGAAGGTGGTCTGCATCAGCCAGAACGTATTGCTGGTGACATGCACCAGGAACAGCGAGCCGGAGCCTGCGGCCAGGGCCACCAGCACCGGCGGCACATCCAGCGAATGCAGCGCCGGGGCCAGCATGCTGGCGGCGGTGATCGCCGAGGCGGACACCGAACCGATGGCGATGTGCAGGATGGCCGCGACCACCCACACCAGCAGCAGCGGGGCGGCCGAGTTGGCACTGAAGTAACCGGACAGGATGTCGCCCAGGCCGGTGGTGGCGACCACCGCCGACAGCGAACCGGCCACGCCGGTCAGCAGCAGGATCTGTCCGCTTTCCTTGAACGCATCGGTCACCGCGCCACTGCGGTCATGCGCGGGCACCGTGAAGCGGGCGATCACGAAGGCCAGCACCAGGCCGCAGAACAGGGCGAAGGTGGAGTTGCCCACCGCGGCCAGCGCCGGGATGTCCAGGTCCAATGCGCGGTCCAGTGCGCCGGTGGCGATCATCAGCAGCGGCACGATGATCGGCAGCAGCGACAGCTTCAGCGGCACCGCGTTGTCCTCGTCCTTGATCTCGGCGGCGACCACCGCCGGGGCCTGGTCGTCGGGCAGTTCGTCGGTTTCCGGATTCCAGAAGCCGCGACGCAGCAGGAAATGGAAGCCCCACAGGGTCAGGAACACGGTCGGTACCGCGATCGCCAGGCCGACCAGCAGCATCGTGCCCAGCTCCACGTCCAGCACCGCCGACAGCGCCAGCGCGGCCACGCCCGGCACCACCATGGTCAGTGCCAGGTAGATGCCTACGCCAACCGCGCCAGCCATCTTCGGCAGTGCGTCGCCGCCGATGCGCTTGGCCGTGGCACGGGCCAGCGGCGCGGACATCAGCAGCAGCACGTCGGTATAGATCGGCGGGAAGATCGAGGTCAGGATGGTGGCGAACGCGTAGGGCATCTGCGTGGGCTTGAAGGTGCGCACCAGCAGGCGCACCACCTGCTGGAAGGCGCCCATGCGGTGCAGGAACGCACCGATCATCACGCCGAAACCGATCAGCAGGCCGATCTTGCCCATCAGGTCGCCGAAGCCATCGGTGATGGCCTCGATGGTGGAGCCGAAGCCGAGCCCGGACGACAGCCCCAGGTACAGCGGGCCGGCGATCAGCGCGATCATCGGGTTGACCTTGAAATAGATGATCAACAGGACGATCAACAGAATGGCGAACAGCGCGTTCGCCAGCACAAACCACTCGTGCATGATTCCCTCCCAGGAATGAAGCGTTGTTGATTCCGCAGGGCGATGCCCTGCGCGATGAAGGACGAAAGGCTTACGCGGCGCGCAGCCCCGGCGGTGCGGGATGCAGGTCGGCGACGCGGCCGGCCTTGGCCACCTGGCCGGCGGTTTCATGGCCGACCAGCGCCGGTAGCCCGCGCGACAGGTCGATCAGCGCAGGCAGGTCCAACCCGGTCGGGATACCCATCTCCTCGCACATCGCCACCAGGTCTTCGGTGCAGATGTTGCCGGAGGCACCGGGTGCGAACGGGCACCCGCCGAGCCCCCCCAGCGCGGCATCGAAACGCTGTGCGCCGGCATCGTAGGCAGCCACCACGTTGGCCAGGCCCAGCCCGCGCGTGTTGTGGAAATGCAGGGTCAGCGCGTCGGTGCCGACCAGCGGCAACGCCTGCTCCACCAACGCGGCAACCTGGCGCGGATTGGCCATGCCGGTGGTGTCGGCCAGGGTGATCCCGTTGCATCCCAGGTCCAGGTAACGGCGCACCAGGTCGAGCACCTTCGCCACCGGCTGCTCGCCCTCGAACGGACAACCGAAAGCGGTCGCCACGCTGCCGTTGAGCAGCACATCGCCACGCGGCAACGCGGCAATCCGCGCAAAGCCGTCGAAGCTTTCCTCAGTGGTCATGCGCATGTTGGCCAGGTTGTGGGTCTGCCCGGCCGACATCACCAGGTTGAGTTCACCCGCACCGGCGGCCAGCGCGCGCTCGGCACCCTTCAGGTTCGGCACCAGCGCCACGTACACCGTGCCGGGCAGGCGCTGCATGCCGGCGAACACCTCGGCGGCATCGGCCAATGCCGGCACCGCTTTCGGCGAAACGAAGCTGCTGACTTCGATGCGAGCAAAGCCAAGTGCGCTGAAGGCATCGGCCAGCCGGATCTTGTCGGCGGTGGGAACGAATACCGGTTCGATCTGCAGGCCGTCGCGCAGGCAGACTTCCTGCACGATCAACGGACGGACAGTACTCATGCGGATTCTCCGGAACGGCCGCTGGCACGGGCAATGGCCGCAGCGGTCATGCCCAGTCCAGCCAGGATCTGGTCGGTGTGTTCCCCCAGTGCCGGGCCGGTCCAGTGCATCCGGCCCGGCGTGGCCGACAGCTTCGGCACGATGCCCGGCAGGGTGATCGGCTGGCCGTCGGGCAGGGTGGTTTCCAGCAGCATGCCGCGTGCGCGGTAGTGCGGATCGGCGACGATGTCGGCGGCCGAGTAGATGCGCCCGGCGGGCACGTCGGCGGCATCCAGTGCAGCCAGTACCGCATCGATGTGCAGGCCGCTGGTCCAATGGGTGATGGCCGCGTCCAGTTCGGCGTTGCGCAGCACCCGGCCCGGATTGCTGGCCAGCGCGGCATCGTCGGCCAGGTCGGGCCGGCCGATCGCGCGCATCAGGCGGCGGAAGATCGGGTCGCTGTTGCCGGCGACCACCACGAAGGCCCCATCGGCGGTGGGATAGGTGTTGGACGGGCTGATTCCAGGCAGCGCGCCGCCAGTGCGTTCACGCACCGTGCCGAACATCGCGTGTTCGGGTACCAGGCTTTCCATCAGGTTGAACACGCTTTCCACCAGCGACACGTCCACCACCTGGCCGCCGCCCTGGCCGGTCTTCACCCGTAGCAGCGCCATCAGCGCGCCCATCACTCCATGCAGCGAGGCCAACGAATCGCCCAGGCTGATGCCCACGCGCGCCGGCGGGGTGCTCGGGTCACCGGTGGTGTAGCGGATGCCACCCATCGCCTCGCCGATCGCACCGAAGCCCGGGCGGTCGCGGTACGGGCCATCCTGGCCGTAGCCGGAGATGCGCACCATGATCAGGTCCGGGTTCAGCGCGGACAGCACGTCCCAGCCCAGCCCCAGTTTTTCCAGGCCGCCGGGACGGAAATTCTCGATCACCACATCGGCGCTGGCAGCCAGCTGGCGCGCGGCGTCGGCGCCCTCGGCGGACTTCAGGTCCAATGCCACCGACTTCTTGTTGCGTGCCTGCAGCGACCACCACAGCGAGGTGTCGCCGTGCAGCTTGCGCCACTTGCGCAGCGGGTCGCCGCCTTCGGGCGACTCGATCTTGATGACGTCAGCGCCGAACTCGGCAAACAGCCGCGCGGCGAACGGGGCCGCGATCAGGGTTCCGAATTCAACAACGCGGATGCCGTGCAATGGACCGGACATCGTCAACCCTCCCAGGACTAGAGCGGCAGGGTAGGGCGCAATCACTCGGTCGCGCCATGCCTTTCTGACGAAAAACCGTTCGCGAAACGCGAACGCCTACGCCTTTGGTCGAAGGTGTTCGACCAGCTGCTGGGCGGCGGTGGAAAGGGAGCGGTCACCGCGCCAGACCAGTTTCAGTTCGCGCTGGGCCCAGCCGTCGGTCAAGGGTTCGACGTGCAGGTGCATGGCCCGGCCGAACAGTTCGTACACTGGCTCGGGCACCACGCCGATGCCCAGCCCGGCCTGCACCGTGCGGCAGATCGCATCGAAGCCGGGCACGTGGATGCGCCGCCGCAGCGGCCGGCCGGCATCGCGCGCGGCCATCTGCGAACGGGTGAAGATCGAGCTCTCCGCGTGCAGCGCGATCTGGTCGAAGGGCAGCGTATCGGCGAACGCCAGCGGCCCGCTGCCGGCCAGCGGATGGTCCGGGCGCATCAGCATCACCAGCCGGTCGCGGCGGAAGGTCACGGCGGTCAGTTCGCCCAGTTCGCCATCGCCGGAACACACGCCGATTTCCGCCCAGCCTTCCTGGATGCCGCGCACCACGCCGCCGGTGGGGCGTTCTTCCAGCTCGATGCGCAGGTCCGGATGGGTCAGGAAGAACTGCTCCAGTTCTTCCGGCAGGTAGGCCACGATGGCCGACAGGTTGGCCAGCATGCGGATATGCCCGCGGATGCCGCGACGGTACTCCAGCAGTTCCGATGACAGCGCGGAGGCGGCCAGCAGCATGCGCCGTGCGTGCTGCAGCAGGCTTTCGCCGGCCAGGGTCAGCTGCATGCCGCGCGAGTTGCGGGTGAACAGCGCAACGTCCAGTCCGCTCTCCAGGTCATTCAGGCGACGGCTGGCGGCGGAGGTGGCGATCGCCTCGCGTTCGGCCGCACGGGTCAGCGAGCCCTCCTCGGCCACCGCCACGAACAGCCGCAGGGTGGTCAGGCTGATCCGGTCGA
Source organism: Stenotrophomonas lacuserhaii (assembly GCF_039674585.1). Lineage (GTDB taxonomy): Bacteria > Pseudomonadota > Gammaproteobacteria > Xanthomonadales > Xanthomonadaceae > Stenotrophomonas > Stenotrophomonas pennii_A. The sequence goes on along the minus strand of NZ_JBDJNU010000016.1, from coordinate 70,831 downwards.
TGGACATCGGCTGGCTGATGGCGGCGGTTTCCGGTGGCGAGGAGGTCCATTGTACGGTGCAGCTCCCTGCCCCCCGCGCGCGGGGTACGCACTGAATCTGCAAGTCGGTGCGCCGATGAACGAATGAAAATAGCGGCCCCGACCAGGCGCCCAGCATGCACACCGCCCCATCCCCGGCCTGCGGCACGGCAGGCAGCGTAAACGTCATGGCGTACGTTCGGCGGGTCGTTCCCGGCCTGCGTCCGGCCGTGATAGTCAACGCACCGTCAGCGCCGCCCCCGTCCGGATCGATCATGGGCGGCCAGGCGTCGCAGGAGCTCGTCGACTGGGGCCGGCAGATCGCCGCCACCCGCGTGGTGCGCTGGGCGGACCACTGCCTTCCCGGCATCGGATGGGCGCATGACGCTTGGCAGCTGGGGCGGGCACTGGCCGACGTGCGGCGCGGCGATGTCATGCAGGCCGCGCGCCGGGTTCCGGCCGCGTTGGTACTCGGCGCTGCAGGAGACGCGCTGCTGGAGGCGTGGCCGTCATCGCGCGAAGCCTGTGCACGGCAGGAGGCGGCGGTGCTGCTCATTGCGGTGGCCGTGTGGGCGACCCGGCAACCGGACGGTCTGCGTGATGCCCCGCTTTCCTTGCCGCAGCGCGCACTGCTGGGGTCGCTCCGGGGCATCCGCATGCTGTCGGGCGCAGTGGGCGCCCTCCATCACCGCCGGCCATCGGCCCCGCCCGATGCCTGCGGTGACGGATCGTGCATTACCGCCACGCCGGGACGGACTGCGGCGGCCATCTCCCGGAACCAGACCGCCGGACCCTTCGCAGCCGGCCCGTACCTGCCTGATCCTGCGTTCGCGGGTGGCTTCGGTGTATTCCCTGCTGTGTCCGCCAGGAGCGCCAGCGGAAAAGGCGCGAAAGCGCGACCCGCACGGCCCCAAGCCCCTGCGCGCCCGGCACAGCGCCGCCTCCGTCCCGGCATCAGGATCAGCAGGAACCGCAAGCAGGATCCCGCCGCCAGCGGCCTGCCCGCACGAAAGGAAAGCGATGCGTTCCTGATCCGCGGAGCGGCGAGAAACAGCGGCGCCATGGCCGGCCAGGCCCATGCGGCCAATGCCGACAGCGCGCGGGAATCCATGACGGGCCCTCTGTCCCATTCCTCCAGCGGGGTCTTCAAGCCGCCCGATCTGGATGATGGCCGCAGGGCGGCGGCTCCAGGTGCATCCACGCAGGCGCCGACCGCTCCTGCCAGCCCCCGGACACGGCCAGGGCCGGTGCCTGCGGTACCGCCGGCGGCGTCCCGCGTCCCGCCTGCTTCTGTGATGGACAGTCCGCAATGCATGCGGTTCCATGATGTCCGCCAGACCAGCAGCCAACTGCGTGCGCAGCGTCTGCAGGACGCAGTGGCCCGGTATTGCATCCATCCCGCAGCCCGGGAGCGCTTCACCAACACCTTCCGGTTCCCCGGCGCCGAGCTGCCCGGCGCGGGCCCGCGCACCATCGCCCATCCGATCCGCGAGCGGATTCCCAAGGCCCTGCGCGGCTCTGCCATCCAGATCGTCAGGCGGCCGGGTTCCTCGCGCCTGCCGCCGCCCGGCGTGGTCGGCCATCACGCCGTGTATGCGGTGGTCACGGTCGCGCTGTTGGAAGGTCCTGTCGGCACGCCGCCCACCGACCGCGCCACGTCCCTCCTGCGCAATACGTTCCGCCTCATGGAGCACGTGGACCTGGGCGGCACGCGGCACCTGTTCATTGCCTACCTGGTCGCCCGCGAAGAGGCGGGTACCGCCGGCATCGCCACGGGTCTGCTCGACGTCGGTATCGATGAGACCGGGGCCGTGAGTGTCAGGGATGCACGGCGCGACTGGACCCTCGGTGCGCCGGATCTGGACGGCCTGGTGGCCGGGCTGCAGGACGTGAGCGGCCTGATGTTCGATCCCGGCCCGGACCACCGCCACCCGCAAGATCCCGATGCGCCGTCCCGTGTCATTCCGGAACCGGCAGCCAACCTGCGGGTGACCGAGGGAGAGCAGCGTTCAGGGATGCCGCCGCATGACCGCCTGCCCTACGACCGCACGCTCGGATTCATCAATCCGGTGGTGATTCCACGCACGGCGCACCATCCTGCGCTGGAGCTCTACGCCAACAGCTTCACGGTCACTGGAGAAAGCCTGGTCTACGCGGACGACAACCGGGTGACGGGTGTCCTGCGGTTCGGCTGCCCGACGACCGGGCAGAACGGGTCGGCGATACTGCACTGCCCGACACCGGCCGATCCCGCGTTCGCGCGCCGGTTCGGGCTGCAGCCGGGGTACGTGTACAACCTCGACGCATTGGCCGCGCAGCTCGAATCGCGCGGCATGGTCAGGGTGCCGGATCCGGGCAGCGCGGACGACGCTGCACGCCACCCCGAAGCGACGACGACCGTGCCTGGGGATGAGGACGCGACATCTGCCGGACCGGCATTGTGTGCTGCCTGTTTCACCTTCCGCGAGGGCGTCCTGCACTATCGGGATCCCCATGGACAGCGGGGGAGGCTGCAGTTCGACCGCACGCTGGAGCGGCGGGAACGCTACGTGCTGGGCGATATCGAACGCGCGGAAGACCGCGCCTTCGCGTTTGGAAACGGCTTCGACCGCCTCAGTCGGTATACCGAAGTCGAGATCGTGCAGTGGCTCGTTGGCGAGGGCTACGAGCGCGTGGCGGTTGCCGGGACGCAGGAACGTGGGGGCTGACCGGCCGCCCCGACGCCGGTCACCATCGCGGTGCCGCCGCCCTTCGGTGTAACTTGGTCACATCCGCGCCGGGGCTTCGTCCTTGTCGCATGACCATCAGCAAGGGGAAGCAAGGAAGATGTCCAGAAACCACCTGAAACTGGCCGGGGTGTTGGCCAGTGTCCTGTGTGCTGCGTGCAGTGCGCCACCTTCGGCAAGCGAAGGCGGGGCCAGCGGGCGCCACTACGGGCAGATCGAGTTCACGCCCTGCACGCTGACCGGCGCGGTCGCCGCAGCGAATGTCGAAGCGCTGTGCGGCACCTTCAGCGTGGCGGAAAATCCCGCCGCCCCGGAAGGCCGGAAGATCGACCTGCGCATCGCCTGGCTGGATGCGGACAAGGGCGCCACCGGCCTGCCGGATCCGGTGTTCTTCCTCGCCGGCGGTCCGGGCCAGGCGGCCAGCGACGTGGCGCTGCCGGTCAGTACGGCGCTGCGCCAGGTCCGCAAGCAGCGTGACATCTTCCTGATCGACCAGCGCGGCACCGGTGGTTCCAATCCGCTGACCTGCCTCGGTGCGGACGGCAAGGAACTGCCGATGGACGAGCACGCCGACCCCACCGAAGCGTACATCCAGGGCTACGCCGCGCAGTGCGCCAAGTCGCTGGAGGGCCGTGCGGATCCGCGTTTCTACACCACCTCGCAGGCCATCGATGACCTGGACGCGGTGCGCAAGGCACTCGGTGCCGGGCAGCTCAACCTGGTCGGCGGCTCCTACGGCACCCGCGTCGCCCAGCGCTATGCCGCGCGCTATCCGCAGCACGTGCGCAGCATGGTGATCGACGGCGTGGTGCCCAACGACCTGGTGGTCGGCGGAGACTTCGCCAATACCTTCGAGGACGCGATCATCCTGCAGTCCGCGCAGTGCATCAAGGACGCGGCCTGCGCCAAGCGCTTCCCGGTCAACACCCGTACCCAGCTGCGCAGCGTGCTGGACACCCTGGCCGCCGCGCCGGTGACCGTCGACTACCGCGACCCGGCCACCGCCGAGGCCCGCCAGGACGTGCTGAAGCCGGACAGCGTGCTCGGTCTCATCTTCGCCTTCTCCTACATTCCCGAGCTGTCCTCGCTGCTGCCGGTGGTGCTGGATGAAGCCGCGCAGGGGCGCTACGGTCCGCTTGCGGCGCTGACCCGCAACGCGTCGCGCGCGATGGACCTGCAGATCAGCCGGGGCATGCAGTGGTCGGTGATCTGCAGCGAAGACGCACCGCGCTTCCAGCCGGCTCCGCAGAGCGATCGCCTGCTTGGGCCCAACGTGGCGCAGATGTTCTTTTCCGCCTGCGCGGTGTGGCCGCACGACACGGCAGCCGCCGATGCCTCCACTCCGTTGAAGAGCGACCTGCCGGTGCTGCTGCTGTCCGGTGAACTGGATCCGGTCACCCCGCCGCGCTACGCCGAGCAGGTGCTGAAGGGCCTGCCCAACGGTCGCCACATCGTCGCCCGCGGGCAGGGCCACGGCAGCATCAATGCCGGCTGCATGCCGCGCGTGCTGGGCCAGTACATCGACACCGCAGACGCCAAGGCAGTGGATGCCAGCTGCCTGGATTCGCTGAGCCACGTGCCGGCGTTCACCTCGTTCAACGGATGGGAACCATGATCGTCGCAGAGGGCCTGCACAAGGCATTCAACACCAGGACCGGCCGCATCCAGGCGGTGCAGGACGTCAGCTTCCGTGCCGAAGACGGGCGCATCACCGGGCTGCTTGGACCGAACGGCGCCGGCAAGACCACCACCCTGCGCATGTTGTACACGCTGATGAGCCCGGACCAGGGCCGGGTCACCGTGGATGGCATCGACGCGAACGTGGACGCCACCGGCGTACGCCGCCGGCTGGGCGTGCTGCCCGACGCGCGGGGGGTCTACAAGCGGCTCACCGCGCGCGAGAACATCGCCTACTTCGGCGAGCTGCACGGACTGGACGCGGGCACCATCGCCCAGCGCACCGAAGCGCTGTCGCGGGCACTGGACATGGCCGACATCCTGGACCGCCAGACCGATGGCTTTTCGCAGGGCCAGCGCACCAAGACCGCGATTGCCCGCGCGCTGGTGCATGACCCCCGCAACGTGATCCTGGACGAGCCGACCAACGGCCTGGACGTGATGACCACGCGCGCGATGCGCCGCTTCCTGCATGGCCTGCGCGACGAAGGCCGCTGCGTGATCTTCTCCAGCCACATCATGCAGGAGGTCGCCGCGCTGTGCGACCACATCGTGATCGTCGCCAAGGGCACGGTGATGGCCGCCGGCAGCGCCGACGAACTGCGCGAGCAGGCCGGCGAGAGCAACCTCGAAGACGCCTTCGTCAAACTGATCGGCACCGAAGAGGGCCTGCACGCATGAGCATCATGTCCACGTTGTTCACCGTGATGCGCAAGGAACTGCGCGACCTCTCGCGTGACCGCCGCACCTTGGCGCTGACCCTGCTGATGGGGCCGCTGCTGTATCCGATCCTGATCCTGGGCATGGGCAAGCTGGCCGAAAGCCGGGTCAAGTCGCAGATCGAGCAGCCGCTGGAAATCCCGACCATCGGCGCGGAGAACGCTCCGAACCTGGTGCGCTTCCTGGCCGCGCAGGGCCTCAACGCGACCCCCGCGCCGAAGGACCTCAACCAGGCGATCAGTGACCAGCGCATCGACGTGGCGCTGCGCATCAGCGAGGCGTTCGACGAACGCTGGCGCGATGGCCGGCCGGCCCTGGTGGAGATCCTGCAGGACAGCACCCGGCGCGCCGCCGACGTGCCCACCGCCCGGTTGAAGGCGGCCCTGCAGACCTACAACGGCCAGGTCGGTTCGTTGCGGCTGATGGCACGCGGCATCGACGCGCAGGTCGCCCGCCCGCTGGACGTGGCGACCCAGGACCTGGCATCGGCCGAGGCCAAGCAGGGCATGATGCTGTCGATGCTGCTGCCGCTGCTGCTGACCATCACCTCGTTCCTGGGCGGCGCCTACCTGGTGATGGACACCACCGCCGGCGAACGCGAACGGCAGTCGCTGGAGCCGTTGCTGGCCACCCCGGCCAAGCGCAGTGCCATCGTCAGCGGCAAGATCGCCGCCGCCTGCGCGGTGGGTATCGCCTCGCTGGTGCTGACCCTGGTGGCGTTCAAGCTCAGCGCGCAGCTGTCGGACAGCAGCGTCGGCCGCCAGCTCAACATGGGCTTGGGTTCGATGCTGCAGATGCTGCTGGTGATGCTGCCGATGCTGTTGATCGGCACTTCGCTGCTGACCTTCCTGTCGGCCGCTTCCAAGAGCATGAAGGAAGCCCAGAGCCACATGACCTGGCTGATGCTGCTGCCGATGCTGCCCAGCTACGCGCTGCTGGTGTATCCGCTGAAGAGCGTGGTGTGGCAGTACGCCATCCCGTTCCTGTCGCAGAACCAGATGCTGCTGAAGGTGATCCGCCACGAGCACATCAGCCCGACCATCTGGGTGATCTACCTCGGCGCCAACCTCGGCCTGGCGGCCCTGCTGTGGTACGCCGCGATCCACCGCTACCGCCAGGAACGCCTCGCGATCTCCGGCTGAGCAAAAGGGGACGGAGGGGATTAAGTCGTTTTCGACTCGCCTCCCGGTCCCCTCATTGTGTCTAGCTGCCCGCCTTGCGCGGGCGGCCCCGCGGCCGTGCCGCTACGGGGCGCCCCAGGGTTTCAGCCAGCATTTCCAGGAAGCGCGCACTGCCCAGCGGGCACTGTGTCCTGCCATGTTCGCGGATCGCCGGCGCCTCCGCGCTGGCGTGACGATGATCGCGCAGGAACGCCCGGTAGCCGATACGGCGTTGCGCGGGGGTGCCACCCAGCATCAGCAGGGCGGGATGGGGGGTCAGCAACGGGTCACGGCGCTGGCCCAGGTTGCCGTGCACGCTGGACCACGCAGCCTGCTCAGGGGTGGCCACCAGGCCGGCGCGCACCGGATTGAGTTCGATGTAGCGGCAGACCGCCAGCAAGTAGGCGTCGTTGTCGACCATGCTGGAATGGAAGCGACCCTGCCAAAGCGGACCGGATCGACCGTGCCGCTGGTTGAACGCCTGCACGTAGCCCGTACCGAGCGCCCGCATCGCATGGGCCAGGCCACCGGCGGTCTTCGGCGTAGCCAGCAGATGCACATGGTTGTCCATCAGCACATACGCGTGCAGTGCAACGTCATGCTTGACGAAGGCCTTGTGCAGCACGCGCAGGAAATGGTCGCGGTCCAGATCGTCGGCGAATATCGCGCCTTTGTTGACGCCGCGCTGGACGACGTGGAACGGCAGGCCTGGCACCAGCAGGCGGGCATGGCGGGGCATGGCGCGGGCTTCCATATGGGGTGGAAGCCCAGCCTGCGGGGCGAGGACGCGCGGTGTTATCAGGCCACATCGTGCCACGCTGTGGCAGCAAGGCACGTGGTGGGGAAATCGAGGGGATTACGACTTAATCCCCTCCGTCCCCTTTTTCAGCCGCCGGGGCTGAAGGCCAGCGTGCGGCGGGTGGTGACCGGTGCGGCGACCGGTTCGAAGCGCCAGCGCTTCACGGCGGCCAGGGCTTCGCGGTCGAAGGTGCGGGCCGGGGTGGCGCGCAGCACGCGGGCGCTGGTGACCGAGCCGTCGGTGCCGACGGTGATCTCCACCAGCACTTCGCCGGAGGTATTGGAACGCAGCGCGTCGGCCGGGTAGCGCGGGGCCGGGGTGCTGACCGGACGCAGGGTGGGCGCTACGGTCTGGCGTGCGGCGGCAGCGGCGGCGGCCTGTGCGGCGGCCTGCTGCTGGCGCTGTTCTGCTTCACGGCGGGCGGCGGCCTGGCGTTCGGCATCCTGCGCGGCCGGCGCGGGTGCGGCCGCGGCCGGGGTGGCAGCGGCCTGCTGCGAGGCGATCTGCTGCGCCGCGGCGGCTTCGCGGGTGCGCTGCTCGGCCAGCTTCTGCTGTTCGGCCAACTGCTTGGTCTTGGCCTCGGCTTCGCGCTTGACCCGCTCGGTTTCTTCGGTGGTGCGCAGCGCGGCCACTTCCACGCCACGGGTGATGCCCTGCTTCAGGCGCGGCAATGCCGGCGCCTTCGGGTCCACTTTCTCGATCAGCGCGATCAGCCGCTGGCCTTCCTCGAAGTCCTCGCGCGCCATGTTCTGTTCGGCGGCGATCAGCGTGTACGGCAGCAGGTCGGTCAGCGCGCTTTTCACCGACGCATCGTCCGGGGTCTTGTCGCGCAGCGCCAGGTAGTACTCGATCGCATTGTCGCCGGCGGGAGCGTACATGCGGTTGTCGCGCAGTGCCTGGCTGGCCGCTTCGCGCAGTTCCTCGCTGCCCATCGCCTGCACCTTGCTGGACACGGCCGGTTCGGCGGCGGGCGCGGTGGTGGCAGGCGCAGCGGCGGCGGGCTTGGCATCGGCAGCGGGTGCGGCGGTCTCGTCCTTGCCTGAACAGGCGGCGAGGCCGATCAGCAGGACGGCAGGCGCCAGCAGGCGCGCACGAACAACGACGGATTTCCTGGCGTACGACATCCTGTTTCCCCCTTTGAAACGACGATACGAAAGACCTGGCAATGGTCCCAGGCACGAGCCTGCGGCGTTTCCCGACGCCGTAGGCAGATACTGTCAGCTGTGCAATCTAGCATCCCCCGGGGGGGAAGGGCAGGGGCGGATCAGCCACCCCTGCCACGGGTCAATGCGCGTCCCTGGCGGTGCTGCTGCTGCCGCCCATCAGCTTGTCGGTCCAGGCGATGCCGATCGCCGACAGGATGAATACGGCATGGATGATGGTCTGCCACAACACCCCGGTGGAGGTCAGCGTGGCGCACTTGGCAGCGCCGGCATTGGCGGCCGAGGCGGCAGCGTTCATCAGTTCCGGCGGGCACAGCGGCAGGCCGTCCAGCGCGCCGGCGGCGATGAAGGTCTTCAGCAGGTGGATCGAGGAAATGCCGATGATCGACAGCGCCAGCTTCACCTTCAGCACGCTGGCGTTGACGTGGCTCAGCCATTCCGGCTGGTCCGGGTGGCCTTCCAGGCGCAGGCGCGAGACGAAGGTTTCATAGCCACCCACGATCACCATCACCAGCAGGTTGGAGATCATCACCACGTCGATCAGCCCCAGCACGATCAGCATGATCTGCTGCTCGCCCAGGTTGCTGGCATCCATGATCAGGTGCCACAGCTCCTTGCCGAACAGGTAGACGTAGACGCCCTGGGCGACGATCAGGCCCAGGTACAGCGGCAGCTGCAGCCAGCGCGAGGCGAAGATCAGGGTGGACAGGGGATTCGGGCGATGCGGAGGGGTCATGGACGGCATGCTGCGTTGCAGGAAAGGGCGCAGAGTACTGGTCCAACGGGACAGTGCCAAGCGGGTCCACCTACTACACTCGCAGCACATCCCCGATGAGTGACCCGCCATGATCGATCTGTATTACTGGCCCACCCCGAACGGCCATAAGGTGACCTTGTTCCTGGAAGAGGCCGGGCTGGAGTACCGCATCCATCCGGTCAACATCGGCACCGGCGACCAGTTCAAGCCGGAATTCCTCGCCATCTCGCCCAACAACAAGATGCCGGCGATCCTCGACCCGACCCCGGCTGGCGGTGGCGCGCCGCTGAGCGTGTTCGAGTCCGGCGCGATCCTGTTGTACCTGGCCGAAAAGACCGGCAGCTTCCTGTCCCGCGACCCGCGCGAGCGTGTGGAAACCCTGGAATGGCTGTTCTGGCAGATGGCCGGGCTGGGCCCGATGAGCGGGCAGATGGGCCATTTCAACGTGTATGCGCCGGAGAAAATCCCGTATGCCATCGAACGCTATGGCAACGAAGTCAGCCGCCTGCACGGGGTGATGGACAAGCGCCTGGCCGAGCACGAATGGCTGGCCGGCAGCGCGTACAGCATCGCCGACATGGCCAGCTATCCGTGGATCGGGGCGTACGACAAACTGCCGCCGGACTTCGCCGCGTTCCCGAACCTGCAGCGCTGGCACCAGGCGATCGCCGCGCGGCCGGCCACCCAACGCGCGTACGCGCTGCGCCAGCAGGTCAATCCGGATGCCGGCAAGCCGCTCAGCGATGAAGAACGCAAGCACCTGTTCGGCAAGCGCTGAAGCCCGACCACGCCCGGTGCTTCCGCGCATGCGGTGGCGCCGGGTTAGGATTGGGGCAGCCGTATACCGGAACCTTTCATGCGCCACCTGTTCGCTGCCCTTGCCCTGATGCTCGCTACCGCCACCACCGCCCACGCTGAAAAACTCACCCTGGAAGCCATCACCGGCGCGTTGCCGCTGTCCGGCCCGACGTTGATGAAGCCCAAGGTGGCGCCCGATGGATCGCAGGTCAGCTTCCTGCGCGGCAAGGACAGCGACCGCAACCAGCTGGACCTGTGGACCTACGATATCGCCAGCGCGCAGACCCGCCTGCTGGTCGATTCCAAGGTCGTCCTGCCCGGCACCGAAACGCTGAGCGATGCAGAAAAGGCACGCCGCGAGCGCCAGCGCATCGCGGCCATGACCGGCATCGTGGATTACCAGTGGTCGCCGGATGCGCGCAGCCTGCTGTTCCCGCTCGGTGGCGAACTGTATCTGTACGACCTGGGCAAGCAGGGCACCGCCGCCGTGCGCCAGCTGACCCACGGCGAGGGCTTCGCCACCGATGCCAAGCTGTCCCCGCGCGGTGGCTTCGTCAGCTTCATCCGCGCCCGCAACCTGTGGGTGATCGACCTGGCCAGTGGCGAGCAGCGCCAGTTGACCCGAGACGGCAGCGCGACCATCGGCAACGGCGTGGCCGAGTTCGTGGCCGACGAGGAAATGGACCGCCACACCGGTTACTGGTGGGCGCCGGATGACTCGGCGATCGCCTTCGCCCGCATCGACGAAAGTCCGGTGCCGGTGCAGAAGCGCTACGAGGTCTACCCGGATCGCACCGATGTCATCGAACAGCGTTACCCGGCCGCCGGCGATGCCAACGTGCGCGTGCAGCTGGGCGTTATCGCGCCGGCGCTGGACGCACAGCCGCGCTGGATCGACCTCGGCAAGGAGGCGGACATCTACCTGGCGCGCGTCGACTGGCGCGATCCGCAGCACCTCGGCTTCCAGCGCCAGAGCCGCGACCAGCGCCAGCTGGAGCTGGTGGAAACCAGCCTGGCCGACGGCCGCCAACGCGTGCTCGTCCGTGAGACCAGCAAGACCTGGGTGCCGCTGCACAACAGCCTGCGTTTCCTCGATGACGGCAGCCTGCTGTGGTCGTCCGAACGTACCGGTTTCGAGCATCTGTACCGCATCGACAAGGCCGGCAAGGCGCACGCGCTGACCACCGGCGCGTGGCCGGTGGATGAGCTGCTGGCCGTGGATGAAAAGGCCGGGCTGGTGTTCTTCCGTGCGGGCATGGAATCGGCGCGCGAGAGTCATATCTACAGCGTGCCGCTGCAGGGTGGCACGCCCAGGAAACTGTCGCCGTCCGCGGGCATGCACACGGCCAGCTTTGCACGCAACGCCAGCGTCTACGTGGACAGCTGGTCGAACACCAGCACGCCGCCGCAGATCGAACTGTTCCGCGCCAACGGCGAGAAGATCGCCACCCTGGTGGAGAACAACCTGGCCGATCCGGCGCATCCCTATGCGCGCTACCGGGATGCACAGCTGCCGGTGGAGTTCGGCACGCTGACCGCCGCCGATGGCCGCACGCCGCTGAACTACAGCGTGATCAAGCCGGCTGGCTTCGATGCCGCCAAACGCTATCCGGTGGCGGTGTACGTGTACGGCGGCCCCGCTTCGCAGACCGTTACCAACGCTTGGCCGGGTCGCGGCGATCACCTGTTCAACCAGTACCTGGCGCAGCAGGGCTACGTGGTGTTTTCGCTGGACAACCGCGGTACCCCGCGCCGTGGCCGCGACTTCGGCGGCGCGTTGTATGGCAGGCAGGGCACGGTGGAAGTGGCCGACCAGCTGCGTGGCGTGGAATGGCTGCAGCAGCAGCCGTGGGTGGACCCGGCGAGGATCGGTGTGCAGGGTTGGTCGAACGGCGGCTACATGACCCTGATGCTGCTGGCCAAGGCGTCCAACCGCTATGCCTGCGGCGTGGCCGGTGCACCGGTCACCGACTGGGGCCTGTATGACACCCATTACACCGAACGCTACATGGACCTGCCCGCGCGCAATGAAAGCGGCTACACCGAAGCACGCGTGCTGACCCATATCGAGGGCCTGCGTTCGCGCCTGCTGCTGATCCACGGCATGGCCGACGACAACGTGCTGTTCAGCAATTCCACGGTGCTGATGAGCGCACTGCAGAAGCGCGGCCAGCCGTTCGAACTGATGACCTACCCGGGCGCCAAGCACGGCCTGTCCGGGGCCGATGCACTGCACCGTTATCGCATTGCAGAGGATTTCCTCGGCCGCTGCCTGAAGCCCTGATCACCCGGCATGAGCTGCCGCCCGTCCCCGTGACCTCCGGCGCATTGCCGCCCCGGCCATGAATGCGTAGGGTGCTGGCATTGCCCGCATCCTGGAGTGTGTGATGAAGCCACTTGTCCTTGCCATTGCCCTCGCGTTGGGTGCCGCCCCGCTGCTGTCCACCGCCCCGGCCCATGCGGCCCCGGCCGCCGCGTCCAAGAAGCCCGCCGCGGCCCCGGCCTGGGTGGCGCGCAGCAACCAGCTGGCGCAGATCCTGCTGGATGCGCAGGGTCCGTTCCAGCCGGAAAGCACCGGCTTCTTCGGCGTGCCCGGCTACGACGACAAGGTCGCCGACCTCGGCCCGGACAACGCCAAGCGCTATCGCGAGGCGATGACCAGGGCACGCGGTGAACTGCAGGCCAAGCTGGCCAGCGAGAAGGACCCCAACGTCCGCCAGGACCTGGAGATCATGATCGGTGCGGCGAGCGAGAGCATCGAAGGCAGCACGCTGGGCGAGCAGTACTTCCTGCCGTGGAGCGACGCCCCGCAGACCGTCTTCAGCGGTCTCAACCTGCTGCTGTCCGACCAGGTGCCGGCCGAGCGCCGCGCCAAGGCGGTGGATCGCCTGAAGGCCTATGCCGGGCTGCAGCCGGGCGGTACGCCGCTGACCACGCTGGCCCGCCAGCGTTACGAAGAACGCCTGTCCAACAGTGCGCTGCTGCAGCCGACGAAGATCGAAGTGCAGCAGTCGCTGGACAACGTGGAGACCTACATCAGCGGCATCGAATCGCTGCTGCGGAAGTACAAGGTCGCCGGTGCCGACGAGGCGATGAAGACCCTCGCCGGGCAGCTGAAGGACTACGCGGCGTGGACGCGCAGCACGGTGCTGCCGAAGGCGCGCGAAGACACCCGCCTGCCCGCGCCGGTGTATGCCTACCAGCTCAAGCAGGTCGGCATCGACATCGACCCGAAACTGCTGATGCAGCGCGCCCAGCTGGAGTTCATGGAAACCCGTTCGGCGATGCGCCAGCTGGCGCCGCTGGTGGTGCAGGCCAAGGGCCTGAAGGTCAGCGACCCGACCGATCCGGTCGCGGTGATCCGCGCGCTGAAGAAGGAAACCATCGCCAACGACCAGCTGGAAGGCCATTACCGCAAGGTCATCGATGCGATCGATCCGCTGATCCACGAACACCAGATCGTCGATGTGCCGCAGCGCGCGATGCAGATGCGGCTGGGTTCGGCTGCGGAAAGCGCGGCCAGCCCGGCCCCGCATTTCCTGCCGGCGCCGCTCGTCAACAATACCGGGCAGCAGGGCACCTTCGTGCTGCCGCTGGGCAACCCGGCGGCCGGCGAAGGCGCGCAGTACGATGATTTCAACTTCGGTTCCGCCGCCTGGACGCTGAGCGCGCACGAAGGCCGTCCCGGCCACGAGCTGCAGTTCACCGCGATGGTCGAGCGCGGTGTCTCGCTGGCGCGCACGATGTTCGCGTTCAATTCGGTCAACGTCGAAGGCTGGGCGCTGTATGCCGAAGCGGAAATGGTGCCCTACGAACCGCTGGACGGCCAGCTGATCGCGCTGCAGTTCCGCCTGCTGCGCGCCGCGCGCGCGATGCTGGACCCGATGCTCAACCTGGGCCTGATCGAACGCGCCGACGCCGAGCGCGTTCTGATCGACGAAGTGAGCCTGTCCAAGGCGATGGCCACCCAGGAACTGGACCGCTACACCGTGCGCATGCCCGGCCAGGCCGGCAGCTACTTCTACGGCTACACCCGCATCCTGGAACTGCGCATGCAGACCGAGCTGGCGCTGGGCACGAAGTTCGACCGCAAGGCCTTCAACAACTTCCTGCTGGACCAGGGCCTGCTGCCGCCGGACCAGCTGGCCAAGGCGGTGAACGAAGTCTTCATCCCGAAATACCGCTGACCCACTAAAAAGGGGACGGAGGGGATTAAGTCGTTTCGGACCCGTTTACGGCTGAAGACGACTTAATCCCCTCCGTCCCCTTTTTTGTTCAACGTGCAGGAATCTGCTGGGCCGGCAGGCGCGGGACGGGCGCCGGGTTGGGCACCCAGATCGCCACGCCGGCCGCCTTGCGCTGGGTGGTCGGAATGCCGATGCCCACGCCACCGCCGACGCGCGAACCGTAACTGCCGGCACCCACCGACATGCCCACCGGCGAGCCGCTGGAGCCCACGCCCATCAGGATCACGCCGTTGGCGCCCAGCGCGGCGGCATCGCGCTTGAGGCGGGCCACGGCCGCATCGGTCTGGCCCTGCGTGCCGAAGCCCACCGCGCTGGACGATTCCAGCTGGGCGATCTCCACCGAACCGGCCGGCGGGGTGGAATACACCTGCACCTGGGCAGGGTCGATCGGGGCGCGGGCCTGGCCCAGCATCACCCGCGAGGTGCTGGCACAGCCGGTCACCAGCAGCAGCACGGCGGCAGCGGCGGTCCAGCGGAATGTCGTGGTGGTCATCTTCATGGCTCGAACCCCTGTAGGTAGGCAGCGGATCATCGGTCCATCGATCTGAATCGGCCCCAACGCCGGGGCCCTGCAGGCACGCTAGCACCGCGGCGGTGAGCGCGGCGGCAAGCCCATGCGGGCCTATCCGACGCCCACGCGAACAGCTATGGTGGGCCCCAATCCATCGGCGAGGAGGGCGTATGGGACTGATCAGTCTGTTGTGGGGCATCGTGGCACTGGTATGGATGGTGGTCGCGCTGGTGCCGCTGCTCGGCTGGGGCAACTGGTTCCTGATCCCGTTCGCTGCAGTGGGTGCGTTGATCGCAGCGATCGGCATCCTGTTCACCCATCCCAGCAAGCGCGGCCGGGCCTGGAGCGGGCTGATCCTCAACGGCATCGTCATCGTGGTCGGCATCTTCCGCCTGGGGCTGGGCGGCGGCATCGTCTGAGGCTGCGGTGCGACCCTCGGTCGCAGGTGCGCAGGGAGGGCAGGGTGGCGGGCGTACAATGACCAGCCCGAGGGCCGCCCGGCCCTTCCCAGCGCCAGATCGGCGCCCAACGCCCCCGACGCCCCATGATCATCCGCCCACGTCCGCACGGCTGGCAGCTGCTGTACATCCTGCGGGGCTCCATCGTTCCGGCGGTGGCGCCCAAGGTGCTGGCGATCCTGCTGTTGGCCATCGTCGTGTCGGCGGTGGTGGAACTGGGCAACGTACCGGGCATCGAACGGGTGTCCTCCGCGCCGTTCGCGCTGCTTGGCCTGGTGCTGTCGATCTTCCTCAGTTTCCGCAACAACGCCTGCCATGAACGCTGGTGGGAAGGCCGCAAGTTATGGGGCCAGCTCATTTTCGAGTCGCGCTCGCTGGCCCGCCAGGTGCAGCAGTTGCTGCCCGACGATGCGCCGCGCCGCACGCGTATCGGCCATCTCGCCATTGCCTTCGCGCACGGCCTGGCCGCGCGCCTGCGCGGCGCCGACGAAGCGCAGGCGGCACGCCCATGGCTGGATGCCGACCAGCGCGTGCTGCTGCATGACCGCCGCAACACCCTGGACGCGCTGCTGTCGATGATCGCCGCCGAGCTGGCCGTGCCACTGCACGCCGGCCGGCTGTCGCCGATCCTGTATGCCCAGCTGGAAGAGCGCCTGCATGCGCTGTCATCCATCCAGGCCGGCTGCGAGCGCATCCTCGCCACCCCGCTGCCGTTCGCCTACACCCTGTTGCTGCACCGCTGCGCGTGGCTGTTCTGCGTGCTGCTGCCGTTCGGCCTGGCCAGTTCGCTGGGCTGGGCCACGCCGGTGCTGTCGGCGGTGCTGGCGTATGCCTTCTTCGGCCTGGACCAGCTGGGCGAAGAGATGGAAGACCCCTTCGGTACCGAGCCCAACGACCTGCCGCTGGATGCGATGGTGCGTACCGTTGAAATCGACCAGCTGGACGCGCTCGGCCAGCGCCCGCTACCTGACCCCCTGCTGCCGCGCGACTATCGCCTGCAGTGACCCGATGCCTTGACGGAGCCCCCCATGTCGCACCCCCTGTACCGCCCCCGCCGCATGCGCCGCGATGATTTCTCGCGCCGGATGATGCGCGAAAACACGCTGACCGTGGACGACCTGATCCATCCGGTGTTCGTGCATGAGCATGCCGGCCGCACCGCGATCCCGTCGATGCCGGGCGTGGAGCGCCTGTCCATCGAAGAACTGCTGAAAGTCGGTGAAGCGGCGGTGGAGCTGGGCATCCCGGTGCTCGACATCTTCCCGGTGATCGATCCGGCATTGAAGTCGCTGGACGCCGAAGCCGCATGGGCCGATGACGGGCTGGCGCAGCGTGCCGTGCGCGCATTGAAAGAACGCTTCCCGACGCTGGGGGTGATGACCGACGTGGCGTTGGATCCATACACCACCCACGGCCAGGACGGCATCATCGATGACAGCGGCTACGTGCTCAACGACATCACCGTGGCAGCATTGGTGAAGCAGTCGGTGTCGCACGCGCGGGCTGGCGTGGATGTCATTTCGCCGTCGGACATGATGGACGGGCGCATCGGTGCCATCCGCCGTGGGCTGGACGAGGCCGGCTTCATCAACACCCGCATCATGGCCTACTCGGCCAAGTACGCATCGGCCTTCTACGGTCCGTTCCGCGACGCGGTGGGCAGTGCCGGCAGCCTCGGCAAGGCCGACAAGAAGACCTACCAGATGGATCCGGCCAACGGTGACGAGGCGCTGCGCGAGATCGCACTGGACCTGGAAGAAGGCGCGGACATGGTGATGGTCAAGCCGGGCATGCCGTACCTGGACGTGGTGCGGCGGGTCAAGGAAACCTTCGGCGTGCCGACCTTCGCCTACCAGGTGAGTGGCGAGTACGCGATGCTGAAGGCGGCCGCGGCCAATGGCTGGCTGGACGAACGCGCCTGCGTGATGGAGTCGCTGATGTGCTTCAAGCGCGCCGGCGCTGACGGCGTGCTGACCTATTTCGCGCCGCAGGTGGCGCGCTGGCTGCACGAGCGCTGACAATAGCGGCTTTTCGCACAAGGAGAACGGAACGATGGAGATCCTGGGCGTTGGCCACTGGATGATCTGGATCATCGGGGTGGTGGTGTTCGGCGCGCTGATCGTCTGGCTGGCACTGGCGTCGTTCCGCGAAAAACGGCGTGCACCGGAACTGCCGTCGGCCGCCGCCCGCGTATCGCGCGAGCTGCAGCTGCCCGAAGCGGTGCAGGCCGAACTGGCGGCGTTGAACCGGCGCAAGGACGAGGGCCGCATCAGCGAAGCAGAGTACGAACGGGCCCGCGCCAGCCTGCTGGACCGGTAGAGACGGCCGCTGGCCGTCGCCGTTGGTGGGTGACGACCGCTGGCCGTTACCGTTGGTGGGTGACGACCGTTGGTCGTCACGCTTCCCCCTCAGCTACCACACCCGGCGACCGCCACCGCCCGTGGCGCCATCATCCGGTACACATCGCTACCGCCCGCGCGTGGCGCGCGTGCGCTGCTGCTCACCAGCAACAGTTCACCCGGCCTGGCCGCATCGACCACCGCTGCACGGGTCATCCCGTCGGCCGTGTTGAACGACAACGCCACCGGCTGCAACGCCGCCGCGGACCACGCGCAGTCGCTGCGCCACAGCTGCGCCGTGCCATCGCCGGCACGCGTGAAAACCACCGCACCTTCGCTCCCCAACCAATCGCCATCGGTTTCGTCGGCCGGGCTGTTGAGCGCGTCCAGTGCGACCGCCACGCCCCGCTTACCATCACCGACGGAGGCCACCTGCAGGTCCCAACCGCGCCCCTTGCCGGCCTGCCGCGCGAACAGCAACCGCTGCCCGTCCGCGCTCAGCGCCGCGCCGCGCTCGGCCGCCCGCACGCCGCCCTCCTGCCAGCGTTCGGCCGCGCCGAAGCGTCCGTCCGCATCGATGGCCACCCGGTACAGCGCCATCGTCCCATCGCGGTCGGAGGCGAACAGCAGCCAGCGCCCGTCGTGGCTGAAGTACGGGTCCAGATCGTCGGCCGTGCTGTTCAAAGCCAGCGGCTGCGGCGCCTGCCAGCGGCCTTCGCGCAGCTCGGCCTGCCACAGGTCCCAGCCACCGCTGCCGCCGCTGCGGTCACTGGCGAAGACGATGCGCTGGCCGTCCGGGCGCAGGCTGGCGCGGCCTTCGCCGGCCTTGGTCGAGACCACGCCCATGCCTTCGATGCCGAATTCATTCAACGCCATCGCCACGGGGGCGCAGAGTAAACTGGCGGCCACAACCAGCAGGGGCAGGGCGGATCGCATCGTCCAGGTCCAGGCAGTACAGGGACGTCCAGTGTAGGGCGTCCCCTTCGAACCATCCGAGGATTCCATGACCGATCGCTACGCTGTCTTTGGCCACCCCATCGCCCACTCCCTGTCGCCGGACATCCACGCTGCATTCGGCCGGCAGGAAGGCATCGCGGTGGACTACCGTGCCATCGACGCAGCCCCGGACGGCTTCCTTGCCGCGCTGGAAGCGTTCGCTGCCGAAGGCGGACGTGGCGCCAATGTCACCCTTCCGCACAAGGAAGCGGCCTTCGCTATATGCACCACGCGCACCGCGCGCGCCACCCGTGCCGGCTCGGTCAACACGCTGCTGCGCAAGGGCGATCGCTGGCACGGCGACACCACCGACGGCGCCGGGCTGGTGCGTGACCTCACCGACCGCCATGGCCAGGACCTGCGCGGCCGCCGGGTACTGCTGCTGGGTGCCGGCGGTTCGGCACGCTCGGTGGCGCCCTCGCTGCTGGATGCCGGCATCCGCGAACTGGTGGTGGTCAACCGCACGCCGGAACGCGCCGATGAACTCATCGACGCGATGGGCGAGCCGGGCCGTGCGCTGAGCCGCTACTGGGACGACCTGCACGACCTGGGCGACTTCGAACTGATCGTCAACGCGACCTCGGCCGGCCGTGACCCCAGTGCGTCCTTCAAGCTGCCGCTGTCGCTGGTCAACAGCATGACCACCGCGGTGGACCTGAACTACGGTGATGCGGCGATCGCCTTCCTGGCGTGGGCGCGTTCGGCCGAATGCCGCAACACCGTCGATGGCCTGGGCATGCTGGTCGAACAGGCCGCCGAGAGCTTCCAGCAGTGGCACGAAGTCCGCCCGGATACCGACGCGGTGTATGCCGGGCTGCGTGGCAACACGCGCCTCACCGGAGAGGAATGAACATGGAAAGCACCGATCTGCTGATGACCGTGTTGAGCATGGCGGCGGTGCGGCTGCCGGTGCTGATCGCATTGACCATCGGCGTGGTCTGGGTGATGGACGTACCGCGCGGGCCGGTACGCACCGGCGCCCTGACCGGCCTGCTGCTGCTGGCCGCCACCAGTGTGTTCGGCCTGCTGGCTTCGCTGCTGCCGCTGTGGCTGATCAACAGCGGGCAGTACGGATCGATCGCCGGGCTCGGCATGATCCTCAACGGGGTCCATTTCGCGCTGTCGCTGGTCGAAGCCTTCGGCCTGGTGCTGGTGGTGTGGGCACTGACGCGCGCCCTGCGTGGCGGCGTGCCGCGCCCGGCCTGACCCGGCAAGGTCCCTGCGGCAGCGCAGGGACCGGCCCGCAGCGGGCTGACAGGTTCAGCGTCGCCGACCCGGGTGGGCCGGTCCAGCGTGCGACAATACGCAGCCTGATCCCGTACCGGTAATCCTGGCGTGACCGAAACCGTCGCCGTGCCGCGCATGCTTGATGACGCCCTGAAGGATGCAATCCGCAAGGCGTACACCACGCTGCAGGCCAACACACCCGGCTTTGCCACCCGCCGCTCGCAGAGCCAGATGATCGGCGTGGTGTCGCGTGCGTTGGCCAGGAGTGGCGGCGTGGGCGTGGTGGAGGCACCGACCGGCGTCGGCAAGAGCCTGGGTTACCTCACCGCCGGCGTACCCATCGCCATCGCCACCAAGAAGAAGCTGGTGATCAGCACCGGCACCGTGGCGTTGCAGTCGCAGCTGGTCGAGCGTGACATCCCGAACTTCCTCAAGGCCACCGGGCTGGAAGCCACCGTGGCGCTGGCCAAGGGCCGCACCCGTTACCTGTGCACGCGCAATGCCGCCGAAGCGCAGGGCGAGGCCTCGCAGGGCGGCATGTTCGAAGACGAGCAGCCGCTGTACGACCGGCCGTTGGCCCCGATTGAAATGGACATCGCCGCGCGGCTGACGGTGGCTTTCACCTCCGGCAGCTGGGACGGTGACATCGACAACGCGCCGGAAACCATCAGCCCGGGGCTGCGTGGTCGCATCACCACGCCGGCCTCTGCCTGTGCCGGACGGCGCTGCGCCTATTCGGCGCAATGCGCGGTGCTGCGTTCGCGCAACACCGTGCGCGATGCGCAGATCGTGGTCACCAACCATGCGCTGCTGCTGTCGGCGCTGTCCATCGGCGAAAGCGAAAACAACCAGCCGCTGATCGCCGCGCCTTCGGACATGCTGCTGGTGCTGGACGAAGGCCACCACATCGGCAACGTGGCCATCGACCAGGGCGCGGCCAGCCTGGCCCTGGATGACATGGCCAAGCGCGTGGGACGCCTGCAGATCCTGATCGCCGGTGCGTACCGTGCGGTGGACAAGGACCGGCTTGGCAACCTGCTGCCGAACGAGGCCATCGATGTCGCCACCAACGTGGCCAAGCAGCTGCGCGCGTTCCGCGACCACGTGGAAGCACTGTGGATGCCGGCGCCGGCCGACGAAGAACCGATGTGGCGCGCGGCCAACGGGCGCCTGCCCGAGGCCTGGCGCGAGCCGATCGAAGCGCTGGCCGACGACACCCGCAGCCTGTTCAACTGGGCGCACGCGGCCAATGCACAGGTGGCCAAGGGCAAGCAGGACGACCCCGCCCGCGAGCGCCTGCAGCGCAACCTCGGCATGGCGCTGGAAATGGTCGAAGGCCAGTACAACCTGTGGCAGGCCTGGCGCCGCGAAGACAAGGAAGGCGCGCCGCCGATGGCGCGCTGGATCACCGCCACGCGCGAAGGCGACCTGGTGCTGCATGGCTCGCCGGTATCGGCCGCGCACGTGCTGCGCAAGCTGCTGTGGGATGAAGTGGATTCGGTGGTGATGACCTCCGCCACGTTGACCGGCGGCGGCGATTTCCAGTCGCTGGCAATCGACAACGGCATTCCGGAGGACGCCGAAATGGTGTCGCTGTCCTCGCCCTTCGACCTGCCCAACCAGGCCGAACTGATCGTGCCGCCGTTCCCGGTAACGCCGGACGACCGCGAAGGCCACCCGCGCGAAGTGGCGCGTTACCTCGGCAAGGAACTGGACTGGAAGAAAGGCTCGATGGTGCTGTTCACCTCGCGCTGGAAGATGGAAAAAGTGGCCGCGCTGATGCCTGCCGCCAAGCGCAAGCAGGTGCTGGTGCAGGGAGAGATGTCCAAGACCCGGTTGATCGACGAGCACCTGCGTCGGGTTGCCGCAGGCGAAGGCTCGGTGCTGTTCGGCCTGAACTCGTTCGGCGAAGGCCTGGACCTGCCGGGCGAAGCCTGCACCACGGTGGTGATCACCCAGGTGCCGTTCGCGGTGCCGACCGATCCGCAGACCGCTACCCTGAGCGAGTGGTTCGAGGCACGCGGGCTGAACGCCTTCAACCTGATCGCCGTGCCGCACGCGCTGCGCACGCTGACCCAGTTCGCCGGCCGCCTGATCCGCACCTCCACCGATACCGGCCGCGTCATCATCCTTGACTCGCGCCTGCTCAGCCGCCGCTACGGCAAGCGCATCATCGACGCACTGCCCCCGTTCAAGCGCATCATCGGCTGACCGTCCCGGCGCAACCGCAGCTGTCGGTAGTGACGGCCGCTGGCCGTCATGCGCCTGCTGTGGAAGGGTGACGACCGCCTGCTTCGGTGGGTGACGACCGTTGGTCGTCACGCTTCTGCCTTCCGCTGCGCTCGCCGGGCACGGCTCGGCGCTACCGTGCTCGCGCCCCTCGTCAATCCAGCAGCGCGGTGTTGCGCACGGCGCCTTTGTCCGCGCTGGTCGCCAGCAGCGCGTAGGCCTTCAACGCGCTGGTGACCTTGCGCGGGCGTGCTTGCAGTGGTTTCCAGCCGCGTGCATCGGCGTCGGCGCGGCGCTGCGCCAGCGTGGCCTCATCCACCAGCAGGTGAATGCCGCGGGCGGGAATATCGATGCGGATGCGGTCACCGTCGTGCACCAGCCCGATCACCCCGCCGCTGGCCGCTTCGGGCGAAACGTGCCCGATCGACAGGCCCGAAGTGCCGCCTGAGAAGCGGCCGTCGGTCAGCAGCGCGCACTGTTTTCCCAGGCCCTTGGATTTCAGGTAGCTGGTCGGGTACAGCATCTCCTGCATGCCGGGTCCACCCTTCGGCCCCTCGTAGCGGATCACCACCACGTCGCCCGCTTTCACCTCGTCAGCGAGGATGCCGGCCACCGCCGCGTCCTGGCTTTCGAATACGCGGGCGTTGCCCTCGAATACATGGATGGACTCGTCCACGCCGGCGGTCTTCACCACGCAGCCGTCCACTGCCAGGTTGCCGCGCAGAACCGCCAGTCCGCCTTCCAGCGAATAGGCGTGCTGCAGCGAACGGATGCAGCCTTCGGCACGGTCAAGGTCCAGCGACGGCCAACGCGTGGCCTGGCTGAAAGCGACCTGGGTGGGAATGCCGGCCGGCCCGGCGGCGAAGAATTCATGCACCTTCGCATCGTCGGTGAGCGTGGCATCCCAACGCTTCAGCGCGTCGGCCAGCGACGGGCTGTGTACGGTCGGCACCGAGGTATCCAGCAGCCCGGCACGGTCCAGTTCGCCGAGGATGCCGAACACTCCGCCGGCACGGTGCACGTCTTCGATGTGGTATTCCGGCGTGTTCGGCGCCACCTTGCACAGCTGCGGCACGCGCCGCGACAGCGCATCGATGTGGGTCAGGTCGAAGTCCACGCCGCCTTCCTGCGCGGCCGCCAGCAGGTGCAGGATGGTGTTGGTGGAACCGCCCATGGCGATGTCCAGGGTCATCGCATTGCCGAACGCCGCGGCGGTGGCGATGCCGCTCGGCAGGGCGCGCGGGTCTTCGCCGCCATACCAGCGGTGGCACAGCTCCACGATCACCCGGCCGGCGCGGCGGAACAACATCTCGCGGTCGGCGTGGGTGGCCAGCGTGGTGCCGTTGCCCGGCAGCGACAGGCCCAGCGCTTCGGTCAGGCAGTTCATCGAATTGGCGGTGAACATGCCCGAACACGAACCACAGGTGGGGCACGCGCTGCGCTCGTACTCGGCGACCTTTTCGTCGGAGGCGCTGTCGTCGGCGGCGATCACCATCGCGTCGACCAGGTCCAGCTTGTGTTCGGACAGCTTGGTCTTGCCCGCTTCCATCGGGCCGCCCGAGACGAAGATCACCGGGATGTCCAGGCGCATCGCGGCCATCAGCATGCCGGGTGTGATCTTGTCGCAGTTTGAAATGCAGACGACGGCATCGGCGCAGTGCGCGTTGACCATGTACTCGACCGAATCGGCGATGATCTCGCGGCTCGGCAGCGAGTACAGCATGCCGTCGTGGCCCATGGCGATGCCATCATCCACCGCGATGGTGTTGAACTCCTTGGCCACGCCGCCGGCCTGTTCGATCTCGCGCGCCACCAGCTGGCCGAGGTCCTTCAGGTGCACGTGGCCGGGCACGAACTGGGTGAAGGAGTTGGCGATGGCGATGATCGGCTTGTGGAAGTCGCCGTCCTGCATGCCGGTGGCACGCCACAGGGCGCGGGCGCCGGCCATGTTGCGGCCGGCGGTGGAGGTGCGGGAACGGTACTCGGGCATGGGCTGGCAGGAACGGGCGGGCCGTACGACGTGGGTGTCTCCCGATGATGCCCAATTTTTCCGGTTGCGTTTGCAACCACCGGGCCAGCGCCGATCTGACCCGCCGTTCATCTTGCCTGCTTTGCCGACTTTGGTTGCCGGCGCTGATGCGGCATTATTGGCGGGTTGATCCGCATGAGGCATGAGGCCATGAAACGTTCCCGCACCACCGCGCTGCTGTTGATGAGCGCCGCACCGCTGCTGTTCACCGCCTGCCAGAAGGACGAACCGGTGCAGGTGCAGGAAGGGCTGTACACCTCCGTGCAGGCCTGTACCGAGGCCACCGGCGATCCGTCGTCGTGCCGCACTGCCTTCGCCGAGGCGCAGCGGCAGTCTGCCGATGCCGCGCCGAAGTACGCCGACAAGGCGGCCTGCGAAGCCGATTACAAGCCGGAGCAGTGCGTGGAACAGCGCACCTCGGCAGGCACTTCGTTCATCGGCCCGATGATGATGGGCTTCTTCATGTCGCAGATGATGAACAGCGGACGTGCCGGCCTGGCCCAGCAGCCGGCCGCCGCCAGCCCCGCTTACCAGGACAAGAGCGCCGGCTGGGCGCGCGCGGCCCCCGGTGGCAGCGGCGGGCTGAACACGGCCAGCGGCATCGGCGCCGGCAAGGCCGGCCTGGCCCCGGTCAGCAACGTGCCGAACCGCGCCACCACCGCCAGCCGTGCCGGCTTCGGCAGCACCAGTGCGCGCCGTAGCGGCGGCAGCTTCGGCGGCTGATCGATGCAGCGTGTACGCATCGCCGAGCGCGCCCAGTGGCGCGCTCGTGCCGAAGAAGCCGGCTTCCGCTTCCACACCATCGACGGCCAGCCATACTGGGATGAAACGGCGTACTACGCCTTCACCCTGCGCCAGATCGAACAGGACATCGAAGACCCCAGCGCCGAACTGCACCAGATGGCACTGGCATTGGTCGAGGAGGTCGTGGCGTCCGATGCGCTGATGGACAAGCTGGCGATCCCGGCGCATTACCGCGACTGGATCGCCGACAGCTGGCGCCAGCGCCAGCCGCACCTGTACGGCCGCCTGGACCTGGCCTACGACGGCAGCGGCCCGGCCAAGCTGTACGAACTGAACTACGACACCCCGACCTCGCTGTTCGAAGCCAGTTTCTTCCAGTGGCAATGGCTGGAAGACCAGCGCAATGCCGGCCGCCTGCCGCAGCACGCCGACCAGTTCAATGCCCTGCATGAAGCCCTGGTGGAGCGTTTCGGTGAGCTCGCCGCCAAGCTGCCGCCGCCGCTGTTCTTCAGCGCCGTGGGCAGTTCGCAGGAAGACGTGGGCACGGTGGACTACCTGCGGGACTGCGCCGCGCAGGCCAACCTGCACGGCCAGGGCATCGCCATCGAAGACATCGGACTCTCCGAAGATGGCCGCTTCACCGCGCTGGACGACACGGTGATCGGCACGCTGTTCAAGCTGTATCCGCTGGAAGACCTGATGGCGGAGGAATTCGGCCGCGCGCTGCCGGCTTCCGGGGTGCAGTTGCTGGAACCGGCATGGAAGGCGGTGCTGAGCAACAAGGGCATCCTGCCGCTGCTGTGGGAGCGCCACCGCGGCCACCCGAACCTGCTGGAATCGCACTTCGACGATGGCCGCACGCTGGGCCCCGGCTGGGTCCGCAAGCCATTGTTCTCGCGCGAAGGCGCCAACATCGAAATGCACCTGGCCGATGGCAGCGTGCAGCGCAGTGACGGGCCCTACGCTGGCCCGGCGATCCTGCAGCAGGCGCATCCGTTGACCCGGTTCGAAGGTGGTTATCCGCTGATCGGCAGCTGGGTGATCGGCGACCGCGCCTGTGGCATCGGCATCCGCGAGGATGACAGCGCGATCACCCGTGACAGTGCGCGTTTCGTGCCGCACGCGATCATCGATGAAGCGCCGATGCAGATCTATGTCTGACCCGACGCGGTGACGACCAACGGTCGTCACCCACCAGGGCCGGTCGTCACCCACCAGGGACCGGCTGGAATCCGGTAGCGCCGAGCCATGCTCGGCGGGGGACGTCATACGCGATTGACGGCCAGCGGCCGTCACTACCGATTACAACAGGCCGTCGCGCTTGACCGACAGGTAGCGCTCCACCAGCGCGCCGGGCAGTGCATCGGCGGTGACATCCAGCACCATCACGCCATGGCTGCGCAACGCATCATGCGCCTGCGCACGCTGTTCCAGGTACATCGCCGCGGCACCGGCATGGGCGGCATCGGCAGGCTCCAACACGGGGTGTTGCAGCGCCTGGTCCAGTACCTGTTCGCGCAGACTGGCCACGCACACCAGGTGGCGCCGCTGCAGCAGCTTCACCGCCGCCAGCAGGTCTTCGATGTCCTCATCGCGCACGTTGGTCACCAGCATCACCAGCGCGCGCCGCCGCTGCAGCACCGACAGCCGGGTGGCGGCCGCCAGGTAGTCGGTCGCCACCGGTTGTGGCTGCAGGTCATGGCTGGCGCGCAGCAGGTCGTCGATAGTGCCCATGCCGCGCTTGGGGGCCACCCAGCGCGGCTCGCCACCAATGGCATGCAGGCCGACGCCGTCGCCCTGCCGCAGCGCCAGGTAAGACAGCACCAGCGCGGCGTTCAACACCTGGTCGAAGTGCGAAAGTCCGCCATCGCTGGCCATCATCCGGCGGCCGGTATCGAGCATCAGCAGCATCTGCTGGTTCTTCTCGTCCTGGTACTCGCGCGATACCAGCCGGCGCGCGCGCGAGGTGGCTTTCCAGTCGATCTGGCGCAGGCTGTCACCGATGCGGTACTCGCGCATCTGGTGGAAATCGGTGCCTTCACCGCGCCGGCGCTTGAGGTGCGCGCCGACCATGCGCGAGGCCTGTTCGGCACTGAACAAGGCAAAGCGGGTCAGCGGCACGAAGTTCGGGAACACCCGCACATCGAGTGCAGGCGGCACGGTGCGCCGTTGCGTCCACAATCGCCACGGCGACTGCAGGCGAAGCTGCGCGCCATCGAAGCGGAACGCGCCCCGCTGCGGCGGCTGCACGTGGTACGCCAGCGTGGTCGCAAAGCCGGCACGCAGGCGCAGCCGTCGCGGCAGGCCTTCGCTGTGCCACCCACCGGGCACCAGATCAAACACCTCCAGCCGCACCGGCTGCTCGGCCTGCAGGCTCAGCTGCACCTCGCGGCGCACGTCCAGCGCCAGCGATTCCGGCATGTGCCGCTGCACGCGTGGCGAGGGCAGTCGGCGCAGCCGCAGCAGGTCGGCCAGCCCGATCAGCAGCAGGCTCGCCAGCAGCGCCCACCAGCCCCAGCGCGGCAGCCAGCCGGCCAGCACCGCACCACCCACGCCGGCCCAGGCCAGCAGCAGCCACAGCAGGGGCAGGGCAGGCCTCATCGGCGCGGCGCGTCCACCTTGGCCAGCAGGGCCGAAAGCACATCGTCGGCATCCTGGCCTTCGATCTGCAGCTCCGGTGCCAGCGCGATGCGGTGGCGCAGTGCGGGGCGTGCAATGTCGCGCACGTCGTCCGGGGTGACGAAATCGCGCCCGGACAACAGCGCCTGCGCACGCGCTGCACGCACCAGCGCGATGCTGCCGCGCGGCCCCGCGCCGAGCGCGATGCCCGGCCATTTCCGGGTGGCCGCGACGATCCGCACCGCGTAGTCGATCACTTCGGCATCCACGGTGATCGCGGCCGTGGCCTGCTGCAGCGCGACCACTTCGCCGGCGCTGAGCACCCGCGGCACGCGCTGCAGGTCGAAGTCGCTGGCGCTGCGGCCGGTGGTGACCGCATCGACCATGCGCTTCTCTTCTTCCAGCGCCGGGTAATCGATGATGATCTTCAGCAGGAAGCGGTCCAGCTGCGCTTCGGGAAGCGGATAGGTGCCTTCCTGTTCCACCGGGTTCTGCGTGGCCAGCGCCATGAACGGCGGCGCCAGCGGGAACGATTTGCCTTCGATGGTGACCTGGCCTTCCTGCATCACTTCCAGCAGCGCCGACTGGGTCTTGGCCGGCGCGCGGTTGATCTCATCGGCCAGCAGCAGGTTGGTGAACACCGGTCCGCGGCGGATCTTGAAGCTCTCGCTCTTGGGGTCGTACACCGCGTGGCCGCTGACATCGCTGGGCATCAGGTCGGGGGTGAACTGCACCCGGCCGTGGTCCAGCTCCAGCGCCTGTGCCAGCGCGCGCACGAGCAGCGTCTTGCCCAGCCCGGGCACGCCTTCGATCAGCACGTGGCCACCGGCCAGCAATGCGATCAGGATCTGGTCCAGCACGTCCTGCTGGCCGATGAAGGCATGGCCGACCGCTTCGCGGATCGCGTCCACGCGTTCGACCAGGTCACCGGCAACCGGCGAAGGCCCACCCAGCGGTGGCGGTGTCGTAGGGGTGTTTTCCAGTTCGGTCATAGCAGGCGTCTCATCTGCAGCAGGAGGGCAATCCGCTCTTTCAGGGCGGTGAGGTCGTTGGCAGCAGGCGAGGCCAGCGCGGTGTGCACGCGACTGGCCGGCCATTGCAGCAGGGTGGCGATGGTGTGTTCCTGGGCGGTGCCTTCCAGTGCGGCGGCGAGCGGCGCGCGCGCCTGCAGCCGACGCAGGAACAGCCCACGTACCGCGGCATGCAGGCGCGGGCCCTGGCGCTGGCGCAGCAGCAGTTCGCCGCTGGCGCGCACGTGTTCCAGCAGCGACCGGCGTTCGGCCAGCGGCGAGGGCAGTTCACTGCCGAAGCGCTGCGAGCGCATCCACAGCCAGCCCAGCAGGGACAACAACAGCGGCAGCCAGACCGGCCAACCCTCGAAGAACATACGCGCCCACAGCGATGGCGGCCGGCTGGCGTACACCAGCCACATCGTGCCCTTGCCGTAGTTCGGCTGCAGCAGGTAACGGGCCAGGTCGCGGTGCGGCCCGTCGTACAGGCCATCGCGCGGGTTTTCCAGATCCCGCTTGGGCCGGTACTGGGCAACGATGAAGGACGGGGCTTCCGGCTGGCCCCGCATGAAGTCCATGTCGGCCAGTACATCCACGGTGCCCTGGCCGTGGCGCAGGCGGGCGAACACGAGGCCGCTCTCGTTGCCCCATTCGCGCTGCACGTTGGTCCGCGCGGCCTCGTCGAGGTCGAAACGGCGTCCGCTGCAGAACTCCCGGTGGCGGTCCTCGCCTTCCACCTGGAACGGCTGGCATGCACTGCCGAAGCCCAGGCTGCCCACGCCCAGCGCCTGCAGCAGGGCCGGTTCCTGGCGCTTGTCATCGTCGCCGGTAGGGGGCGTACGTACCAGCAGGTGGCCACCGCGCTCGACCCAGGCCAGCAGTGCGGCCACTTCCGGTGCGGGCAGTTCGCCGCTGTCCTGCAGCAGCACCACGGTATCGCCGGCGGCCGGAGACATCGCTGCCATGTCCAGCCGCGCGCGTGCCTGCACCTGCAGGCCATCGGCGCGCAGCGCCTGGCCCAGCACGTACAACGGGTTGTAACTGGCCTCGCCCTGCGGCGGCAGCGTTTCGGTCCTGCTCACCTGCTCGTGGGTACGCAGGAACCACACCACCAGCGGCACGCTGACCAACACCGCCAGGCCGATCAACAAAGGCCACAGCACGCGCGCCTTCATTCCGGCCACCGGTACTGTGCCTGCAGGCTGTCAGCCAGTGCCTGGAAGGCATCGCGCGAGGGCAGGCGGTTGCCGTAGGCGGCGTACTGCCACATGCGCACGATGGCGCCGAACAGTTCGCGGTCGCGCGCGTCGGGCATGCGACGTGATGCACGCAGCACCTGCGCTTCGGTGGCGCCCGGCGGCAATACCACGCCACTGCGGTCGACCACCGTGCCCACGCTGGCGCGGTACAACAGGGCCAGTGCCTGGCGCGGTAGCCCGCGATCCCACAATTCGCGCGCGCGGGTCGCCACGTCGGGCGGCACCACCTCGGGCAGGGTGATCGAATCTTCGACCAGCGCGCCCGGGGCGGCGGCCCCGTGCCGGCCGGATCCGCGCAGCCACGGCAGCCAGCGCCGCGCGGTCAGCAGCAGGATCAGCAGCAGTGCCCCGAGCAGCAGCCACAGTCCCCATTCCATCGCCAGGGCGACCATCTTCGCGGCCGACCCCGCGAGTTGCCTGGCCTGCGCGCCGTCGGCGTCGCGCTTCAAGCGTTCCTGTTCCTCGCGCTCGGCTTCGTCCTCGGGTTCACGTGTCTTCCACTCCGTGACCTCCCGCGTGGGGCGCTGCAACGGATCTTCATACGCGCGCTGCACGGCCTGGCGGAAGCCGGCGGTGTCGACCGGTGCATCACCGAAGATGCCGGCCGGCGTGTCGTCGGGGTCGATCGGCGAAAGCGTCTCGTCTTCTGCCTCTTCTTCTTCGGCTGACTCTGCCGCGTCGTCGGCCATGTCCTGTGGGGTGTCCTGCGCGTGCACCGGCGCATAGGCGCCCGGCAGCGCGAACAGCACCACCAGCAGCAGCAACGGCGCGGCCTGCTGCAGGCGCTCGCGCAGGCGGCGGAAGCTGATCTCCACGTCCCATGCTTCCATCTGCGTGCGGCGGTTGAGGTACAGCCCGAAACCGGCACCGACATGGAACGGCCCGATCACGCTGGCGGCCAGCCAGAACACGCCATTCAATCCAAACTTGGCCCACGGCGGGGTGTCCTGACGCACCAGTTCCCACGCCGCGCGCCAGGAATCGCTCAACAGTTCCACCGGCACGAACAGGAAGATCGCCGACAGCGCACCGATGACCAGCACCGCTTCGAAGCCCAGGCACAGCAGCGTGAGCAGCATCGACGGGCCCGCCGCCGCGCTCAGTACCGCACGACGGCGCAGGCTGCGCAGCGACGCATCGGCGCCTTCCAGCAGGTTCACCGGCAGGCACACGTTGCGTACCGGACTGAAGCGCCGCCAGCCCAGGTAACCCCAGAACCCGCTGACACCCCAGCCGCGTTGCGCACGCAGCGCCTGCCATGCGCTGACTGGTTCGCCGAACACATCGCGTGACAGCACGTACAGCACCACGCGCTCGAACAACGGCTTGCACCACCACAGCAGCAGCCACGCCCAGCCGAAAGCATCGCCGTGCCACCACGCCAATGCATTGATCAGCAGGAACAGCGGCGCACTGGCCAGCAGCCAGGCACCCCACGCGGCACGCGGCTGGCGCCGCGCCAGCGCGGTGCCCAGCTCCATGGCCTCCCAGCTGCTGCGTGCACGCAGCGCTACGTTGAGCTGGTCAATCCGCATGCGCATCTCCGCGGCCACCGCGCCACAGCCACAGCAGCACCAGCGTCCACAGCACGGCGGCAACGCTGTACTTGCCCCACGCCGGAATGCTGGCGATGGACGACCAGAACGCTTCGATGAAGGCCGCCACCAGCAGCATCGCCGCGACGCCCAGGCACAGCCGTGCGCCTATGCGGCCACCTTCCACCAGCGCATCCAGGCGGCGCAGGCGGCCGGGCGCGACCAGCCGCAGCCCCAGCTGCAGCCCCGCGCCGCCGGCAATCACGATGGCAGTGAGTTCGAAGGCACCGTGGCCGACCACGAAGCGCCAGAACGGATCGCCGTGGCCGACGTGCTGCAGGTGCCCGGCCACCGTGCCGATGGTGATGCCGTTGAACAGCAGCACCAGCACCGTGCCGACACCGGCCAGCAGGCCGCTGGCGAAGGTGCGCAGGCCGATGCTGATGTTGTTCATGATGTAGTAGCCGAACATCATCCAGTCGGTGCCGCTGTCGCGGCCCAGGTTGGGTGAAGACGGGTCGTACATGCGTTCCACCTGCGCCAGCCGTGCGTTGTCCATCAGCAGGTGGACCAGGTCCGGCCGCAGCTGCACGGCCACGAAGCTGCCCACCAGCGGCACCGCGAACAGGGCCAGCGCCACCCACATCACCGTGGACTGGCTGCGCACGAGCTGCGGGAAATCGGCAAGCAGGAACTCCAGCACGCCGCGCCAGCGGAACGCCGGCGTGCGGTACAGAAGGGTGTGGCCGCGCTGCATCAGCTGCTGCAGGTGCTCCACCAGCTGCGGGCTGTAGCCACGCTGGCGGGCCAGCGCCAGCTGCTGGCACAGGCGCCGGTAGCGCTGCGGGAATTCGGCATCGGCGGGCAGCGCAGGATCCACCGGCGCGCGCGTGCGGCGGCGACGGCCCAGGTGTGCACGCTGGTCCAGCCAGGCTTCCAGGGCCTGCCATTCGGGTTGGTAACGGCTGACGAACTGTTCCTGCTTCATCGCCGCCCCAGCAGCCAGTTGGCCATGGCATACAGGCGCAGCACGCCGACCTGGCCGTCGGCTTCGGTCAGCGGGCTGGCGATCGACGCCAGTTCCTGCTGGCGTGCCGGTGCCAGCAGCGGCGCGCGTTCGGCGAAGGCGATCACCGCCGATTGTTCCAGCGGCTGCAGCGGTACCGGTGGCGGCAGCGCGCTGTCGATGGTGGCCGCCGGCGCACGGATGCGAGGCTCTGCATGCACCACCAAGGTGCCGGCCACCAGGTCGCCAAGCCGTCGGCCATGCGCATCAAACAGGCTGCTGAGCAGCCCCAGCGCATAGCCGAATGGCAGCATGTCCACCGTGCGGAGCAGGTTGCGGGTGACCGAACCACTCCAGCCCACCGGTGCCCCGTCGCGGGCGATCACCCGCAGGCCCATCGCGCGCTTGCCCAGGGTCTGGCCCCAGATCGCTTCCAGCACGATGGTGTAGGCCCAGTACAGCAGGAACATCAGCGCCAGGTGGAGTCCGCGCCCGAACTCATCCAGCAGTGCCAGCGGGAAGGCCAGCACGATCAGCACGGCCGCGCGGATCGCGAAATCGATCAGCCAGGCCAGCGCGCGCGGTAGTGGTCCGGCGGCACGCAGCTGCAACGGCACGCCTTCCGGCGTGACCACTTCGCGGTAGGTATCCAGCATCGGCGTTGCGGTCATCTGTGCCGGATTCCTCTCCGGCAGGCGGCCACGGGCATGTGAGTCTCGACGTCATCCTGGGTCGGAGGATGACTTTAGCAGGTTGCCGGGGTCGCGGAGCCGACTGACGTCGGCCTGCCTGCAGTCGGGGCCTCAGCCGAGGTATTCGTCCTTCAGCCGCACGTAGTGGTCGGCCGAATAATGCAGCGCTTCGATCTCGCTGTCTTTCAGCATGCGCGCCGGGCGGGCCGGGTTGCCTACCCACAGTTCGCCTTCACCGACCACCTTGCCCGGACCCACCACCGCGCCGGCGCCGACGAAGCCGTGCTTTTCCACCCGGGCCCCATCAAGGATGCAGGCGCCCATGCCGATCAGGCTGTAATCGCCGATGCTGCAGGCATGGATGATGCAGCCATGGCCGACGGTGACCCCTTCGCCGATCAGCGTGGGATAGCCGGCCTTGTTGAACGGGCTGTGGTGGCTGACATGGATGATGGTGCCGTCCTGCACGTTGGTGCGTGCACCGATGCGCACGAAGTTGACGTCACCGCGGATCACCGTGCCCGGCCATACCGAAGCGTCTTCGCCGATTTCCACATCGCCGATGATCGTGCAGGCTGGATCCACATAGGCACGCGCGCCGAGCACCGGCATCTTGTCGCGGAAGGGGCGTAGCGGGTTCATCGGGTTCTCCGGTACAGCGCCGAGCCATGCCCGGCAGAAAAGGTAGCGCCGAGCCATGCTCGGCGAGCGCAGCGGCCCGCCTTACGCCACGCGGCCGCGGCGCGAACGCTCCAGGTGCACCAGCAGCAGCGAGATCGCCGCCGGGGTCATGCCGGGGATGCGCTGCGCCTGGCCGATGGTCTGCGGCCGCACGCGTTCCAGTTTCTGCAGCGCCTCGGCCGACAACCCGCGCACGATCGCATAATCGAAGCCATCCGTAATCGGCGTGGATTCATGCCGCTGCTGGCGCTCGATCTCATCGCGCTGGCGGTCCAGGTAACCGGCGTACTTGACGCCGATCTCCACCTGCTCGGCCACCTTGGCATCGTCCACGCCCGGGCCCAGCGAGGGCACCTGCATCAGCTTGGCGTAGTCCAGTTCCGGGCGCTTGATCAGGTCCAGCACGTTGGTTTCGCGGCTCACCGCCACGCCCAGCACCTGTTCCACTTCGCGGCCCAGTGCATTGCCCGGCGTGGCCCAGAGCGCACGCAGGCGCGCACTTTCGGCGCCCACCGCGGCCTGCTTGGTCTCGAACGCCGCCCAGCGGCGGTCGTCCACCAGGCCCATCTCGCGGCCGACCGGGGTCAGGCGCTGGTCGGCGTTGTCTTCGCGCAGCTGCAGCCGGTATTCGGCGCGGCTGGTGAACATGCGGTACGGCTCGGTGGTGCCGTGGGTGATCAGGTCGTCCACCAGCACGCCCAGGTACGCTTCGTCGCGACGCGGGCACCAGCCATCCAGCCCACGCACCTGGCGGGCAGCATTCAGCCCAGCCAGCAGGCCCTGCGCGGCGGCTTCTTCGTAGCCTGTAGTGCCATTGATCTGGCCGGCGAAGAACAGCCCGCCCACGGTCTTGGTTTCCAGCGATGCCTTCAGCCCGCGCGGATCGAAGTAGTCGTATTCGATGGCGTAGCCGGGGCGGGTGATATGCGCGTTCTCGAAGCCGCGGATGCTGCGCACCATCGCCAGCTGCACATCGAACGGCAACGAGGTCGAAATACCGTTGGGGTAGATCTCCACGATGCCCAGGCCTTCGGGTTCGACGAAGATCTGGTGGCTTTCCTTTTCGGCGAAGCGCACCACCTTGTCCTCGATGGACGGACAGTATCGCGGGCCGATGCCTTCGATCTGCCCGCTGTACAGCGGCGAGCGATGCAGCGACTCGCGGATGATGTCGTGGGTGCGCGCGCTGGTATGGGTGATCCAGCAACTGACCTGCGGCGGATGCTCGTCCACCGACCCGAGGAAGGACATCACCGGCCGCGGATCGTCGCCGGGCTGCTCGTCCATCACGCTGTAGTCCAGCGAACGGCCATCGATGCGCGGTGGCGTGCCGGTCTTCAGCCGGTCCACCTGGAATGGGCGTTCGCGCAGGCGCGCGGCCAGCGTGGTGGCCGGCGGATCGCCCATGCGGCCGGCGGCGTACTGGGTGGGCCCGACGTGGATCTTGCCGGCCAGGAAGGTGCCGGCAGTCAGCACCACCGCCGCCGCGTCGAAGCGCAGGCCGGTCTGGGTGAGCACGCCCCGCACCTGGTCGCCGTCGATGACCAGGTCATCCACGGCGGCCTGGAACACGGTCAGGTTCGCCTGCGCTTCCACGATGGCGCGGATCGCCATGCGGTACAGGTTGCGGTCGGCCTGGCAGCGGGTAGCGCGCACCGCCGGTCCCTTGGACGCGTTCAAGGTGCGCCACTGGATGCCGGCGCGGTCGGCGGCATGCGCCATCGCCCCGCCCAGTGCATCGATTTCCTTGACCAGGTGGCCCTTGCCGATGCCGCCGATCGCCGGGTTGCAGCTCATCGCCCCCACCGTTTCGATGTTGTGGGTGAGCAGCAGGGTGCGCGCGCCACCGCGTGCCGCGGCGAGGGCCGCTTCGGTGCCGGCGTGGCCGCCGCCGATGACGATGACGTCGTAACGATGGAAGGAGTCGGTCATGGGGAACGCAGGGGTGGCCGCAGCCATCGGTTGGGCAGGCGCAGGCGCCTTGGAGGCTGGCGATTTTAGCGCCAATCGTGGCTGGGGTCAGATTCCTTTCGCTCCCGCCGGACAGAAATCCGTGCGGATTCGTGAATCGACCCTAAAGTTGGCATGGAACCTGCAGATATATCCTTAGCACCCAGCGTGATCGGCGCCATGGCGCTACGGACCGGAATTGGAACAGGGGCTGGTCCAGATGCACATTGGGGAAGCGTAGGGCCGGCAGTCGGGGGACTGTCCGGCCCTGTTTTTTTCCGGAACACCGGAGAGAAGCCGTTCCACCTGCAACAAACGCTGAAACAACAAGGCCCCGCTTGCGCGGGGCCTTGTCTTTTTAGGTGCCGACATCCGACAGGGCCGGAACAGGGGGGATCCAGATGTTCCTGGCGGATATCGACATAGATCGTATGACCGGCTGCGTCGACTTTGTCACTTTTGGACGCGGCGGGTCAATCCGGGCCTACTTTGAACCTTCCCGTCGGAAGGTTCAAGAGCCGATTACCGCTCCTGCTGTCGTTCTGTGGCGCGGTTCAAATTTCTCCACGGCGAACCACTGGGACGCGGTGCCGACGCCGGGCGTGGCGGCGGTGACGGGCGCACCTGCTGCTGCGGCTGCGGACGGTTCATGCCCTGCGGCGGCCGCGACGGACGGGTGTTGCCATCCATGTTCCGCCACGGCGAACCGCCGTTGTTGCCCGGCGGACGGGTGTTCGGCGGACGCGGGCGGTCCGGCGGCGGACGATTGCCCGGCGGACGGTGGCCATGATGCGGCGGACGATAATTCGGGTAGGGACGATAGACCGGGTATCCATAGCCATATCCGCCACCGTAATAGCCACCACCGTAGTAGCCGCTGCCATATCCGTAAGGGCTGCCATAGCCATAGGGATAACGGTATTCGGTGGAGGGCGCGCCATGGTAATACCCGCTTCCGCCACTGCCGCCACCGCCAACGTAGTCATACGTGGCGCAGCCGGACAAGGCCAGCAACAGCCCTCCGGCAACGATAAAGCGCATCTTCATGGTACGGCCCCCCAAGGGTAAGGTCTCCAGCTTAGCCTTTCGCATTGAATCGCCGCTAAATCCGCCCGCGCAAGCATGAATGGTTGGCAATCGGCCCGATGGGGGCCGCGACAGGCGCTGCGGGTGGGCAGGGGCATACGTTAATCTTTACAGATGAACGAGGCGCCATCCCCCCCCGCCCATGCCGTACTTGAAGCCGCTGCGCGGATCGCGCCGCACGCGGCGGTGACGCCCGTGCTGCGCTCGCATGCGCTGGATTCGCTGGCCGGCGCGCGGTTGGCCTTCAAGGCTGAACACCTGCAGCGCAGCGGCGCGTTCAAGTTCCGCGGTGCCTGCAATGCGGTGTGGTCGTTGCCCGCCGAACAAGCCTTGGCCGGGGTGGTCACCCATTCGTCCGGCAACCACGGCGCCGCGCTCGCGCTGGCCGCGCGCACCCGCGGCATCGCCTGCCACGTGGTGGTGCCAGAAGGCGCGGTGGCGACCAAGCTGGCCAACATCGTCCGCCACGGTGCCACGCTGTGGCGCTGCGCGCCGACCATCGCCGCGCGTGAAGCGATGTGCGCCCAGGTACAGGCCGATACCGGCGCCACTCTGGTTCACCCGTATACCGACGCGGCGGTGATTGCCGGGCAGGGGACTGCCGCTCTGGAACTGGTGCAGGCCGAAGGCCCCTTCGACGTGCTGGTGGTGCCGGTGGGCGGCGGCGGACTTGCTGCCGGCACGGCGCTGGCGCTGCAGCAGGTGTCACCTCAGACCCGGCTGGTGCTGGCCGAACCGGCTGGTGCTGCCGACACCGCGCGCTCGCTCCTGGCTGGCGAACGCCGCATCGATTTCGTGCCCGATACGGTCTGCGACGGACTGCGTGGCACGCTCGGGGCGCCCAACTTCCAGGTGCTGCAGGCGGCGAGCGCGGAGGTGATCGTGGTCGACGATGCCGCCACCGTGGCCGCCATGCGCCTGCTGTGGCAGGTGCTCAAGCAGACAGTGGAACCGTCTTCGGCGGTTGCACTGGCCGCGGTGCTGGCCCAGCCGCAGCGCTTTGCCGGCCTGCACGTGGGCCTGGTGTTGTCCGGCGGCAACGTGGACATCGACGCGTTGCCATGGTCGGCCGCATGAGCCGTCACCGCGTCGGCCTGCTGGGCTGGGTGTGGCGCCTGTTCGTGCTGGTGGTGGCGTGGCTGCTGGGTGTGACCGGGTGGATCATGTGGATCGGCGAACGCGACCAGGCGGCCAAGGCCGATGCGATCATCGTGCTCGGTGCGGCCGCCTATGACGCCAAGCCCTCCCCGGTATTCCAGGAACGGATCCGCCACGGGCTGGACCTGTACGATGCCGGCTATGCACCGCTGCTGATCTTCACTGGGGGCTATGGCGGCAGCGGCGCGCGGTTTTCCGAATCACAGGTGGCGCGGCGCTACGCGCTGAAGCAGGGCGTGCCGGCGAAGGCGATCCTGATCGAAACGCAGTCGCGCAACACGGTGCAGAACCTGGTCGAAGCCAAGCGGCTGATGGACCAGCGCGGGCTGCGCCGGGTGATCATCGTCAGCGACCCGCTGCACATGGCACGCGCGCTGCGGCTGAGCAGGGCGATGGGGATCGACGCGCTCGCCTCGTCCACGCCCAGCACGCGCTTCCGCAGCTTCCACACCAGTTGGCGCTTCCTGGCGCAGGAAATCTACTTCTTCCACCGCGACCTGTTCGTGCAGGCCACGCGGTAGCCCGCCGTGGTAGCGCCGAGCCATGCTCGGCGAGCGCGGAGCGCGGCGGGTATCAGCCGGCACATTGTCCGGACGAAGAGCCGCCGAGCATGGCTCGGCGCTACCGCGAGCGCGGAGCGCGGCCGGTATCAACCCGGCCGGCGGCGGATCGGGATCGCCGACACCGGTACCGCCGCGATGTCCTGGCCCTGTTCGCGGATCGGCGCGCCGGCCTGCGGCGCCCAGGCATGGGCATAGATCACGTCCCAGCTGCTGGGCAGTTTGCCGTCGGCGCGCCGCATCGGTTCATATGCCGCCGCAGCGGCCTTGAACCGGCCCGGACCGGTCAGTGCGCGTCGCCGATCAAGCCGCGCGTTGGTCGCGCCCAGCGCGCGCAGCTCGGCCATCAGCGCGGGAAGATCGTCATACGTCAGGGTGAACAGATCGCGGTCCAGCACCGGGTCGCGGAAGCCGGCCATCATCAACGCATCGCCGAACTGGGCAATCGGCGCGAAACGACTCACGTGCGGCTGCTCGTCGGCGGCATGGAAGGCTTCGGCGAGCTCGATCAACGTCTCCGGCCCGTAGGTGGAACACAGCAGCAGGCCACCCGGCTTCAGCACGCGGCGGAAGCCGGCGAACACCGCCGGCAGGTCATCCACATACTGCAGGCACAGGTTGCTGAAGATCACATCCACGCTGTTGTCGGCCAGCGGCAACGCGGTGGCGCTGGCGCACACGCGCTGGAACGGCTTCCACCAGCCGGCCTGGCGCTTGGCCTGCGCGAGCATCGGCTCGGCAATGTCCAGGGCGATGACCTGCGCCTTGGGCCAGCGTTTCTTCATCACGGCACTGGCGTGGCCGGTGCCCGCGCCCACATCCAGCACCACCTCCGGCACGCGGGCTTCCAGGTACTCCAGCGATTCCATCAGTCGCTGCTGCACCTCGCGCTGCAGCGCGGCGGCGGCATCGTAGCTGGCGGCGGCGCGGGAAAACGCGCGGCGCACGTGGCGGGGATCGGGACGGGGGTCGTTGCGCGGGTTCATGGCGGTCTCGGTGAAGCGGGCGGCGGCGTCAGAAGGTGCCCGGGTAGGCGCCGCCGTCGATCAGCAGGTTCTGCCCGGTGAGGTAGCCGGCCTGTGCACTGCACAGGAACGCGCAGGCCGCGCCGAACTCGTCCGGCTGGCCAAAGCGCCCGGCCGGAATGTGGCGGCGTTTCTGCTCGGCGACGGCTTCCGCATCGGTCGCCTGCTGCGCGGCCAGGAAGGCGAAATTGCCGCGCAGCCGGTCGGTGTCGAACTGGCCCGGCAGCAGGTTGTTGACGGTGACATTGGCCGATACCGTGCGCCGCGCCAGCCCGGCGACGAAGCCGGTCAGCCCGGAGCGCGCCCCGTTGGACAAGGCCAGGATGTCGATCGGCGCCTTCACCGACGAGGACGTGATGTTGACGATGCGGCCGAAACCGCGCGCGATCATGGCGTCCACGGTGGCGCGGATCAGGGCGATCGGCGCGAGCATGTTGGCATCCAGCGCCGCGATCCAGTCCTCGCGCTCGAACTGCCGGAAGTCACCGGCCGGCGGCCCGCCGGCGTTGGTGACCAGGATGTCCACCTGCGGGCAGGCGGCCAGCGCGGTGGCGCGGCCGGCTTCGGTGGTGACATCAGCAGCAACCGTGACCACCCTGCCGGCACCCGGCAGGGCGCGCAGGGCATCGGCGGCCTGCTGCAGGGCCTGCTCGCCACGGGCGACGATGACCACGTTCACGCCCTCGGCCGCCAGCGCACGCGCGCAGCCCAGGCCGAGGCCCTTGCTTGCGCCGCACACCAGGGCCCAGCGGCCCGCGATTCCAAGATCCATGTCAGTCCACCTTTCGATGCGGGGGGCGGTTGGCCGTCAATCCAGCATTGTGATTTGACGGCCAGCGGCCGTCACTACCTGCGTCGTGATGAAGTGTTGCAGTTGGGCGGCGACCTCGTCGGCCTGGCCGAGGAATGGCGCATGGCCGCCGTGGGCGATGGTCTGCGCGGTCGCTGAACCGGCTGGGCACAACGCGGCGGCGGCATGCGCGGCGGCCGGTGGCACCAGTCGGTCGCGGTGGCCGGGCAACCACAGGCTGGGCGTGCGCAGCGCCGGCAGGGCATCGCGCAGGTCGGCGGACTGCAGCAGCCGCGCGCCTTCTTCCAGCACGCGCGGGTCCGGCGCGCCGGCGTCCAGCAGGCGCTGGCGCAGGCCACGCAGGTCGGCGCGTGCGGGATCGGTGTTCATCAGGTCCAGCGCCAGGAAGCGGTCCACCGTGGCCGGGAAGTCGTCGGCCAGGTCACGCGCGAACTGCGTGAACACCGGCGCCGGCACTGCATGCGGCCAGCCTTCTTCACGCACGAAGCGTGGCGACGAGGCCAGCATCACCAGCCCCTGCACCTGCGGCAGGGTCGCGGCGGCATGCAGCGCGAACAGGCCGCCCAGCGACCACCCGCACCATACTGCCGGCGGCGTGGCGGCGGCGATCGCGGTGGCTATGGCCTGGAGCTCCAGCGGCGTTGCGTCGTCGCGGCTGCGGCCATGGCCGGGCAGGTCCACCACGTGCAGCGTGAACGTGCTGGACAGCCGTTTCACCAGCGGCGCGAAGACTTCGCCCTGCAATGCCCAGCCATGGATCAGGACCAGCGCAGGGCCGTTGCCGCTGACCGCGATATGCATGCGCTCAGGCCAGCGCGGCCGCGGACAGCAGCGTGCCCGCGTGCAGGCCGTCGCGTGCGCGCGCAATCGCATCCACCAGGGCCTGCACCTGCGCAGGCACATGCAACGCCGACAGGCTGACGCGCAGGCGCGCGGCACCATCGCCGGTGAGGCGGGCCGGCACCGTGCCCACCCACATCCCCGCCTGCTGCAGGTTCTGCGCCAGCGCGATGGCCTGCTGGTCGGTGGCGAAGGACAGCGACTGGATCGGGGTTTCGGCGGCCATCAGGCCCAGGCCGTGACCGCGCGCGGCACTGCGGAACAGGCCGACCAGCTCCACCAGTTTCTCGCGGCGCCAGTCATCCCGACGCGCCAGGCGCAGTGCTTCCAGCGATGCCGCCGCCAATGCCGGCGACAGCGCCGGGGAGTGCAGGTAGGGACGCGCGGTGGCGGCCAGATGCTCCAGCAGCGCCGCCTCGCCCACCACCAGTGCACCGGAACCACCCAGTGCGGCATCCAGGGCGAATACCTGCAACGGTACGTCGGCGGCGCCCATTCCGGCCGCCGACACGCTGCCGCGGCCGCCATCGCCCAGCACGCCGATGCCATGCGTATCGTCCACGCACAGCAGCGCCTGCTGCATGCGCGCGACCAGCGACAGCGAACGCAGTGGCGCGCTGTCGCCGTCGATGCAGAACACCGCGTCGGTGGCCAGCATCGCCGCGCCGTCGGCGGCGTGCTTGAGCTGGCGCATCGCGCCTTCGGCATCCAGGTGCGGATAGCGGCGCAGGCGCGCGCCTGCCAATGCCGTGGCATCGAGCAGGCTGGGATGGTTGAGCTGGTCCTGCGCGCAGACGTCGCCGTCTTCGCACAGCAGCACCTGCTGCACGGCCAGGTTGGCCAGGTAGGCACTGCTGAACAGCAGGGCGCGTGGATGGCCCAGCCAGTCGGCGGCTTCGGTTTCCAGCGCCTGGTGCAGCGCGTGGCGGCCCCCAGCGGCAGGTGCGGCGCCGCCATTGACGCCTTCGCGCGCGACCGCATCCTGCAGCGCACTGACCACGCTGAACTGCTGGGCGAGTCCGAGATAATCGCTGCCGCGGAAGCTGGTCAACGCATGGCCATCGACATCGACGCGGACGCCATCACGACGGCCCACGGCCTGCACCGGCGCGTCCGAACGCAGGCTGTCCGCGCTGCTGCGCAGCGCCTGGATTCGTTCGAACAGGTCAGGACGGGCCATCGGGGGCGGGCTACGGATGAACGGGCCGATAGCGTAACAAACCCACCGCCAGCCAGGCCGTGAGCCCCCCCCACCGCCGGTCGGTAGTGACGACCGCTGGTCGTCAACGCATCCCGGTGGGTGACGACCGTTGGTCGTCACAGGCGGAGCACAGCCCCGCTGCACTCCGCGCTCTTCCCCGATACCCGACACCCCAAACCAGCCGCATCCTGATCCCCACCATGCCGCCGCCCACCACCCTCCGCACCATCACCGACGCCTTGTTGCGCAGCCTGTTGCCCCCGGTCTGCCAGATCTGCGCAGACTGCGGCGAACACGACCGCGAACTCTGCGGTGCCTGCAGCCTCACCCTGCCCTGGCACAGCGACGGCTGCGCGCGCTGCGCACTTCCCTTGCCCGAAGACGCCGATGACATCTGCTACCGCTGCGAAGAAGCCCCGCCGCCGCTGGATGCCTGCTGGGCAAGCCTGCGTTACGAAGACCCCGTGTCCGGCCTGCTGCTGCGCTACAAATTCCATTCCGACCTGGCCGCAGGACGATTGATGGCGCAGCTGATGGCCCTCAATCCACCGCCGTGGCCGCTGGCGCCGCTGGTGGCCGTGCCGCTCCATCCCAGCCGCCTGCGTCAACGCGGCTACGACCAGGCTGCAGAGCTGGCCCGCCTGATCGGTGCGCCGTGCTGGAAAGGGCTTCGCCGGATCCGCGCCACCGCACCGCAGTCCGAGCGCAATGCCGAAGCGCGCCGGCACAACCTGGATGGCGCGTTCGGTGTGGTGGGGGAGGTGCCGCAGGCGGTGGTGCTGGTGGACGACGTGATGACTACGGGCAGCACGCTGCATGCGTGTGCGGAGACGTTGCGGGAAGCAGGGTGCCAAGAGGTGAACGCGTGGGTTTGTGCGCGGGTGCCGTGATGGGGTAGTGCGGCGCGGGATTCAAACAAGGCCCTGTCATGTCAGGAGGGCTTTACCGGTCTTATCCGCCCCGATGATGCCCGCAGGTGCGGAATGGAGTAGATCGAGCCACGACTGGTAAGCCGGACCAGCTGTCGCATCTTGGGCCACCATTCCAGCAGCCTCGCTGCGCGGTCATAGTGGTTCAGTTGGCGCCACCCCTTGCTCAGCACGAATACGGTCAGCCCCAAGCGGGCCACCGCCTCGCGCTCCGCAGGGCGGCGCTGGTGGTGATCCTGGGTTACATGAACCTCGATTCCGGCTTTCGCGGCTATCTCGAATAGTTCGACATCCTTGGTTCCGGCGTCGACAAGGTCGCGCACGTGAACCACCTCATCGTCGTCCAACTGCGCAATGGCGTGTACTGCGCGTGCCAGCGAACGCGGAAGGTTCTCGTCTATCTGCGCCTTCAACGCGCGATCATCCGTTCGAACTCGATGGCCTTGCGAACGGCTGCAAGCGGGACCTCGAACAACCGGGCGACGCGCGATTCGTCGCCGTCTTCGCCCGCCAAAGCATCTGCGATTGCTGCGGTGGGGACGCCGGACGCTGAAAGGATCGGCTGGCCAAACTGGCGTTCCGGATCCAGCACCACCACATGACTGCCCTTCAACGGGAACCAACGCGTCGCAGCATCGTCTACCGACAGCTCGATGCCTTCGCGCAGTGAGGGGGCGACTACCTTGCGGATGACATCCTGGCGTTTGACTACGTCAACCAGGGCAGGGTCACCGCTGGCATCCACCAACTCCATGAAAATGCGCCGGCCGTCGGTCTTGAAGGAGGTACGAGTGAAGGGATAGTCGCGCCCCAGGCGCTCATGGAGCTCGGCGATTGTCCGGCGGACAAGATTGAGCGGAACCCCGCATGCAACGAAGGTGCGGACAAAGCGCAGTTCCACCAGATCGCGGAAGCCGATGCCATCTATGCCCGATCCTTCCCATTGAGGAGTCCACAATGGTGGGTGATCAGCCAGCTTGTCGCCCCGCCCGGCGCTGTAGCCCTTCAGCCAGCGGCGCAGGTCTGCCGGCTTACCCCCGATGAATCGCGACGCGTCGGCGAACGAGTACAGGCCTCGGCCGAGCAGTTCTGACGGTGGCAGGGCGGTTCCCATGCGGGGAGTGTAA
Organism: Stenotrophomonas lacuserhaii; assembly: GCF_039674585.1. GTDB lineage: Bacteria > Pseudomonadota > Gammaproteobacteria > Xanthomonadales > Xanthomonadaceae > Stenotrophomonas > Stenotrophomonas pennii_A. The sequence goes on along the minus strand of NZ_JBDJNU010000016.1, from coordinate 26,744 downwards.
TCAATGCGCTAGCGGTTCGGGCACCGATGGCAATCCAATGTTCCTATGGGGGCCGAAGCGGCGATCGGCCGGTAGGTGATCCACGAAAAAGCCGACGCTGCCAGGCAGCGTCGGTTTTCAGAAAGATGCAGCGTGGAGTCTTACGACTTCATTGCATGCTTGCGGGCGCGCATGACCGCATGGGTCTCCTGCACTTCCGGGAGCAGGCGGGTGACTTCGGTGCGCACCGGGGCCGGCACGTCGTTGTCGGTCAGCACGTCCTTGAAGGCCTTCAGCAGGCGATCTTCGGACTCTTCCAGCTCGGCAACGTAGCCGTACTCGGTGTCACCAAGGGTGGCGCGGATGTTGCCGTACATCTTCTGCACCGAACCGACGAAGGTGCCGTGTTCCGCCGGCTCACCGCCGGTGGCGGCAACGGTCGCGCTCAGCGAGGTGACGATGTCGGCCTTGCTGCCGGCGATGCGGGTGAACAGGGCGGCCAGCTCGGCGTCCTTCACCTTGGTGGCGGCTTCGCTGTAGAACTTCTGACCATCACGGGCGATCTCGATCAGGTCATTGAGGCTGTGTTCGATCTTGGACTGGGTGCTCATGGATAGTGCTCCGTGTGAGTGGTCGAATGGAACGGCGGGAGTGATGCCGTGCCGTTGGAGACCACCTTGGACAGGTGCGAGTCCACTGCAGGTGAGCACGGTTTGATGCGCCCGTCATGTGGCCCAACGGGGGGCCAATGGCTGCAGGGGCCGCCATTGAATTCGACATGCCCGTACGCCGGCGCCGCATGGCGGCCAGTGGTCAGCCGCCGCGCCGTTCATTGCATCGCTTCCACGCGCAGCCCGATATCCAGCGCCCGCATCACATCCAGCACACTGTCGAAATAAAGCGGTTGGGTGCCATTCAACTGCCGCCGGATGGCCTCTGCGCTGAGGCCGCATTCGCGTGCGACAAGGCTCATGCCGTGCAACTCGGCGGCCAGAAGCAGGGAGCGCGCGAACGTGCTTTCATCGTAGTGGGCCATGTGCAGGCGGCCGTCCAGGTACCCGGCCATCTCGACCGCACGGCGGTTGGCCAGCTGGGCCTTTGCTTTCTCGTAGGGTGTCATTCCTGCCTCCCCGCGGCCTGCCGGGCGTCGCGTCCATTGCCAGGGGCCGCTTGCGGATGCAGGGCCACGTGGACGTTCGCTGCGGAGGTTTGGAATGCTTCCAGCCGACGCTCCAGGCGCTCGATGAAGTGGGGTGGGAAGTCGAGCATGGTGTCGCCCATCAGGGCGTACAGGCGATTGGCACTCAGGGGGTACTGCGCGTCCATCGGATACCTCGCAAGGCTGGGGGCCACCTGCGCCGAGGCGTCAGGTGGCGGGCGATGCGGGTTCGCATACCGGTTGAAGACGGTCAAAAATCCGGCGGATCAGGGATCCCCCACATCGCCCGCCGTATGAACGGTGCGCGACGCAGTGCATTCTCCGCCGTGCCCAGAGGGCAAAACAGAGCCAAATGCCGCCTTCAAATCAGGATGCGAATCCCGGCTGGCGCTCTTCGTCGCCAGCAGGTTCATCCCATCAGTCAGGCGCCTTTGCGTACATGGGCAAAGTTGCAGTTTTGTGGGTGCGGTATAGGGCCGGCGCGTCGCACGGACGGCGGCGCAGGGCGTCAGTGAAAGACGACGCGTGCGGGGGCTGTAATGCGGAATGCGCCGCCGATTCAAGGCAGGCCCCCGCATGATGACGCGGGGGCCGCCGGGCTCAATCGCGGTCGAGCTTGAGCTCCAGACCATCTGCCGTGTTGCGTACAACGATCACATCGAAATCGCGGTTGCCATTGACGGCCTTGATCTCGACCTCATCGGTGTCGTCGGTCTTGATGCTGTAGACGCCCGCACCGAACTCCTTGGAGAGCGCATTGGAGATCAGCACCGCCGCCGCTTCGTGGTTGGTGGCGGCCGGGATGGCGATGGCGACATTGGTGGCTTCGCCTGCCTGCGGCGTCACCGCGAGGGTGATCTCGCCGTCGATCTTGGATCGGCCCTTCAGTTCGACGTTCCACTTGTTCGACGGCGCAGCGAATGCGGGGACGGCTATGGCGAAGGCGACAGCCACGGCCAGGGACCGGGCAAGCGGGGTACGCAGGATATTCATCGATGCCACTCCTCTGCAGGCGGGCAGGTGCCCGTGGGAGGCCGATGCTGTCGCAGGAGAGTTGGAGGGGGTGTGAAGCGTGCCTCTCTGGGCTGAACAGGCCTTCAGGGGGCCTGTTCGCGGCGTCCGGGCGATGGCCTGGGACGCTGGGGGAAGCGAGGGAGATGGTGCGCCCGGAGGGATTCGAACCCCCGACCAATGGCTTCGGAAGCCACTACTCTATCCGGCTGAGCTACGAGCGCGTTTCAAGGCGCGCAGTATATAGGAATTTCTGCGGGTGGGCGGTGGTCCTGTCAGCTTCCTGTCGGATTCATGGCCTCGCAGTCCATATGCTGCGGGCCTTGGAGACCACACGCCCGAACCTTTGGACATCGCCACCGAGGAAAAAGAAGCCTTTGGCTTCCTCCGGCAAGGTCTTCACGAAGTAGTCGTGGCTTACACCGCTCTCCGGAACGAAGTTCGCCACCACGCGCAGGCCTCTGATTGCGTCGCTGGGAAGCTGATCCCCGGACTTTCTACCGATCTCACCGCCGTCAGGGCGGGACATGTCAGCGAGCGTCGTATCAACCAGCCGCCGCAGCGCGGGTGTCTGCGCCGGGCTCCCGGCGATCTCCGCCATCGCTGCCAACGGAATAGCCGCGAACAGGTGGTAATGGAGAGCTCGCTTTCCACGTGCGAGCTCAGCCTGCAGGTGACCGTCTGCTCCGATCCCCTTGATGCCCCGATCAAGAATTGACTCGCCCAGCCTAACGCGCGCTCTGTCCTGAAGAAGGACGCCACCAAGCATCATCGAAAGCCCGTGCCAGTAGAGGTGGTTGTCAACAGGTTGCGACTCGTAGAATGCATCAGAGGCTCGCAGCGTCTCGCTGAGCCACTGACGCGTGGCTGCAGAAATAGCGCCGTCCAGGTCGACATCATCCAAGGCCAGCACCGACGTCGTGATGGCGACCATCAACCAGTCCCGGTAATAGTAATCTTCTTTAGTCGTGGTACCCGTCAAGAACTTTTTCTGCGCCATCTGGTCCAGAAGCCGGCTAATACAATGAGCGATGCCTCCCCGACGATCGCGGGGTGCACGCCCGTAACTATCTGCCAGACGGTTAAGTTGCATCACCGGCCTGTTCAGAACATCCCGTACGGGCTTCTGTTGTTCGACCTTGGCCGCGTCCAGCGTCGAGAAGGTTGAGTCGGCCGACGGGCCCTTGTAACGCGTGACGATGCCCATTTCCGAGGACATTGCCGGGACGGGAGGACATTCGTCAGAGCGGGGGGCTGCCAATACGGTTGCCGGCAATGAAACCGACGCAATGAGAGCGCCTAGTACGGTGGTTCTTAGGTACGAACTGAAACCCATGCGAGTACTTTCCTCAGTCTGGTCGCTAGCCTGCGAAATGGTTGTCAACGCTTGATTCGAGACGTAATTTTGCCGGCAAGCGTCCCCAAGCCCGAGAGATCACTTCGGCCGATAACGAGGAACCGATTCATCGGTATACCGAACTTGACCTTGTACAAGACCAGGAAAGAACCCGTAAGGACGAGGTTTGACAGAAGCATAGAGAGAGCAGCGCCCTCGAGTCCGTAGGCACGAGTCAATGGCAGCGCCGTCAGAATATTGAGCGAAACTCCCGGGAGCATCAGCAGCAATACACGAGCCGGGGACAGCACAACGGACAGGCTTGGAAAGAGGATTGTCCACGGAGCGCCAATCAACGTCGTTCCGACCAGAAGAGGGAACAGCCAGCCATCGACGGCGAAGCGGGCACCCAGCAGAAGCGGTACGGAGATGCTGGAACTCGCAACCATGGCTACCGAAATCAAGGTGAACAGCACCATGGCAACGCGTGACATTGCCGCACTACCTTCCACCGCATCGTTAGCACTTTTTGCACGGACACTGTACGAAAACGCCACTACCGCGATCGCCATGCCAACTTCGGTGATGATCTCGGTCAACCGCTGCAGCGAGAAGAACAGCCCTGCTGCGGCCTCTGGCTCTACATGGCTCACAACCAGAAATGACACACGTTTTGCTGCATTCATCAACAGCACCGCCAGCATGAACAAGAATCCCCGGGCGATCAGTCTCCGCGTCAAGGCCAGCGTATTCGCTGAGGGGCGGAAAATGAAGCGGTATTGCCTTGCAAACAGATAGAGCGCGGCGACCAGCTGCGACAGGGCCAGAACCCACATCGCGGACATAAGGGTGAAGCTTCCGGGGATCGCGAGGAGCAGAAGCGTGCACGGCAGGAGCACGAAGCGGGAGATCAGCTCCGAGGTGTTAAACAACCTGATGTCGCCCTCTCCCAAGAGGGTGCCTTGCATCATCCTCAAGTAGAGCATCGCCGCCAGCAATAGCGAGAACGGGGGCGCAAGCGCAGCGATATCGATGCTCAATGACGAGAGGTGAAGGGTTATATAGGAAATAGGGACGCCGACAGCGGCAAGCACACACCAGACCAGGAAGCTTGCCCTCGTGTAGGACGCAGCGCGGTCAGGTTCTTGGCCGACGAATACCGCCAACGAGTTGCGTATGCCCAGGTCGAGCATTGTGGAAAATATCAGAGTCGTTGAAAAAACGAAGCCGTAAATGGCCATCTCTGCGAGAGAGAGCTGGCGCGCCACGATCAGGAATACCAGCAGATTCACTGATTTTCCGCCGAAGCGGGTCACGACGGTCGCAAGTGTGTCAAGAAGCCTTTTAGCCATTGCTCGGAAGGCCTCGTGTGTCGCCGATCATTACCTGTCGATAGCCATTTACCGTGCCATTGAAAGCGAAGCGCTTGCCATCAGGCGCCCATACCGGGTGGGGATCGATTCGACGGGGACCGAGCAGATCCTTGGTATGTACCCAGGTTACGTGTCGCTCTTCATTCTTCTCCAAGTCGATGAGCCGCAAAGGAACGTCGTTCCGCTCGTTCTTGAAGCCTTCAACCGTATAAGAGTCTGTCAGGAGGTAGCGCCCGCTGCAGTCAATGCTAGGGTGGCCGCTGCCCTTATGGCCCGGGGCAACGATGCTGAGCTCACTGCCGTCGCTGCGAAACTGCACGAACGCCATTTGCTCGCCTTTGGGACGTAGGTTCATGAGAATATGCTCGCCGTCTGGGGTCCAGTTTGGATGATGCCCGCCGACGCGCCAGAGCCTATCCGGCATGGCAAGCCGGACATCAGAGCCATCCAGTCTCATTGTGATCAGCTGCACGGGCGTTCCTGCACGGAGCGGGACGCCTGTACTGAAAATAACGGCGAAGAGACGGTCGTTGCTCGGATTGACCTTGACATTGAAGACATAATAGCTGCCGCCGGCGAGCTCGCTCTGGTCACCTAAAGCCAAAACAATGTCGTGCATGCTGATCAAGAGTGCCTTCGTGCCCGTCGCAAGATCGGTTCGCCAGATTCCCTCGGTGCGGCTCGTTTTATTACGCTGCCTTGGCTTGTTAAGGAGCGGATCTGCTACGCCATACCCAGGAATGATGGCGTTTACGTACTCGATGTTCGGTGCATACGAATATCGAGCATCCGGTGACATGCCATAGACCGGTCCATCCATGACCTGATCAAGACCTGCGTTGCGCGAGAGACGAACCCCGGTCGCGCGACCATTGATAACGTCATTGCAGAAAAGCAAATCGTCGGTTTGCCCCCAATGGACATTGGCCCCAAGCTGCGCGCCCCAGCCTGCGGTCTCATGGATGACATCACAACGCCCCTCATCCAGGTCGATTACGCACACGCGCGCGCGGTCGCCAGGAATAGGAATACGGTTTATAAAGGGGACCTGCGTAACGGCAAGATAGCGCCCGCTGGGGGAGAACGGATTCACATCGAAAAAGGTCGTCATGTAATGGCCGTCGGGCGGCGTCACGACATGCACCGGAATAAGGTCCTCAGCGGGCCTGTAGGGGCGCGCCGGACTCTCCCGAGTCGCTGCCGGGTCGGGCCAGATGTTCGTAGGCCCACGCATATGAGCGAGCACGTTTCGAATAATATCAGGCGACTCGCGTACTGAGCGTTTGAGAAACTTAAGGTTGTTGATGAGTATCTGAGTGTTCATCTTGCATGGTCCCTTTATCCCGCGCGATCGCGCTGGAGGCGAAGTGCTTCGCGGATGAAAATGCCAGGAAAGATGAATGCATCCCGTGCATAGCGACGGAACAGGCGACGTGGGTCAGAGCTGAGGCGATAAAGCCATTCCAGTCCGATCGCCCCCATCCAACGTGGAGCGCGCTTCACGCTCCCCGCCATGAAATCAACCGTCGCGCCCGCGCATATCGCGATGCCAGCAGGGAGCAGATGCCGATTACGGAATACCCACTTCTCCTGCTTTGGTGAGCCGAGGCCAAGGATGATGAAGTTGGCCGCCGATGCTCGAATCATGTCAATGATCGCGGACGATTCGGATTCGTCGGCCTCAAAGCCAAGCGGGGGGCTATAGCTACCTGCCGCCCGTAGCGAGGGATAGCTCCTCGAGAGGTTGTCTATCGCACGCTGCGGCACGTCCCCCATTCCTCCAAGCACGAACACCGATAAAGGAAGTCGATTCTGCTCGGCATGTTCCAGAACCGCCGGCACTAGATCACTTCCGGCGACCCGCTCGGGAACCGGACGACGAAGAAGTCGCGATGCCGCGAACACGGGCCAGCCGTCGGCGAGGACGTAGGAGGCGTGTCGATAAACCTCGGCGAACTCCGTATCCGAATCCAACATGACAATGTGGTCAACGTTCGGGGTCACCACATAGTGAAATCGGTCTGCCCGAACAGCGGCGTTTGTGACCTGGGCGGCCGCTTCGCGCAGCGTGAGCGGATTTATGTGGACCCCGAAGAGCCTGACGGGGGCAGGAAAATTAGTGATCATTTGCTTTTATTCCGTGTCTGGATGGCAATCGACGTCATCAACAAGACGAGGCAATACAGGGTCACGGGTTTCGATGCGTAGTTGGCGCCAGTAAGGCTCCCAAGGACCATGGTAAGCACGAAAAAGAACGTGTATGAGTAACGTTGGTCCGGATTTCTAGCGCCCGCGACCCATATGTGGCTGAGCGCGAGTAGAACCACCAGTCCGAAGCCGAGGTAGCCGTTTTCGAAGAAGGCCTGGATGAAACTGTTATGTGGATGCGGGGGGCGATAGACGCCGGGCCAGAGGTGATCAAAAGCTGGTTGATCGAATGAGGCAAAGCCGTGGCCTTTGAGGGGAGTCAACGCCGCTTCCCCTATGCTGCGGAGCCATATGGTCGTGCGCCCGGTGAGGCTTGTATCGACGCCTGCACCAGCCAATGTGGATTCCAAGCTTGACTGGATGGTAATAGCAACTACCACAACAGCCAGCGTGCAGATGCCGGCTATCCACCGCATCCATCGCCCCAAAGCAAATGCGATGGTCAACGCAAGCGCAACCACTACAAAAAAGGAGTAGAGCCGGGCGTAAGCGAGTACGAATGCCGCGAAGATCAGGGGAAGGCATAAGTAGAGCCACCACCTCTGGGGAAAAATGCGCCTGAGGTCGCCGTTGAGTGCAGCAAGCACTACAAGTCCGAGCGCGAGACCCATGTAAAGGCCGAGCCGCAACTGGTGTTCGAAAACGCCCCGGAGTTCGGGTCGCTCTCCGGAGGTGAACGGTTGGAAAGCGAGCGCCCGGTCAGCTGGGATGACTGCAAGCGAAAGTACTGCGGCAATGCACGCAAACACCACAATGGAGCGTACGACCCGTTCGATTGGCGCTGAAGCGAGAAAGACACTGGCTGCGTAGATCACGATGAGCAGCACACACTGGTAGAGCGTGTCCATGGCCGAAGGAGCCCACAGCGTGCTTGCTGCGATCAGCCCGAGGTAAACCAGCAAGATCCGATTTGAGGAGCGAATGCTCGGAAAAGGAAGGCGCCAAGCATTCTTGTAGGCCAGCAATCCTATCGAAAGCAACATGGAAGCGACCATCACCAGGTTGCCGATCTTCAGGCTTCCCAGCCGAGGAAGATTCAGATCCAGGCAGAGGGCGCCGAAGACGAAAAGCAGGACGGAAATCCGTGGAACCTGCACTGCGGTCCTGTCCGATAAGGGCATGGATTTCATCGCGCGGAAAGTAATTGATCAAAGAATGCGTTCAGTTGATCGCACTGTCGATATGCGGTGTCACGATGCATCGGTGCACAGCCAGAGGGAGTGGGTGCGTTGAAGTCGATGATATTTCCCGATAGCCCCAGGTCGGTAAAAAGCGCCGAGATCTTTTTTTGTTTACCTTGTGGGATGAGTGCGACGGGGACCGATCCCGCGTGAGCGGCTACCAATAATGCATGCAATCGATTGGAGTACAGGGATTCCACCCTGGAGTAGATCGCGGAAGCGTCATCCATGCTCTGATGGCAGTCGACGAAAATTATGCGATCCGGTCCGTAAGAGGCGGACAGCTTCTCGTAAAGGCTGTACATCGCCGCGTTGTCGCGGCCGACTTGGGATACGACGGCGTGGATTGAGCCGGCTGGGCTGGCGTCGATAAGGTCCATGGCCAGTGCAGATAAGCGTTCCATGTCGAGTCCGCGATCGGCGCGGAAACTATAGGCCGTGGCGATGTCCCTCGGCCCGGTCATCTGCGCGGGCTCATCGTATAAGTTGAAAGAAAGGTCAGGCGCGATGCCGTCCACCGGGATTCCCTGACTTTCAAGGTAGCGGGCGCTTTCTTTGTCCCGCACCGAGAATGAATGGCAGATAGCACGGCGGAAGCGGGTAACAAGCAGCTCGCGACGGGTCATTGGTTCGAATGAAACGCCTGCCAGGCATACTTTGACGCCGACCATTTTCAGGCCGAATAGGACCAGGTTATAAATGATTGATGAGATGAAAGCCCGACTGCTGTCACCCACGCCCCCCCCCAGTCCGCCCGGATTGAGGAAGAAATAGCATCTCTGGCCGGAAAGGGCGGCAGCCGCCATGGCGAGCATCATTCTGCCGCGGGGGCCATGAACCAGCCGCGTGTTTGCGATCCCCTCCACGCCCATCGTTGCATGGAAGCTTTCGGGAGACCTGCTCAGATCGATGGACAGTGGGATCCGTGCGGCAATCAGCCTGGCCAGCTCGCGATTTATGAGCGCATCGCCGAGGTTGTCGAACTGCGTCTTCACGCTCATGAAGCCGATACTCTTCCGCGTCACGACATGTCCTCGGCTCGGACTGCCATATGCTTGAGCCGCTCAATGTAGTCGTAGCTAGCCGTACCATTATCTTTTGGGCCACGGGTGGCGAAAATAAGGGCTGTCTGCTTGAAGAGGGGTTCGGGAGCCAGTGTGCGGTATATGCTTTTAAGGACTGTCTTTGGTTCAACTGCGCGCGCGTTTCGGAGGATCATCGAAAGGGCCGCGATTCTGCTGCGCTTCGCGACTTCATGTGAGAGGGCGTAGAGCACGAAGCCTGAGCGGGCCTTGGGAGTGAGCGGGCATTCCGGAGAATCCAGCCAAGACACGATGCTATCTTCGGCCCCCGCGCTGGAAATGCGGGCGCCTTGTTCGTCATCAAAAAGTACAGCCAGTGGCTCAGGTAAAAAGGTCATTTTTCTGGCAAGTCTGCAGCAGCGAATGAAGAAATCAGGGTCCTGAACCTTGCGCAGATTCTCGTTCCAGCGCGCAGCGCGGAAAAGATCCCGGCGGACCACGATACTTGAAGACTGTATGCGCTGATCTCTAACAAAGTAGAACTCGCTTATTTCTTCATCAGCGTCAGGGGCGCGCGTTGGTCTCAGCTGCAGCCGTTCGTCGCCACGATATACCAGTAGCGGCGATGCCAGTAAATCGGCGCCCGTGTTCTCAACGGTAGCAGCGATGCTTCGCAACTTGTCGGGGAGAAAAAGATCATCGCTGTCCAGGTAAGCAATGTAGGGCGCGCGGGCCGCATCGCTACCCGCGTTTCGTGCGGCGCATGCCCCGGCAGCACTTTCGGGCAGGCGCAGTAGAGTGATGTCAAGGTCGTTGAAAAGCTCAACCACCAAGCCAATGTCTTCGGTAGACCCATCGTCAACCACAACAACTTCGAAATCCTGTAATGACTGCTCGCGCAGTGAAAGCAGGCTTCGATAGAGGAGCCGCGAGCGGTTCTTGACCGGGATTACGACTGAAAAGGTGGGGATGGGCGCGGAGGTCATCGAGGGCATCTGTCCTTGCTGAACGAATAGTTGGTGCGAGTCCTGAAAGCGGCGTCGACGATCAGGCCGGTTGCCAGAACGTGCCCTTAACCAGCGGCAAAAATGTGAGCGCAACATGCTGATCCGTTCGCCGGGCGCTTGTTGTGGTGGTATGCATTTTGCGGTCGCCCTTGCGTGCGGATGTTTGATCCCATGGCCAGGACACTTTCCCGGCCTGAGAGCCCGCTTCAACAGTGGGAATCACGGCGCTGAGCTGGGGGAAAGTAATGCTACTACACCCGTAGCTTCGAACAGCAGGTCGTCGACAAGGCAAGAGGCGGCACGGGCAAATCCACGTCACGCGATGAGTGCATCGGCCCCAGACATATCAAATGCTGAATGGGTCGGCGCCCCGTTTTGGAGCGCGCGACTCAGTTTTAATGCGGTAAAAGTGTGACCCCGGTCTAGTGCGGCTATTGGCGCGGAGTTGACACGAGATACGTCGTGATCTCTCTTCCCGGCGCTGCGATTCGCGCGCCGACACGGATCAGGTAGACTGTTGCGCCCGTCTGATGGCCGGGATCTCCCCTGATGTACCTGAACGAGCAGTGCGCCGCGCGTGGTCTGCTCCCGAACACAAGTGGACGCAATGACCAAGCAAACGGATCCCCGAGCGCTCAAGGATGATGAGATTGATCTGCGGGAGTTGGTAGGTGTTCTGATCGACCGGAAATGGTGGATCATCATCTCTACCGCAATCTTCTCACTGGCGGGAATCGCATACGCGCTGCTTTCGCAGCCGGTTTATCAGGCTCAAGCCACCGTACAGGTCGAATCGAAAGTCCCTACGATCCCAGGGCTCGCTGATCTAGCGTCTCTAGGAGGCGGTGGGAGCACGGCGGCAACGACTGAGGTTGCCTTGCTCACCTCGCGCACAGTGATTGGCACTGCGATCGATGAGCTTGACCTGGAGGTCCTCGTTAGCCCGCAGCGTCTGCCATTGGTGGGCGGCTTCCTTTCCCGGCGTTTCTCGCCGGCATCGGAAGAGGACGTTGCAGAGCCTCTCTTGGGCTTGTCGAGCTACGGCTGGGGCGGTGAATTGCTTGAAATCCATCGGCTTGAAGTTCCACGCGCGATGGTCGATACCTCACTTACTCTGGAGGTGCTTGATAGCGCTGGTGGCTTCATGCTGTCCGACGAGGATGGTGTTGAGCTGCTACGGGGCCAGGTGGGGAAGATGGCTGAGGGTCGGGGGGTGAAACTGGAAGTAGCAACGCTGAGGGCTAACAAAGGGACTCGCTTTGATGTTACTCGAGCGCGCCGCCTCGACGTTCTTGCCAATCTTCAGGAAGACATCAAGGCTGTCGAGCAGGGCAAGGACTCTGGAATCCTGCAGTTGAGCTACGAATCAGAGGACCCGCAGCGCGCCCAGGCTGTAGTGCAGCATGTTGCTCAGGCGTACGTCCGTCAGAATGTTGACCGTAGCTCCGCCGAGGCTGCATCACAGCTGCAGTTCGTGAAGGAACAGCTGCCGACCATCCGTCGACAGGTGGAAGAGGCACAGGCTGCGATGAGCAGCTACCAGTCGCGCGCCAATTCTGTTGATATCACCATGCAGACCAAAGGCCTGCTGGAGCAGGAGGTTGCCGTGGAAGGCAGCATCCAGCAGTTGCGCCTGAAGCAGGCGGAGATGGACCGCAGCTTCACACGCGAGCATCCGGCCTACCGCGCTCTACTCAACCAGCTCAGCGAACTCGAAGGCCGCAAGGCCGGCTTCAAGCGTCAGGTAAGTGACCTGCCCGATACGCAGCAGGAACTGCTGCGTCTTACGCGCGATTTGCAGGTCAGCAATGAGCTGTATACCGCATTACTGAACCAGGCGCAGCAGCTGGACGTGGCTCGCGCTGGTGCCGTGGGGAACGTCCGCATCGTTGACCCGGCCATGGTGGACACTGCTAATCCGGTCAAGCCGCGTAAGCCACTCATCGTCATCATTGCGACCCTTGTTGGCGCATTGCTTGCTACAGCATTTGTCTTCCTGCAGCGCATGCTCAACCCAGGCATCGAAGACCCGGCCGAACTGGAAGAACTCGGTCTGCCGGTCTACGCCGCCATCCCGCTCAGCGTTTCCACCACCCTGCCGAAGCTGCGCAAGGGCAAGCACGGCACCCGCGTGATCGCCGATGGCCGCCAGCATCTGCTGGCGGTGAGCTCCCCGGCAGATCCCACGGTGGAAGCGCTGCGCAGCCTGCGCACCAGCCTGCACTTCGCCATGCTGGAAGCGAAGAACAACATCCTGACCATCTCCGGGCCGCGCCCGGGCGTCGGCAAGACGTTCGTGTCCAGCAACCTGGGTGCGGTCATCGCACAGGCCGGCCAGCGCGTGCTGGTGATCGATGCGGACATGCGCAAGGGCACCCTGCACAAGCTGCTGGGCATCTCGCACCAGCAGGGTCTGTCCGATGTGCTGGGCGGCAAGCTGGCGGTTGAAGCGGCCATCCATCCGGTGCCGGGCCTGGACAACATGCACTACATGGTGCGTGGTGACATCCCGCCGAACCCGGCCGAGCTGCTGATGCACCCGCGTTTCCAGCAGATGCTGGAGTCGCTGTCGGCGCAGTACGACCTGGTCATCGTGGATACCCCGCCGATCCTGGCCGTGACCGATGCGGCGCTGGTCGCTACGCATGCGGGATCGAGCCTGCTGGTCACCCGTTTCGGCGTGAACCAGGCGAAGGAAATCCTGCTTACCCTGCAGCGCTTTGAACAGAATGGCGTGCAGATCAAGGGCGCGATCTTCAACGCGGTGGAAAAGCGTGCAACGGGCTATTACAGCTACGGGTACTACGAGTACAAGTCCGACGGCAAGGATTGATGCCGTTGTTCTGAAGGCCAAGGCGTGACGACCAACGGTCGTCACCCACCGATTGCTGACGCATGACGGCCAGCGGCCGTCACTACCTGAGCCATCAGCTCGGCGGGAGTATCATTTCCCCATGTCACACGCTCCCCTTGATGCGTCCCCCGCGGACCCGACGCCGCGCTGGCGGCACTACTGGAAACTGATGCGTGCCGATCGCCCGATCGGTACATTGCTGCTGCTGTGGCCTACCTGGTGGGCGTTGTGGTTGGCATCGGGCGGCCTGCCGCCGCTGTGGACGCTGTTCGTGTTCACCGCCGGGGTCTGGCTGACCCGTTCGGCCGGTTGCGTGATCAATGATTACGCCGACCGCTGGCTGGATCCGCACGTCAAGCGCACCAAGGACCGTCCGCTGGCCAGCGGCGCGGTGCGTGGCCGGCACGCGCTGATCCTGTTCGCGGTGCTGATGCTGGTGGCGTTCGCGCTGGTGCTGACAATGAACTGGCTGACCGTGGCGCTGAGCTTCGTCGGCATCTTCCTGGCCGCCAGCTACCCGTACCTGAAACGCCATACGCACCTGCCGCAGGTCTATCTGGGCATGGCCTTCGGCTGGGGCATCCCGATGGCCTTCGCGGCCGTGCAGGGTGAAGTGCCGGTGCTGGCGTGGCTGCTGTATGTGGGCAACATCCTGTGGTCCACCGCCTATGACACGTGGTACGCCATGGTGGACCGCGATGACGACCTGAAGATGGGCTCGCATTCCACGGCCATCCTGTTCGGCGATCTGGATCTGGTGATCCAGGGCGTGCTGTACGCGCTGTTCCTGGCGGCGATGACGCTGGTGGGCGTGCGGGCGGAACTGGGGGTGTACTACTTCGTTTCGGTGGGCGTGGCGGCGGGGCTGGTGGCGTATGAGTTCTGGCTGTGCCGCAACCGCGAGCGCGACCCGTGCTTCAAGGCGTTCCTGCACAACAACTGGGTGGGGGCGGCGTTGTTCGCGGGAATCGCGGTGGCACTGGCAGTAAGGTAGCGCCGAGCCACGCTCGGCGAGCGCAGCGGCAAGAGCGTGACGACCAACGGTCGTCACCCACCAATGCAACCGCATGGCGTCCCTTGCCTGGTGGAGATCGTCATCGGAACGTCACGATCCAGGGCGCAGCTGAATAGCCCAAAGCACGCCGCGCCATGAACATATGCAGTCCCTGCATGAACTCTTAAGGTGCTTGTGCCATAAGGGTTTCAGCCGGTTTTGCAGCGACGCGGCACGCGCCGTGATGCCGCTCTCCACACATACGCACACATGGTTAACCAGCGCCTGCAGAGGATGGCCATGACCGCGGCATTCCGCATGCGGCTTTAGGGAGACATCCAGATGGCCAATCAGCAGAATCAGCAGAACCAGAAGAACCAGCAGGGTCAGCAGAACCAGCAGGGCCAGCAGAACCAGCAGGGCCAGCAGGGTCAGCGCGACCAGCAGCAGCAACAGCAGCAGGAACAGCAGCAGCGCAACCAGAACCAGCAGCAGGGCACCAACGAAGAAGAAGAATGAGTTGTTGCACTGAGCTGAAGAAGCAGGGCCCCGCACCCGCGGGGCTTTGTTTTTCGCGGCCGTTCAGATGCCGCGCACGATCCAGCCCTGGCCGGCATCGGCCACTTCCGCAGGCCCATGGGGCGCTTCAATCTCCACCACCAGCCCCTGCGCGTTCGGCAGGTCCACCTGTTCGGGGAACCAGTGACGGGTAGCGTCGACCACGATCAGCAGGCCTTCGTCATCGCCCAGCGGCGCGAACACCGGCGACGGCTCTGACAGGGGAGCCAGCCCGAAGCGCCCAGCCAATCCGCGCTGCGTCCCCGGCACATCGGCAACCGGCAGGCCGACCTCGCTCAGGCAGGTGATCTCGCTGCCATCGAAAGCGCCCACGCGCGATGACGCGGGCAGGCACCGCCGGCCGATCAATTCCAGTATCAGCCCATCCGGACCGGTGAAGTACACCGACTGCGACTGCCAACTGCTTTCAAGCGCGAAGTAGTCCTTGCCATGGGGCGAACGCTGCAATGCCGTGCGCGCGCGCAGCCAGGACATGGCCTCGGCGAAGCGGTTGTCCGGTACGTTGAACGCCAGGTGCACGCCGCCGAGCGGCCGTCCATCGGCGGGAACCAGGGTGAGCGTGCTCCAGCCGACGATTACCTGGCATCCGTGCACGGGAAACTGCAGCACATCGCGGAAGTAGCGCGCGACGCTGGCAGGATCGGATACGGGAAGGACGAGGGTTCGAATACGCATGTTCAGTCACCGCAGGGGCGCATGGCCCGTGCCTCTCCTGATGTGATGCCAGCGAACGCGCGCCAGCTCATTGCCCGGCCTGCCGGGCCACTTCCGCTGCCCGAAGCACGAAGCGCTGCACCTTGCCACTCGGCGTCTTCGGGACCTCGCTGACGAACTCCACCAGCCGTGGATAGGCATGCGCGGACAGCCGTGTCTTCACGTACTGCTGCAGCTGCGCGGCCAAGGCAGCATCTCCCTCGATCCCGGTAGTGGTGATCACGAAGGCCTTCACGATCTCGGTGCGCTCCGGATCAGGAACGCCGACCACCACCGCCTCGGCGACGGCGGGATGTTCCAGCAGCGCGCTCTCCACGTCGAACGGGCCGATGCGGTAACCGGACGAGGTGATCACATCATCGGATCGCCCGATGAAGCTGATCGAGCCGTCGTCCTCGCATTCCACCGTATCGCCGGTCAGGTAGTAGCCATCGCGGATGGCCGGCGTGTCCGTACCGTAGTAGCCGGTGAACCACATCAGCGGAGAGCGTGCGATGTCGATCGCCAGGATGCCCGGCGTGCGCGGGGGCAGCTCGCGGCCGTCATCGCCCAGCACCGCCACCCGGTAGCCCGGCATCGCAAAGCCGGACGATCCCGCCCGCACCGCATGCTCCAGTGCGTGGTGGTTGTTCACCACCATGCCGGTTTCGGTCTGGCCGTAATGGTCCAGCACGGTGGTGGACAGATGGGCAGCGAACCACCGCGCGATCTCGGCGTTCAGCGGTTCACCGGCGCTGCTGACTGCACGCAGCTGGCCAGACACGCGGGCGGCCGATGCCTCGCCCGCCGCGATGACCTGCCGGTAGGCGGTCGGCGAGCCCGCCAGGTTGGTCACGCCCAGCCGCTCGATCACCTCGTGCAGGCCCTGCACGGTGAAGGGCGCCTCGTTGAACGTGGTCGCTTGGCCCAGCATCAGCGGGCCGATGACTGCGTAGTACAAGCCGTAGGCCCAGCCCGGATCGGCGATGTTCCAGAACACGTCGCCGGGGCGCAGATCCACTGCCAGCTGCATGTAGCTGGCGAAGGACATCAGCGCCCGAAGCGGCACCGGAACGCCCTTCGGCGCGCCGGTGGTGCCGGAGGTGGACAGCAGCACCATCAGCGCATCACCACGCAGCATCACCGGTTCGAAGGGCGCGCTGCCGGCGTTGGCCAGGCGCGCGCGCCAGTCAATGTCTGCCGCAGCGGCGGGCTGGCCGGCGGGGAGAATCGTGGCGACCGGCGGGCAGTCTTCGACATCATCCAGCTTGTGCCGGTTGACGTGGTCGGTGACCACCAGCCGGGTGTGGCCGGTGCGCAGCCGCGATTCGATGGCCTTGGCTCCGAAGGCAGTGAACAGTGGCTGGTACACGGCGCCGACGCGCCACGTGCCGAGGATCGTGGCCAGCAGTTCCGGCGTGCGCGGCAGCATGCCGGCCACTACGTCGCCGCGGCCGATGCCTTGCGCGGTGAGCACATGCGCGACCCTCGAAGCCGCCGTACGCAGGTCTTCGAAGGTGTACTGGTGCAGGCTGCCATCAGCGCTGATCCAGCGCAGCGCCAAGCGATCACTGCCGCAATGGCGGTCGCAGCATTCCACGCAGGCATTGATGCCGTTCTGCAGGTCGCCGTGCAGGCGGCCTTCCCAGTCGGGCAGGGTGAAGTCATCCACGGCACGTTGATAGGTCATGGGGAGCTCCGGGGCATGTCTGGCACGATACCCGGTTGCGTGGCGGTCTGGGGTGCGCGGCGCCTACGCCCCCCGATCCAACTGCCGATAACCGATCGCCTCGGCCAGGTGCGAGGTGTCGATTCCATCGCATCCCGCCAGGTCCGCGATGGTGCGCGCCACCCTCAGTATCCTGTGCATCGCCCGCGCAGACAGCTGCAACCGCTCGATGGCCTGCTCCAGAAGATTCTGGTCGGCCTCAGACAGATGCGCACACAAGCGGAGTGCCTTGCTGTCCATGTGGGCATTGAGCGCGCCACGCTGCAGCTGACGCTCGCGCGCGGCGATCACCCTTGAGCGAACATCCGCGCTGCACTCGCCCGCCGGGGCTCCTTCGCGCAGCTCTTCTGGCGAAAGCCGGGTGACCGTGACATGCAGATCAATGCGGTCCAGCAACGGGCCGGATACCCGGCCGCGATAGCGCTGGATGCGCTCGCTGGTGCACAGGCAGCGGTTGCTGCGATCCCCGGCCCACCCGCAGGGGCAGGGGTTCATCGCGGTGACCAGTTGGAAACGCGCGGGGAACACCGCACTGCGCGCGGCGCGGCTGATCCGGATATGGCCCGATTCCAGGGGCTCGCGCAGGATCTCCAGCGCCATGCGTGACCATTCGGGCAACTCATCCAGGAACAGCACGCCGTTGTGCGCCAGCGAGATCTCGCCGGGGTGCGGTGGGTTGCCGCCACCTGCCAACGCGGCGGGGCTGGCGCTGTGGTGGGGTGCGCGGAAGGGGCGCTGGCGCCAACGACGCGGGTCCAGTCCACTGCCGCTGATCGAGGCGATGGCCGCGCTCTGCAGGGCCTCGGCCTGGCTGGCTTCGGGCAGGATGCCGGCCAGCCGGGAGGCCAGCAGGGTCTTGCCGCAGCCAGGACTGCCGATCAGCAGCAGATGATGACCGCCGGCCGCAGCGACCTCCAACGCACGCCGCGCATGCGGCTGGCCGCGCACATCGGTGAGATCCAGCGGCGGGTCCGCTTCGATGCTGGCGCGCTCCGCGCGGGGCAGGCGGGAGGGATTCTCCACCGAGGCACAGACCTCCAGCAGCGTGCGCGCCACGCGCACATCCGCATGCTCGGCCAGCGCGGCTTCGGCGGCATTGGCGGGCGGTACGAACAGCGTACGGTTGGCCTCCGCTGCGGCGATCGCGGCCGGCAGCACGCCATCGACCGGGCGCAGTTCGCCGGTGAGCGCGAGCTCGGCCACGTACTCGTGGCGGACCACCTGCTGCGGATCCAGCTGGCCACTGGCGGCCAGGATGCCCATCGCGATGGCAAGGTCGAAGCGGCCGCCTTCCTTGGGCAGATCCGCCGGCCCCAGGTTGATGGTGATGCGCCGCTGCGGGTAGTCGAAACGTGCACAGAGCAGGGCGGCGCGGACGCGTTCACGCGATTCGCGGACGGTGGTTTCAGGCAGGCCGACGATCTGTGTAGCGGGCAAGCCACCGGACAGGTGCACTTCGACACGCACCAGCGGCGCATCGGCGCCGGCCCGGGCGCGGCTGTGGACCAGCGCGAGGCTCATGCGGTGACTCCCTGGGATGCGGGCAGTCAGTGTGGTGCCATGGAGGCAGGGTGTCCGTCGGTGTATGGATCAGACGAAGGTAGTCGGAATCCGGTCACGTGACATGGCTCAGGAACTCAACTGCTTCGCCATCTGCTTGATGACCAACTCGATGACCGTGCGCAGCATACGCATCTCGCCTTGAAGCGCCGGTCCCGCTACTTCGGCCCACTGCGCGTTCTCCGATTCAATCTCTGCCAACACCGACGCGGCCAGCGGGACGACGTCGGAAGCCATTTCCGCAAGACGGCGCTGCGCCATGCGCGGTGGAAGGCGCAGCTTAATGCCGGCGTCGATCAGCAAGCTGGGCGTGATCTCAGCAAAGCGCTCTACGCCCAACAGGTCCCACGCAAGCGTGGATGCTTGTGGCCAACTCGCACCGTCCTGCTTGTAGGCATGACTGCGTCCTGCCACCGTACTCAGAAGATCGTAATGTGGCGCCAGGTTGATGCCGTCTGCGTCGACCAGGAAGCTCAGGTTCTTCAAATGGGCGTCGTCGTTGCCGGTCAGTACGTTGAACACCAGCCAGTCAAACAGTCGCCTGCGCGTGCTCAGCCTCTCGCGACAGTGGGTGATCACTGATTCCAGTGTCTGGATGCTACCTGCTCTGTACTTGTCATTGCGTTGAAGGTTCAACAGTTGGCAGGCATCGATGGCATGCAAGCGGCGTGTGCCGTCCTCATCCGATACACGATCAAAGCGTTCGATCAGAAACGCAGGCTCCGGCACGTAACGTCGATGAACCTGTGGCACCATCAGTCCCATCGCGCGAGCCAGTCGCATGACGAAGTACTCGTTGATGACCGTGTGCGGATAGTCGGGGTCGGTACTGTCTGGCTTGAGGATATGGGTGGAAGCCTCCGCGCCGATCGGCTGGTACAGCACGCCGCGATCTTCGATGACAGCCAGTTTGTGCTGTGCGCCAGCAAGCGACATTCGTTTTTCCGCGCCGCCAGCCAGTGAATGCCGTGGCAGGTCGCGTATGCGCTGCGCGAGTTCGTCATCCGGCAGCGGTGCCCGACTACCCGGGTCAAGCGTTACCTGCGGGGGTAGCAGCGTGAGCGAGCCTGCAGATTCAGAGCCGTAGCAGGTGAGCAGGGCGAAGTCGTCGCTACCGCGGACACCGGCATCGTGTGCCATGCGTGCGCGCTGCTGGTCCTCCGGAAGCAGGTTGTCGAAGTACCACTGCACGGGGCGCGAGGTGCTGCCATCAAGAATGTTACCCAAGCTGCGTGGGAGCCACGGAGACAGGTCGAAGCTCCTTGGGTGTTCCAGCCATGCCGACGCGTATTCGAACCGCCACAGGTTGCGATGTTCGCGAAGGGTGCCGACATGCTGGCCGTCCCATGTGGCCAACAGCGAACGGTCCGGATATTGCAATCCGTCCAACGAGACTTCCATCATTGTCGGAGGCGCTGCCTTGATGGAGTGGCGGCTCATCGCGGGACTCCGCGCTTCTTCACCTGCTTCTGCAGCATCGCCATTGCTGTGTCTGGCACGTCGATTTCTACGCGGATGCCCATTTCAGTCAGAACCTGAAACAGCTTCTGCCACTGCACGCTGCCTCCCCCCCGCTCGACCTTGGCCAGGAAGTTCTCGCTGACGCCGATACCCTCGGCGGTATCGTCTTGGCGCAGGCCTTGGGCCTTGCGCGTGGCACGAACCAGCGGACCCAGTTCCTCGTGGCTCTTGAGCGTGACCTTCATGCTGAATCCTTGCAGTCGTGCGGATTTTTACTTTACTGACGAACTGTACTCCAATATCCTCAAGTACGTAAGGATTGTGGGCAAGTCTCCCTTGGGTGCGTATAAATCCTTATGATCGTGAGGTTTTCAATGTGTCGCGACCTGGCGCTTCAGTGCTTCGTGGACTCACTCACACGGTTATCCGCCTTGCCGTCGAATTTGCCACGTAGCGTCGATGTTTGCCGCGTAGTGTCGAGCCCGCTCGACACGGGCGGATGTCGAGCAAGCTCGACACTACGTTGCCGCCGCCTGCGTTAGAACGGGAGCCGACCTCAAACAAAGGGCTTCCCGATGGGCATGTTGGTTGACGGCCAATGGCAGACGGGTACCGCAGGCAGTGCCGGCGAAGACGGGCATTTCCATCGCGAAGAATCCACCTTTCGCCGCTGGCTCACCGCCGACGGCGGCGTCGGGCCAAGCGGACAACCAGCGCTGATTGCAGAGCCGGAGCGATTCCGGCTGTACGTCAGCCTGGCCTGCCCCTGGGCCCATCGCACGCTGATCGTGCGCGCGCTGAAAGGGCTGGAACCGCTGATCCCGTTGTCCATCGTGAACTGGCATATGGGCGACAACGGCTGGAACTTCGCGCCGGGCCCGCTGGTGACGCCCGACCCCGAGCGCGGCGCGCAGTACCTGCATCAGCTGTACCAGGCCGCCAAGCCCGGCATGACCGGGAAGGCGACCGTCCCCGTGCTGTGGGACCGCACGCAGGGGGAGATCGTCAGCAATGAATCAGCCGACATCATCCGCATGTTCAACGACGCCTACGATCACCTGGGCGCACGACCGGGCAACTACTATCCCGAAGCGCTGCGGGAAGAGATCGATCGCATCAATGAGCGTGTGTATGAAACGCTCAACAACGGCGTGTACCAGGCCGGTTTCGCCGCCACGCAGGAGGCCTATGACGAAGCGATCGTGCCCTTGTTCGAGACGCTGGAATGGCTGGATGGTCTGCTGACGGATCGGCAGTGGCTGGTCGGCGGGGTGATGACCGAGGCCGATATCCGGCTGTTCACCACGCTGATCCGCTTCGACCCGGTCTATTACGTGCACTTCAAGTGCAACGTGAAGCGCATCGCGGACTACCCCGGTCTGCATGCCTTCGTGCAGCGGATGATGGCCATCCCGGAAGTGGAGGGGACGGTGAATTACGAGCATATCAAGCACCACTATTACGGCAGCCACACGCACATCAATCCATCCGGGATCGTACCGGCGGGACCTGCGGCCCCCTACTGAGGGGCCCCCGCACGCGCGGCATTTCTTGAGTTGCTGACAACGCCCGCCCCAACCTGAACAGGGGTCGGTTCATGTCAGGGTACGCAATGTTCCGGCAATCTTCGGCGACGAGATTGAATCGTGCGGGGACAGCACACTGCCCGCGCCCCGCTACTGATCACCTGTCCTGTTGGAGGATTTGACGATGCTTACCTCAACCGCTTCCGTATTCCGTGGCCTGGCCCTGGCATTGGCACTCACCGCCGGCGTTACCGTCGCAAGCGACGCCGACGCCATGTCGCGCAAGGACAAGAACACTGCGATCGGTGCAGTGGTCGGTGGTGTCGCAGGTCACGTCCTGTCCAATGGCGATCCGATGATGACCGTAGGCGGTGCCGTGGCCGGCGGTGCGATCGGCAACGTGACCACCAAGGATCGCCGCGACAACCGCAATTATCGCTACGACCGTGATCGTCGTTATGACCGCGACTACCGCTATGAGCGCAGCAGCCGTCACGACCGTCGCGATGACCGCCGTCATTGGAACAACGGCCGTCGCGGGAATGATCGCCATCATGGTGGTTGGCGCTGAGTTGATTGGGCCCGGCCCGCACGAATGCTCAAGCTCGCGCCAGTAGCCATGCGATCCGTGAATTGCGTGGCATCGGGAACCTCCTTTCCCCATGCGAGCGGACCATGACCCGGACCTTCAAGATTGCTGTCATTCCCGGCGATGGCATTGGCCAGGAGGTCATGCCCGAGGGCCTGCGTGTGCTGGAAGCCGCCGCACGCCGCTTCCAGCTGGACCTGCAGTTCACCCACATCGACTGGGCCAGCTGCGATTACTACCAGCAGCACGGTCAGATGATGCCCGACGACTGGAAAGCGCAGCTGCAAGGCATGGATGCGATCTTCTTCGGCGCGGTGGGCTGGCCGGACACGGTCCCGGACCACGTCTCGTTGTGGGGTTCGCTGCTTAAATTCCGTCGTGAGTTCGACCAGTACATCAACCTGCGTCCGGTACGCCTGTTTGAAGGCGTGCCGTGCCCGCTGGCAGGACGCAGGCCGGGCGATATCGACTTCCTGGTGGTGCGCGAAAACACCGAAGGCGAGTACACCAACCTGGGCGGCATCATGTACGCCGGCACCGAGCGCGAGATCGTCATCCAGGAAACGGTGATGAGCCGCCACGGCGCCGACCGCGTGCTGAAGTACGCCTATGAACTGGCGCAGTCGCGTGCGCGTCGGCACCTGACCGTGGCGACCAAGAGCAATGGCATCGCCATCAGCATGCCGTGGTGGGATGGCCGCGCGGATGCGGTCGGCGCGGCCTATCCGGAGGTCACCGTCGACAAGCAGCACATCGACATCCTCACCGCGCGTTTCGTGCTGCAGCCGCAGCGCTTCGATGTGGTCGTGGCGAGCAATCTGTTCGGCGACATCCTGTCCGACCTGGGCCCGGCCTGCACCGGCACGATCGGCCTGGCGCCATCGGCCAACCTCAATCCGGAGCGCGATTTTCCGTCCTTGTTCGAGCCCGTGCATGGCTCGGCACCGGATATCTTCGGGCAGGGTATCGCCAACCCGATCGCGATGATCTGGTCGGGCGCGCTGATGCTGAAGTTCCTCGGCTGCGAGGAGGCGCATGACGCCATCATGGTGGCGATCGAGGGCGTGCTGGCGCAGGGGCCGTTGACGCCGGATCTGGGCGGCAAAGCGACGACGACGCAGTTGGGTGAGGCGGTGGCGAAGGCGGTGGCAGGCTAGCGCGAAGCGGCTCCATATCTGAGTCGCGGGCGTTTGGGCGTCGTGTGTGCGTGAAAATGTGATGGACGGCACACCTTCGAGACTGTCTAAATCGCTTAACAGGTCACCCGGTATGCTCCATGCACCCGCGCGCCGCCGTAGGCGCGCGAACGACCGATCAGGAGGATCCGTTGTCTCAATCACGCTCTCTCGCGCTGCTGGCGCTCTCGCTGGGCCTGGCCCTTACCGCGTGCAAACCGACCCAGCCGACGACGCCGGCAGGAACAGAGCCGGCCACCCCGGCACCGGCAACTACTGAGGCACCCACCGCACCCACTGCGCCGGCTGACGCTGCCACGCAGTGCCCGCATGCCGACTTCAACACCTTCCTGGCGCATTTCGGCAACGACATCGCCCTGCAGGAGAAGTCCGTCGCAGACCCGTTGCTCACCGAATCCATCGATGCCAACGCCCAGCCCGAACCGGCGAAGGTGACCAAGCAGGTCCCGCTGGCAGAGGTGGAGTGGCCGGTGATTCCGGACCCGGCGACGTTGTCGCGCCAAGGCCGCGAACTGCAGGTCACCCCGCAGGCCGATGGCAGCGTGCAGGTGCTCATCCGCAAACCGAACACCAGTGACCAGCAGATCTATACGTTCGCGCAGAAGCCGTGCTGGCAGCTGCAGAGCGTGGACGATCAATCGATCTGATGCCATTGGCGGCAGGGCCTGCCGATGGCCCTGTTGCCGCTTCACGGAGCACGACGCATGACGTCAAAGTTTGTCGCCCCTGCCCTGATGTTGCTGTTGGCCGCCTGCAGCGATCCGGCGGCTGAACCGTCCGCGCCTGCCGCGCCTGCCGCACCCGTTGCAAGTGCCACCGCTGCCTCCCCGGCGACACCCGTCGCTGCTTCCACGACTCCCTCCACCCAGCAGGACGACACAGGAATGCATATCGAATGCCAGGGAACCCGCCTGACCGTGGCGGGGCTGCCTGACCCGGGCAATGACGCCCCGCCGCAGACGCGGCTGGATATCGAAAAGGACGGCCAGCGCCGCACCTTGGACAAGCCGGCCGAGATGACCGACTACACCGCCGTGGGCCTGGCCTGCGTGCAGGACAAGGACAACACGCCGTATTTCGTCGTGCAGTACGGCGAGCTGCCGTTCGGTTGCCAGTTCTGCGAATGGTTCTACCTGTATGACGCCGACGGCAAGCAGCTGACCCACAGCGATCCGCCGCTGCGTGGCGAGGCGCCGTCGCAGGAACCCAACAACGACGAGTACGAGCAGTGGTTGGCCAAGCTCGGCGTGACCCACCCGGAGGTGACCTACTTCAAGCCCTGAAAGTGATAGGAAGCACGCTGCACCGTTTCACCTGGAGCAACACCCCTTAAGGAAATTCCCTTTTTCATAGAATGGATCGCACCGCTATGCCTGACATCTACCAGACCATGATCCAGCCCCGCGGGGCCGGATACCGAAGTGATCAGATAAAACCCTATAGCCACTACCGCGAGCCTATCGATCAGACCGATGGCCGCTTGCACGGTGAATCGCGCCGTTGGGGCGATGCCTCGCCGGAAGTGCAGTCACGCGTGATCGATACGCTGATTGAATCGTCCCGCGAAGCCGGGCTTTCCCCGCGCGAGACCGCGCATGTGCTGGCCATCGCCCGCGTCGAATCCGGCTTCAATCCCGATGCCGCCGCCGGCACCACGTCCGCCTCCGGGCTGGGCCAGTTCATCGATGGCACCGGCAGCGCCTATCAATTGAACAACAGCAACCGCTTCGATGTGGAAGCGCAGTCCGATGCGCTGGTGCAGCACTTCATCGACAACCGCCAGCTGGCCCAGCGTCGTGGCCAGGGCGAGGAATACATCTACAAGTACCACCACGACGGCCCGACCCGCGATTACGGCGGCCTGGGGCTGGCCGAAAGCAAGGTGATGCCGCGCCTTGCCGAGTACGAGCAGTTCGTCAACGAGCGCCTGGCGCAGTCGCAGGGCCAGTCGCAGGGCCAGAGCCAGACGCAGACGCAGGCTTCCCCGGCGCAGACCGTGGGCGCGGCGGCTGCCGTGGCCGGTGGCGCGGTGGCAGGCGTTGCCGCCGTGCAGGCAGCGGCAGCGCAGCAGCAGGCGGGATCGTTCCAGCACACCATGCAGGTGATGCTGCCGCCGCAGAACGGGGTCAAGCCGCACATCACCGGGCATTACGGTGAGGAGCGCGGTGCCAAGGATCACGGCGGTACCGACTTCAACTATGTCGGCGGCCAGACCGGGCTCAATCGGCAGCACCCCACGATCAACGCACCGATCTCGGGCAAGGTGACCTTCGCCGGGGGCAGCTACGGCACGGTGAAGATCCTGGATGCGCAGGGCAACTCGCACGAGATCCTGCACATGAAGGACGTGCAGGTGAAGGAAGGACAGACCATCCAGGCCGGCCAGCCGATCGGCACGATGGGCGGACGCGGCCCGAATGGTGCCGATCAGTACGCTCAGCACGTGCATTACCAGCTGAAGGACCCGGCCGGGAAGCTGCAGAGTCCGGAAGCGTTCTGGGACCAGCGCCGCGTGCAGGATGGCGCCGCACCGGGGCAGGGGCGTACGGACGATGCATCGTCGGTGCTGCGCCACGGCGCACGCAGCGACGACGTGGCCAAGCTGCAGCAGGAATTGAACCGCCAGGGTATCCGCGATGCGAATGGCAACCGCCTGGCCGAGGATGGCCGCTACGGCGACCACACCCGCGACGCGGTGGCTGCCTACCAGCAGGCCAATGGCCTGAAGGCCGATGGCATTGCCGGGCCGCAGACGCTGGGCCGTCTGGGTGAGAGTCGGCAGGGCACGCACGGGCATTCGCATGAGGCACCGGTACGTGGGCCGCAGCTGGGCGAAGCCGCGCATGCGGACACCCCGTTGCATGCGGCGATCCGTGGCCAGCTGCCGTCGGCGGTGTCCAACGACATGGCCGCGCACATCACCCATATGGCCAAGCAGGCGGGCATCGACAGCCCGGACAAGCTGCAGGGCGTGGCGGTGCAGGATGGCAAGGCGTTCGTGATGGGCACCACGCCGGGCTTCCGCGCAATGGTGGACATGAGCCAGCCGGCGCCTGCGGCCGAGCAGACCAGTGCCACGCTGCTGGGCGAGCGCTTGAGTGCCCAGGTGCAACAGGGCCAGGAAGAGCAGCAGCGCGCTGCGGTGGCGATGCGCTGAGGTTCCGGTAGTAATCCGGTGGGAATCCGGTGGGGGTGGTCCCGTGGTGGGCACCAGGGGGGGGGGGGAGCGGGGCGGGGCCCCGGGGGGCCCCCCCCGCCCCAGCAGCGGCCCCCCCCCCGCGGGGGTG
>NZ_JBDJNU010000015.1:0-77966 GCF_039674585.1 Stenotrophomonas lacuserhaii | reverse complement strand
CCATGGGTCGGCGCTACCGTTTTTTTTCTTCTTCATCACGCCGGGGGGCGGCCATCGAAATCGTCAGGGCGACGGGCGGGTGGGGTTGGCAGGACGCTGAGCCGCATGGATGCGGCGATGCAGCCTACAGGGACGCACTTGCGGCGTGTCCTGTCAACCCCACCCGCCCGTCGCCAAACACGTAACCTGCTTCCAGCCACCACCCGCGAGGGGGGCCTCACCCGTTCGACGCCTGCCCTCAATACCCCGCCGCCTGCCCGTCCTTGCGGCTCTCCGACGCGCCGTAGTAAATGCCCGTCTCCGGATCGCGCAGGATCGCCTGGTAGCCGCCATACGGACCGTCGGCGAACACCACGCGATGGCCCTTGCGCATCAGCGCGCGGATCGTGTCATACGCAAACCCGGTTTCCAGGTTGACCTCGCCGCCGTCGCTCATCGCCGTGGCCTGGCCGGTCGGCTCGGTCGAACCCTCGTGCTGGATGCGCGGCGCATCACCGGCTTCCTGCAGGTTCATGCCGAAGTCCACCAGGTTCATCACGATCTGCGCATGCCCCTGCGGCTGCATCGCCCCGCCCATCACGCCGAAGCTTGCATACGGCTTGCCGTCCTTGGTGATGAAGCCGGGAATGATGGTCTGGAACGGACGCTTGCCCGGTGCATACCCGTTCGGGTGGTCCTTCTGCAGCACGAACATCTCACCGCGATCCTGCAGGATGAAGCCCAGTCCCGGGGGCGCCATGCCACTGCCCATGCCGCGGTAGTTGGACTGGATCAGCGACACCATCATGCCGTCGGCATCGGCGACGGTCATGTAGATCGTGTCGCCCTCTTCCAGCTGCTTCGGCGTGCCCGGCTGCACTTCCTTCAGTGCCTTGTCCATCGAAATCAACGCACGGCGCTCGGCGGCGTACTCCTTCGAGATCAGCTTGGCCACCGGGGCGGCCGGCTGGAACGCCATGTCCGCGTAGAAGCGCGCGCGGTCGGCGAAGGCCAGCTTCTTGGCTTCCACGAACAGGTGCACGTGTTCGGCCGAGCCGAAGGGAATCTTCGAGAAATCGTAGCCTTCCAGCACGTTGAGGATCTGCAGCGCGGCGATGCCCTGGCTGTTGGGCGGCAGCTCCCACACGTCGTAACCGCGGTAGTTGCTGCTCACCGGATCGACCCATTCGCCATGGTGGGCAGCCATGTCATCGAAGCTCAGGTAACCGCCGTTGGCCTTGAAGTAGCTGCCGATGGTGCGCGCGATGTCGCCCTTGTAGAACGCGTCGCGGCCGCCATCGGCGATCCGCTGCAGCGTGTCGGCCAGGTTCGGGTTCTTCCACAGCTCGCCCTTGCGCGGGGCATGGCCGTTGATCGTGAACTGTTCCTTGAAGCCGGGATACTGCGACAGCCGCGGCACCGAGCGGTCCCAGTAATACGCGATGACCTCGGCCACCGGATGGCCTTCGCGTGCGTAGCGGATGGCCGGCGCCAGGTTGTCGGCCATCGGCTTGCGGCCGAAACGCTCGTGCAGGGCGAACCAGCCATCGACCGCACCAGGCACCGACACCGGCAGCGGACCGGTGGCCGGGATTTCCTTCAGTCCGCGGCGTTGGAACTCGGCCAGGGTGAGCGATCGCGGCGAGCGGCCGGAGCCGTTGTAGCCATGCAGCTGCCGGGTCTTCGGATCCCAGACGATGGCGAACAGATCGCCGCCGATGCCGTTGCCGGTCGGCTCCATCAGGCCCAGTGCCGCGTTGGCGGCAATTGCAGCGTCGACCGCGCTGCCGCCGTTTTTCATCACGTCCAGCGCGATCTGGGTGGCCAGCGGCTGCGACGTCGCCGCCATCGCATGCGGGGCGATCACTTCCGAACGGGTGGCAAAGCCGTGGCCGGTCACGCGATCAGCGGCGAGGGCAAGCGCGGGCAGCGTCGCCAGCAGGGCAGCGGCCAGCAGGCAGCGGGTCAGTCGTCGGGTCACGTCGGGGCGTTCCTGGAAAGGGATACTGCGATAGTCGCCTGTCCGCGCGTTGCCGGGTATCCGGCATAGGTCATGGACGTGCCGCGCGGGCTCGCCCGCTACTGCGCGAATGGCGCGAACGGCTCGCTCCGCACTGCGGTGCGACGCTGGTTTCATGCGCAACAATGCAGGTGGCACAAGGCTTTCGCGTGGATTCAGTGGCAACCAATCCGCATCCGTCGACAAGGGTTGACACACCTTGGCGCGCATGTTTTCCTCGGACCCATGTTGCAGCGCCACACGCCACCGCCAACGAACTTCGAGCCCGCCGCCACCGGCGCCGCCTCGCTGCGTTCGCTCCTCGTACTCGTACTTATTAGCCAGCCCACCGGAGCGGGACGAGCCAGCGTGTAAGCAAC
Source organism: Stenotrophomonas lacuserhaii (assembly GCF_039674585.1). GTDB lineage: Bacteria > Pseudomonadota > Gammaproteobacteria > Xanthomonadales > Xanthomonadaceae > Stenotrophomonas > Stenotrophomonas pennii_A. The sequence continues at coordinate 75,608 of NZ_JBDJNU010000015.1, read as the reverse complement.
AGACACACAGGTACTCGATCAGAACCCGCACCGGTCCCGGCGCGGGTTTTTTCGTTTCAGAACAGGGCAACACCCTCCCTCCTCACCCGACCCCTCTGCAAGGAACCACCACGATGAGCACCAACGACCTGCCCCAGACCAAGATCGCTGTCGTCGGCTACGGCAGCCAAGGCCGCGCGCACGCACTGAACCTGCGCGAATCCGGCTTCGACGTGGTGGTCGGCCTGCGACCCGGCGGCCCGACCGAAGTCAAGGCCCAGGCCGACGGCTTCACCGTCAAGGCACCGGCCGAGGCGGTGAAGGATGCCGACCTGGTCGCCGTGCTGACCCCGGACATGGTGCAGAAGAAGCTGTACGAAGACGTGCTGGCACCGAACATGAAACAGGGCGCGGTGCTGCTGTTCGCGCACGGCCTGAACGTCCACTTCGACATGATCACCCCGCGCGAGGACCTGGACGTGGTGCTGGTCGCGCCGAAGGGCCCGGGCGCGCTGGTCCGCCGCGAATACGAAATCGGCCGCGGCGTGCCATGCATCTGGGCCGTGCACCAGGACAAGAGCGGCAACGCCGCCAAGCATGCACTGGCCTATGCCACCGGCCTGGGCGGCGCGCGTGCCAACCTGATCCAGACCACGTTCAAGGAAGAGACCGAAACCGATCTGTTCGGCGAACAGGCGGTGCTGTGCGGCGGCGCCTCGGCGCTGGTGCAGGCCGGCTTCGAAACGCTGGTGGAAGCCGGCTACCAGCCGGAGATCGCGTACTACGAAGTGCTGCACGAACTGAAGCTGATCGTGGACCTGTTCTACGAAGGCGGCATCTCGCGGATGCTGGAGTTCATCTCTGAAACCGCGCAGTACGGCGACTACGTCAGCGGCCCGCGGGTCATCGACGCCGGTACCAAGGAGCGCATGAAGGAGGTCCTGAAGGACATCCAGGACGGCACCTTCACCAAGAACTGGGTTGCCGAATACGAAGCGGGACTGCCGAACTACAACAAGTTCAAGCAGGCCGACCTGGACCACCCGATCGAGAAGGTAGGCAAGGAACTGCGCGCCAAGATGGTCTGGCTGCAAGGCCAGGCCGCGTAACCCACGCGGCCCTCCCCCACCCGCTCTGCAAGGTTTCCCATGAACAACCCCGCACAACGCAGCGCGCCGCCCAACGGCGCGCGCTGGCTGACCCAGGCGCTGGAGGCCGAAGGCGTGCAGACGCTGTTCGGCTATCCAGGCGGTACGATCATGCCGTTCTACGATGCCCTGGTGGATTCGCGGCTGAAGCACGTGCTGGTGCGCCACGAGCAGGGCGCCGCACTGGCCGCCAACGGCTTCGCGCGTGCCAGTGGCCGGGTCGGCGTGTGCATCGCCACCTCCGGCCCCGGCGCATCCAACCTGGTCACCGGCATCGCCGATGCGATGCTGGATTCAGTGCCGATGGTCTGCATCACCGGCCAGGTCGCCACGCCGTTGCTGGGTACCGATGCGTTCCAGGAACTGGACGTGTTCGGACTGACCCTGCCGATCGTCAAGCACAGCTGGCTGGTGCGCAGCGTGGATGACCTGCCGCGCGTGGTCGCCGAGGCGTTCCGCATCGCGCGCGAAGGCCGTCCCGGGCCGGTGCTGATCGACCTGCCCAAGGATGTCCAGGTCGCCGATGCCAGCCATCTGCCGGCCCACGTGCCGGCCACCGTGGAGGCACCGCCGGCGCCGGCGGAGCAGGCCATCGCCGATGCCATCGCCGCCATTGCGGGCGCGGAAAAGCCGGTGATCTACGCCGGCGGCGGCATCGCGCTGGGCGATGCCGTGGATGCGCTGCGCGACTTCGCCGCGGCCAGCGGCATCCCCACCGTACTGACCCTGCGCGGCCTGGGCGCACTGCCGGCAGGACATCCGCAGTCGCTGGGCATGCTGGGCATGCATGGCACCCGCGCAGCCAACATGGCCGTGCAGGAAGCCGACCTGCTGCTGGTGCTGGGTGCGCGCTTCGATGACCGCGCCACCGGCAAGCTGACCGAGTTCGCGCCGTTCGCGCGCGTGGTGCACATCGATGCCGACGCCTATGAAATCTCCAAGCTGCGTACCGCCGACGTCGCTGTTCCGGGCAACGTGGCCCAGGCCATCCGCGCCCTGCACGCCGCCTTCCCGGCACCACCGGCCACCCAGTCCGCCTGGCGCAGCCGTTGCGCGCAGCACCGCGAGAAGTTCATCGCCCGCTACGATGCGCCGGGCAAGCACATCTACGCGCCTGCGCTGCTGAAGCGCCTGAGCGAACTGGCCCCGGCCGATGCGGTGATTGCCTGTGATGTCGGCCAGCACCAGATGTGGGTGGCCCAGCACTGCCGCTTCAACCACCCGCGCAACCACCTGACCAGCGGCGCGCTGGGCACGATGGGCTTCGGCCTGCCGGCGGCGATGGGCGCGCAGTTCGCCTGCCCCGAGCGAACCGTGGTGCTGGTCTCCGGCGATGGCAGCTTCATGATGAACGTGCAGGAGCTGACCACCATCGCGCGCTGTCGCCTGCCGGTGAAGATCGTGCTGCTGGACAACAGCTCGCTGGGCATGGTCCGGCAGTGGCAGGAACTGTTCTTTGCCGAGCGCTACAGCGAGATCGACCTGTCCGACAACCCGGACTTCGTCGCACTGGCCAAGGTGTTCGGCATCGCCGCCACCCGCATCGACGCGCGTGACGAGGTGGAAGGTGGGCTGGCGGCACTGCTGGCCGAACCCGGCCCGGCGCTGCTGCACGTGGCCATCGACGCGCGCGCCAACGTGTGGCCGCTGGTGCCGCCCAACACCGCCAACAGCACGATGCTGGAAGCCAACCCCGCCCATGCCAGCCAGGAGGCTCCCAATGCAATACCGGCTTGACCTGGTGCTGCATCCGGCTGAAGGCGCGCTGCTGCGTGTGATCGGCATGGCCGAGCGACGCGGCTTCGCCCCGCGCGCCATCCACGGTGCACCCGATGCCGACGACCACGGCCGTTGGCACCTGCAGCTGGTGGTGGACGGGACCCGTCCGCCGGAAACCCTGTGCCGGCAGATCGAAAAAATCTACGACTGCGTATCGGTGCAGGTGACCGAACTGCAGGGAGCAGCCGCATGAACGCCCGTACCGTGCAAGCGGTGCCGGCACGGAGGCGTCTTCTTCGGCGCCCGTCGTCGTGGCCGTGCGCTCAACGCGTGGTCCACCATGCCTGCCGCTGACCGCGCCGGCACCGAACCTGACGTAGGCGATGTAACCGTCGCCGACGTGCTGGCCGCGCAGGCCCGCCTGCGCCGCTTCCTGCCGCCCACGCCGCTGCATCACGCCGAGCGCTTCGGCACCTGGCTGAAGCTGGAAAACCTGCAGCGCACCGGTTCCTACAAGGTCCGCGGCGCACTGAACGCACTGCTGGCCGGCCGCGAGCGCGGCGACCTGCGCCCGATCATCTGCGCCTCTGCCGGCAACCACGCCCAGGGCGTGGCCTGGGCCGCGCATCGGCTGGGCGTGCAGGCGATCACCGTCATGCCGCACGGCGCGCCGGCCAACAAGATCGCCGGCGTCGCCCACTGGGGCGCCACCGTGCGCCAGCATGGCGACAGCTACGACGACGCCTGGGCGTTCGCGGTGGAGCTGGCCCAGCGTCATGACTACCGCTTCCTGTCCGCCTTCGACGATGCCGATGTCATCGCCGGCCAGGGCACGGTCGGCATCGAACTGGCCCCCCATTCGCCCGACGTGGTGATCGTACCCATCGGCGGCGGCGGCCTGGCATCCGGTGTCGCCCTGGCGCTGAAATCACAGGGCGTGCGCATCGTCGGCGCGCAGGTCGAAGGGGTGGACTCGATGGCCCGCGCGATCCTCGGCGACGTCCGCCCGATCGCCCCGGTGCCCTCGCTGGCCGACGGCGTGCGGGTGAAGATCCCCGGCTTCCTGACCCGCCGCCTGTGCGCCTCGCTGCTGGACGACGTGGTGATCGTGCGCGAAGCCGAGCTGCGCGAGACGCTGGTGCGGCTGGCGCTGGAAGAAAACCTGATTGCCGAAGGCGCCGGCGCGCTGGCGCTGGCCGCCGGTCGACGGGTCGCCGGACGCCGCAAGTTCGCGGTCGTCTCCGGCGGCAACATCGATGCTTCGGTGCTTGCCGGCCTGCTCACCGACGTGCGCCCACGCGCCCCGCGCAAACCGCGCCGGCGCCGCCCCGAAACCCTGCGAGCGCCCGCCGTGGCGGTCGCACCGCCCGCCTTGAAACCTGCTTCTTACCCTTCCCATCTGCACGCCGCACTGCCCGCTGTCGAGGAGACTTCCCCATGACCACGCCGACCATCGAACGAATTACCCCGCCGCGCATCCGCATCTTCGACACCACCCTGCGCGACGGCGAACAGTCGCCCGGCTGCAGCATGAGCCCGCAGCAGAAGCTGGTCATGGCGCGTGCGCTGGACGAGCTGGGCGTGGACGTGATCGAAACCGGATTCCCGGCCAGCTCACAATCCGACCGCGAGGCGATGACGATGATCGGCCGCGACGTACAGCGCCCGATCCTGGCGGTGCTGTCGCGCTGCCTGGCAACGGACATTGAAACCTCGGCACGCTCGCTGGACTCGGCCGCGCACCCGCGCCTGCACGTGTTCCTGTCCACCAGCCCGCTGCATCGCGAGCACAAGCTGCGCATGACGCGTGAACAGGTGCTGGAGTCGGTGCGCAAGCACGTCGCGCTGGCGCGTTCGTACATCGACGATGTCGAGTTCTCCGCCGAGGACGCCACCCGCACCGAACTGGACTACCTGATCGAAGTCTCACGCGTGGCGATCGCCGCCGGTGCCACCACCATCAACCTGCCGGACACGGTCGGCTTCACCACGCCGGAGGAAATCCGCGCGATGTTCCAGCAGGTCATCGCCGGCGTCGCCGACGTCAGCGGTTCCGAACGGGTGATCTTCAGTGCGCACTGCCACAACGACCTGGGCCTGGCCGTGGCCAATTCGCTGGCCGCCATCGAAGGCGGCGCCCGCCAGGTCGAATGCACCGTCAACGGCATCGGCGAGCGCGCCGGCAACTGCTCGCTGGAAGAGATCGCCATGGTGCTGAAGGTGCGCCAGGCCTTCTACGAGCAGGACACATCCATCAACACCCCGCGCATCGTCGGCACCTCGCAGCTGCTGCAGCGGCTGGTCGGCATGCCGGTACAGCGCAACAAGGCGATCGTCGGCGCAAACGCGTTCGCGCACGAGTCCGGCATCCACCAGCACGGCATGCTGCGCCACCGTGGCACCTACGAAATCATGCGCCCGGAAGACGTGGGCTGGGAAGATTCGCAGATGGTACTGGGCCGCCACAGCGGCCGCGCCGCAGTCGAGGCGCGTTTGCGCGCACTGGGCTTCTGGCTGGAAGAAGAGGAACTGAAGCTGGTGTTCGAACAGTTCAAGTCGCTGTGCGAGCAGCAGCGCGTGGTCACCGATGCCGACCTGCAGACCCTGATGCAGGGCGGCGCCAGCGCCCCGGGCTACCGCCTGGCCTCGATGACCATCAGCGATGTCGGCAGCCGTGCCAATGCACTGGTCGAACTGTCCGATCCGGATGGCAACCGGGTGGCCGAAACCGCACAGGGCGATGGCCCGGTGGATGCGCTGTTCGGTGCCCTGTCTTCGGCCACCGGCGTCAGCCTGCAGCTGGACAGCTACCAGGTGCACAGCGTGGGGATCGGCGCGGACGCACGCGGCGAAGCCAACCTGAGCGTACGCAGTGGCGAGGACGTCTTCGAAGGCACCGGCACCAGCCGCGACATCATCGAAGCCTCGGCATTGGCCTGGCTGGACGTCGCCAACCGCCTGCTGCGCCAGCGCGAAGCCTCTGCCGCCCCTGACACCGCCGCTGCGGCGGCCCACGCCTGAGGATTCCAGCATGAGCGCTTTCACCTCCGTCAGCATCGACGCCGGCCAGACCTGGAATGCCCAGGATTACGCCATCGACGCCGGCTTCGTGCCGGTGCTGGGCAGCGCGATCGCGCGCCTGCTCGACGCACGGCGGGGTGAACGGGTCCTCGACCTCGGCTGTGGCGATGGCGTGCTCAGCACCGAACTGGCACTGACCGGCGCGCAGGTGATCGGCGTGGACGCCTCGCCCGAACTGGTGATCGCCGCGCGCGCACGCGGGGTCGATGCGCAGGTCATGGACGGCCATGCGCTGGCCTTCGATGGCGAGTTCGATGCGGTGTTCAGCAACGCCGCGCTGCACTGGATGCACGAGCCGGACCGCGTGCTGGCCGGCGTGCGGCGTGCATTGAAACCCGGCGGACGCCTGGTCGCCGAGTTCGGTGGCGATGGCAACGTCGCCGCCATCGTCGGCGCCGTGCAGGCTGCCCGGGTGGCGCACGGCCACGGCGAAAGCGCGTTCAGCTGGTACTTCCCCACCGTGGAGGCGTACAGCGACCGCCTGCGCCAGCATGGCTTCCACGTGCAGTTCGCCGAGCGCGTGGAGCGCCCCACGCCGCTGCCCACCGGCATCGCGGGTTGGCTGCGGGTGTTCGCCGCGCCGTTGCTGGCCGACCTGGACAGCGCGACTGCCTGTCGCATGCGTGATGCCGCCGAAGCACTGCTGGCCGACCTGCCACGTGATGCGTCGGGCCTGCCGCTCGCCGACTATGTGCGGCTGCGCGTGCTCGCACGTCGCCGCTGAGTGTTGACCTCCCCCTGATTACCCCTGATGTTCTTCATCGCACCTTCCTGCCAGGCCATCGCATGACCCCCGCACCCAGCACCCTGTACGACAAACTGTGGGACGCCCACGTGGTCGTCCCCGAATCCGACAACGCGCCCGCCGTGCTGTACATCGACCTGCACCTGATCCACGAAGTGACCTCGCCGCAGGCCTTCACCGAGCTGCGCGAACGCGGCCTGTCGCCGCGCCGGCCGGACCGCACCAAGGGCACCATGGACCATTCCACGCCGACGCTGCCCGCGCGCGCCGATGGCTCCCTGCCCTATGCCAGCGCGGCCTCCGAAGCCCAGGTGGCGATGCTGGCAAGCAACTGCGCCGAGTACGGCGTGGAACTGTTCGACATGGCCTCGGCCGACCGCGGCATCGTGCACGTCATCGCGCCGGAACAGGGCTTCACCCTGCCCGGCATGACCATCGTCTGCGGCGACAGCCATACCTCCACCCATGGTGCGTTCGGTTCGCTGGCGTTCGGCATCGGCACCAGTGAAGTCGGCCACGTGCTGGCTACCCAGTGCCTGCTGCAGCGCAAAGCGAAGACCATGGCGATCACCGTGGACGGCGCGCTGCCGGCCGGCGTCGGCGCCAAGGACGTGGTGCTGCACATCATCGGCGTGATCGGAGTCAACGGCGGCACCGGCCACGTGCTGGAGTTCCGTGGCAGCACCATCGCGGCGATGGACATGGAACAGCGGATGACCCTGTGCAACATGTCCATCGAAGCCGGTGCACGCGCCGGCATGGTGGCCCCGGACCAGGTCACCTTCGACTGGGTGGCCGCCACCCCGCGCGGGCCGAAGGGTGCCGACTTCGATGCCGCCGTGGCGCGCTGGTCGCAGCTGCGCAGCGATGACGGTGCACGCTTCGATGCAGAGGTTTCGATCAACGCGGCCGACATCCGTCCGACCCTGACCTGGGGCACCCATCCGGGTACCGCGATCGCTGTGGACGCGCCGATCCCGGCGGCCAACGATGCCGCTGCACAGAAGGGCCTGGACTACATGCAGCTGCATGCCGGCGACACCCTGCAGGGGACGCCGGTGGACGTGGTGTTCGTGGGATCCTGCACCAATGGGCGGCTGAGTGACATGCGTGAAGTCGCCCAGGTGCTGCGTGGCCGGCAGGTGGCCGATCACGTGCGCATGCTGGTGGTACCGGGCTCGGAAATCGTCAAGCGCCAGGCCGAAGCCGAAGGCATCGATGCCATCGTGCGCGCCGCCGGTGCCGAATGGCGCGAGCCCGGCTGCTCGATGTGCATTGCGATGAACGGCGATCTGGTAGCGCCGGGGCAGCTGGCGGTGAGCACCAGCAACCGCAATTTCGAAGGCCGCCAGGGCCCGGGCTCGCGCACCTTGCTGGCCTCGCCGATGACCGCCGCGTGGGCCGCCGTCAATGGCCGCGTCTCCGATACCCGCGACCTGTTCAACCAGGAGGTGGCCTGATGAGCGGCTTCCGTACCCTGGCGTCGGCCAGCGTGGTGCTGCGCCAGACCAACATCGACACCGACCAGATCATCCCGGCGCGCTTCCTGTCCACCACCGAACGTGCCGGCCTGGGCCGCAACGCGTTCAACGACTGGCGCTGGACCGCCGATGGCACGCCCAACGCCGATTTCGCCTTCAACCAGCCGCAGAACGCCGGCCGCAGCATCCTGCTGGCGGGGCGCAACTTCGGCTGCGGCTCCTCGCGCGAACACGCGCCATGGGCCCTGACCGACCTCGGCCTGCGCGCCATCGTCAGCAGCGAGATCGCCGATATCTTCCGTGGTAATTCGCTGAAGAACGGCCTGCTGCCGGTGGTACTGGACGAAGCCGACGTGCAGGCGCTGATGCAGCGCCCGGACGACGTGCTGACCGTCGACATCGCCGCACGCGAACTGCGCACCCCCGATGGCCGCGTCTACACTTTCCCGCTGGACGGTTTCTCGCAGACCTGCCTGCTGGAAGGTGTCGACCAGCTGGGCTACCTGCTGGGCCGCGTCCCCGACATTGAACGTTACGAGACTGAACATGCACGCTGAGATCGTCGTACTGCCCGGTGATGGCATCGGCCCGGAAGTGGCCGCCGCCGCCGTGGCCGTACTGGAAGCCGTCGCCACCCGTTTCAACCACAGCTTCAACTTCAACGAACACGACATCGGCGGGATTGCCATCGACCGTCATGGCGAGCCGCTGCCGGCCAGCACCTTGGATGCCTGCCGTGCGGCGGATGCGATCCTGCTGGGCGCGGTGGGCGGCCCGAAGTGGTCCGACCCGAATGCGAAAGTACGTCCGGAACAAGGTCTGCTGGCGATCCGCCGCGCGCTCGGCCTGTACGCCAACCTGCGCCCGGTGCGCCCCCATGAGGCGGCATTGGGCGCCTCACCGATCAAGGCCGAACTGCTGCGCGGCGTCGACTTCGTGGTGGTGCGCGAACTCACCGGTGGCATCTACTTCGGCGAAAAGACCCGCACGGCGGCCGCCGCCAGCGACCTGTGCAGTTACAGCGTGGTGGAGATCGAGCGGGTGCTGCGCAGCGCCTTCGAGCTGGCCCGCCAGCGCCGTGGCAAGGTCACCTCGGTGGACAAGGCCAACGTGCTGGAAACCTCGCGGCTGTGGCGCGACGTTGCCACCCGACTGGGCCGCGACGAGTTCGCCGACGTGGCGCTGGAGCACCAGCTGGTCGATTCGATGGCCATGCACCTGCTGGCCAAGCCACGCGAGTACGACGTGATCGTGACCGAGAACATGTTCGGCGACATCCTGACCGACGAGGCCTCGATGCTGGCCGGATCACTCGGCCTGCTGCCCTCCGCCTCGCTGGGCGAACCGGGGGCGGTCGGCATCTACGAGCCGATCCACGGTTCGGCACCGGACATCGCCGGCAAGGGCATCGCCAATCCCTACGCGACGATCTTCAGCGCGGCGATGCTGCTGCGCCATTCGCTGGGCCTGGAAGCCGAGGCTGCTGCGGTAGAAGCGGCCGTGCACGCGGCGCTGGACGCCGGCGTGTTCACTGCGGACCTCGCTGCTACGGGTGCTGCGGTGTCCACCGCGGAGGCCACCTCAGCCGTTCTCGAACGACTGCAGGGCTGAGGCAACGTCAACGTCAACGTCAGAAGCTGCAGGGCTGTGCGGTTGGCGGGACGGGGCAGGTTCGCGGGGGACGGCAAGAGCCGCTCCTGCGGGCCTCGTTTCGCGCCATCCATGGCGCTCAACGCCCCCGCGCCCCCGCCCCGCCCCACCTTCGACAGGTCCATGGCGGCCTGGGTGCTTTTGGTAGCGCCTTGGCGTGTCGGGTGGAGGGAGCCCCTGAGTCAGGGGCGGCCGCGAAGCGGCGGGGTGTGGGTGGTGGGGATACGGGGCCCACGCTTTGCGCAGCAAAGTGTGGGAGCGACAGCGCGAATGCGATGGCGTGGACCCGCGCCATGGATGGCACGAAACGAGGCCCGCATGGGTGAGGGCGCTTTGCTTGCGAAGCACCGCTTCGCAAGCGCCCGAACGCACAGCCGCCCAGCGGCTGGGCCGGACCCCGGAGGGGCAGCCTTTGCCGTCCCCCGCCCAGCCCCACCGCCCGGCGCCAACCAGCCAGCGTGCTGCAAGCAGCCACCCGCGAGGGGGTTCAACCCGTTCGACCCACCTCACCCGGCCGCACCCGGAACCACGCCGCATACAACGCCGGCAGGAATACCAGCGTCAACACCGTGCCCACGATCAACCCGCCCATGATCGAAATCGCCATCGACCCATAGAACGCACTGCGCGACAGCGGAATCATCGCCAGCACCGCCGCCAACGCGGTCAGCACGATCGGACGGAAGCGGCGCACGGTGGCATCCAGGATCGCGTCCCAGCGGTCATGGCCGGCATCGATGTCCTGCTGGATCTGGTCGATCAGGATCACCGAGTTGCGCATGATCATGCCGGCCAACGCGATCGTGCCCAGCAGCGCGACGAAGCCGAACGGCGACCGGAACAGCAGCAGGAACAGGGTGGCGCCGATGATCCCCAGCGGCGCGGTGACCAGCACCATCGCCGTGCGCGAGAAGCTGCGCAGCTGCAGCATCAGCAGCGTCGCCACCACCACCAGAAACAGCGGCATGCCGGCCTTGATCGAATCCTGGCCGCGCGCGGAATCCTCCACCGTTCCGCCGGTTTCCAGCAGGTAACCACTGGGCAGCTGCGCGCGGATGCCTTCCAGCGTCGGCAGCAGCTGCTGCACCACGTCCAGCGGCTGCATGCCATCGCCGATATCGGCACGCACGGTCACCGTCGGCAGCCGGTCGCGGTGCCAGATGATGCCATCTTCGAAACCATGCTCCAGCGTGGCCACCTGGGACATGCTGATGCTGCCACCGGACGGCGTGGGCATCTGCAGGCTGCCCAGCAGTTCCAGGCTCAGCCGCTCATCTTCCGCGCCCCGCACCACCATCTCGATCTGCCGGTTGCCTTCGCGGTACACGCTGGTCGTCTCGCCGGCCAGCGAACTGGCCACGAAGTTGCTGACCTGGGCGCTGGTGACCCCAAGCACGCGGGCACGGTCCTGGTCGATCACCAGCCGCACCACCTTGCTGGGTTCGCTCCAGTCCAGGTTGACGTTGATGGTGTGCGGGTTGGCGCGCACCTTTTCTTCCACCTGGCGGGCCAGCGCCTGGACCTGCGCGATGTGTTCGCCGGAAATCCGGAACTGCACCGGATAGCCGACCGGCGGCCCGTTCTCAAGCCGGGTCACGCGCATCTGCACGTCCGGGAAGGTGGGCAGCACTTCGCGCTGCAACCAGTCGCGCACGCTTTCACGGGCATGGGTGTCGTTGGCCAGCACCACGAACTGGGCGAAGTTGGTTGCCGGCAGCTGCTGGTCCAGCGGCAGGTAGAAGCGCGGCGAGCCGGTGCCGACGTAGGCCACGTAGTTGCGGACGCCTTCGCGGCCGTCCAGCAGCTTCTCCAGCTTGGCCACCTGGCCGCGGGTCGCGTCCAACGACGCGCCCTCGGCCAGTTCGATGTCCACCATCAGCTCCGGCCGGGTGGAGTCCGGGAAGAACTGCTGCGGCACGAAACGGAACAGCACCAGCGAGCCGATGAACAACAGGAGAGTCGCGGCGATCACCCACCAGCGATGGCGCAGGCATCCTTCCAGGAAGCGCCGGAAGCGCACGTAGAACGGACGCTGGTACGGGTCGTGGTCGTGCCCATGCACCGGTGGCGCGAGCAGGTTGGCCAATGCCGGAAAGCGGTCTGCCCACGCCTGCCGCCGGGCATGCCAGCGACCCAGCAGGCTGCCCGGCTTCGGCGGCTGCCGGTTGTACAGGTCCGGCAGCATCTTGTCGCCGAGGTAGGGAATGAACAGCACCGCCGCGATCCAGGACACCACCAGCGCGATGGTCACCACCTGGAAAAGCGAACGGGTGTACTCACCGGTACTGGAGGCCGCGGTGGCGATCGGCAGGAAGCCGGCGGCGGTGATCAGCGTGCCGGTCAGCATGGGGAAGGCGGTGGATTCCCAGGCGAAGCTGGCCGCGCGCAGGCGGTCGTAGCCCTGCTCCATCTTGGTGGCCATCATCTCCACCGCGATGATCGCATCGTCCACCAGCAGGCCCAGCGCCAGCACCAGCGCGCCGAGCGAAATCTTGTGCAGGCCGATGCCGAAGTAATGCATGACGAAGAAGGTCATCGCCAGCACCAGCGGGATGGTCACCCCGACCACCAGCCCGGTGCGCAGGCCCAGCGAGAAGAAGCTCACCAGCAGCACGATCACCACCGCTTCGGCCAGCACCTGGACGAACTCGCCGACGGATTCTTCCACTGCCTGCGGCTGGTCGGACACCTTGCGCAGCTGCATGCCGGCCGGCAGCGTCTTCTGCAGCCGTTCGAACTCTGCATCCAGGTGCGTGCCGAGTGCCAGGATGTCACCGCCGTCCTTCATCGCCACCGCCAGGCCGATCGCATCCTCGCCCATGAAACGCATCTTCGGCGAGGCCGGATCGGCGAAGCCACGGTGCACGTGCGCGATGTCGCCGAGGTGCACGGTACGCTGGCCGACGCGGATCGGGAACGCGCGGATGTCGTCGATGCTGGTGAACTGGCCACTGACGCGCAGCTGCACGCGATCGCTGCCGGTTTCCAGGAAGCTGGTATTGGCCACCCCGTTCTGCTCGGCCACGGCCTGCTGCACTTCCTGTCGCGAGATGCGCAGCGAAGTCAGCTTGGTGTTGGACAGTTCGATGAAGACTTTTTCATCCTGCAGGCCGACCAGCTCGACCTTGCCCACGTCCGGCACCCGCTGCAGCTCCAGCTGGATGCGATCGGCGTAATCGCGCATCAGCGCGTAGTCGAAGCCTTTGCCGGTCAGCGCGTAGATGTTGCCGAAGGTATCGCCGAACTCATCGTTGAAGAACGGCCCGACGATCTCGCGCGGCAGCGTGGCCCGGATGTCGCCGACCCGCTTGCGCACCTGGTACCAGAGGTCGGGGATCTGCCTGGAACGCAGGTCGTCGCGGGCCACGAAGATGACCTGCGATTCGCCCGGGCGCGAATAGGAGCGGATGAACTCGAACTCGCCGGTGTTCATCAGCGCCTTCTCGATCGGCTCGCTGACCTGTCGCGACACCTGTTCGGCCGTGGCCCCCGGCCACATCGTGCGCACCACCATGATCTTGAAGGTGAAGGGAGGATCCTCGGACTGCCCGAGGTGCTTGTAGGACCACGCGCCGATCAGCGCGAAGGCGAGCATGGCGAACAACACCAGCGGACGATTGGCCAGCGCCCACTCGGAAAGATTGAAACGGCGCACGGGCTTACTCCCCCGCCTTGCTGGCGGCAACCGCCGGCTTCAGTACCGGGCGGTTCTGCCGGTCCACCGCGGTCACCGACTGGCCTGCGCGCAGCAGGTGGCCACCGGCGGCAACCACCCAGTCACTTGCCGTGATGCCGCCCAGCACCGGCACGGTATCGCTGCCGTAAGCCCCTGCGGTGACCGGCACGGCCTTCAGGCGCGAGCTGGACGGGTCCACCACCCAGACGCTGGCGCGGTTGTCGGCACCGCGCTGCAGGGCGGCCAAGGGCAGCTGCAGTGCCGGCTTGCCGTTGCCCCCCACCAGCCCATGCACGCGCGCGCTCTGGCCCAGGCTGACATCGGCCAGCGCGTCGGCGGCCAGGCTGACCCGCGCGGCGAAGGTCCGCGACTGCGGATCGGCGGCGGCAGCGACCTCACGGATCGTCCCCGGCAGCATCGGCCCACCGCGACTCCATGGTTCCACCTGCACCGCCGTACCGACCGGGAAGTCGCGCAGCCTCGCTTCGGGCAGATCGATCCGCACCTCGCGGCCACCGTCGGTGGCCAGCGTGAACAACGTCTGCCCGGCCGCCACCACCTGCCCGGCTTCGGCATCGGGCTCGCGGCTGGCAATCACCCCGTCGGCGGGCGCGCGCAGCTGCGCATAACCAGCCTGGTTGCCCAGCACGTTGGCATTGGCACGCGCAGCGTCCACCTGGCCCTGCGCCGCCTTGAACGCGGCCGCCTGCTGGTCCAGTGCGGAACGGCTGATCAACTGCTGCGCGGCCAGCACTTCGTAGCGCCTGTGGTCGTCACGGGCGCGGACCAGTTCGGCCTGCGCGGCCGCCAGCTGTGCCTGCGACGCGCGTGCCTGCAGGGCGAAGTCTGCCGGGTCCAGCTCCGCCAGCAGCTGTCCCTTGACCACCCGTTGGCCCGCATCCACGTCACGCCGCAGCAGCTTGCCGCCGACCCGGAAAGACAGCGCGCTTTCCTGCCGCGCGCGGACTTCGCCGGGGAACACCGTGGCGCCGTCAGCGGCCGCGACCAGCGGGTGCACCACCAGCACCGGCACGGCGGCGACGGGGGCTTCCGGCTTGTCGGAACAGGCAGCCAGCGCGGCCACTCCCAGTGCAATTCCCATCCAGCGCACGCTCTTCATCGGTGTTCGTCCTGATTACACATTCGAGGGGTGGCAGCTGCGCGGAGGCGCGGCGCCGGGCGGTTTAGTGAACCCGGCGGTATAGTATAAATATCGAACCGCTTGGTCTACTATTACGCCGATGATGTGTCCCTTCTCCCGCAAGAATGCGCCCCGCCCTGCCGGAAAGGCCGCAGGCCCAGGCCGCCCCAAGGACCTTGGCAAGCGTGCCGCCATCCTGGAAGCGGCCAAGGCGCTGTTCGTGGAACAGGGCTACACGGGCGTGAGCATGGATGCCATCGCCGCCCAGGCCGGTGTTTCCAAGCTCACCGTTTACAGCCATTTCGGTGACAAGGAATCGTTGTTCGGCGAAGCGGTCACCTCCAAGTGCGTGGAAATGCTGCCGGATACCCTGTTCGTCGCCGATGCCGAAGGGCCCCTGCGCGACCAGCTGCTGGGCATCGGCCAGGCCTTTTTCGAGCTGGTCACCTCCGATGCGGCGGTGTCGGTACAGCGGGTGATGATGGCGCCGGAGACCGATGACCGCCTGCGCGAGATGTTCTGGCAGGCCGGCCCGCGGCGCACCACCGAGGCCCTGGCCGAGTTCCTGCGCGCCCGGACGGCGCGCGGCGAGCTGGATATCCAGGACTTCCCCACTGCCGCGTTGCAGCTGATGACGCTGGTCAAGGGCGAGCTGCATACGCATATGATGTGCGGCCTGCAGCCGCCGCTGGCGGCCGGTGATGCCGGTCGGCACGTGGCGGCCAGCGTGGATTTCTTCCTGCGCGCGTATGTCCCCCGCCCGGCCCAGGCGGGCGCGCGCGGTGGCTGACACCCACAACCTGAACAAGCCGGAGGTCGCGATGACTTCCGGCACTGCGACCGGCACCGCCCTGAATACATGCTCCGGGTGCGCCGACGGCCTCCGGCACCGGTAAAATGGCCGGCCCACTGCGCTGGATTGGAACCTCATGACGATTGACTACGCACACGCCCGTGAACTGATGGTGGAACAGCAGATCCGTCCTTGGGACGTGCTGGACATCAAGGTGCTCGACGTCCTGGCGCGCCTGCCGCGCGAGGCCTTCGTGGCAGAGAGCCATCGTGCGCTGGCCTATGCGGACATCGAGCTGCCGCTCGGCGGCGGGCAGAAGATGATGAAGCCGGTCGTCGAAGGCCGTACCCTGCAGGCGCTGGATCTGCAGCCGGGTGACGAAGTGCTGGAAATCGGCACCGGCAGCGGTTACCTGTCGGCCTGCCTCGGCGCGCTGTCGCGCGAAGTGCTCAGCCTGGAAATCGATCCCGAGCTGGCCGCCACCGCGCGTGCACGCCTGGACAGCACCGGCCTGGGCACCAACGTGCGCGTGGACGTGGCCGATGCGCTGGCCTGGCAGACCGACCGCCGTTTCGATGTGATCTGTGTCACTGGCGCCGTCGACCGCGTGCCGTCACAGTTCGCCACATGGCTGCGTCCGGGCGGTCGCCTGTACATCATCCACGGCCGTTCACCGGCGATGGAAGCGATCCTGGTCAAGGCCGATGGCAGCACCGAATCGCTGTTCGAAACCGA
The DNA here is from genome assembly GCF_039674585.1 of Stenotrophomonas lacuserhaii. Taxonomy (GTDB): domain Bacteria; phylum Pseudomonadota; class Gammaproteobacteria; order Xanthomonadales; family Xanthomonadaceae; genus Stenotrophomonas; species Stenotrophomonas pennii_A. Next base: position 59,460 of record NZ_JBDJNU010000015.1, on the reverse strand, counting down.
TATCGATTACCTGCGCGGTGCCGCGCCGGCCCCCCAGTTCCACCTCTGAGTCCAAGGAAGCCGCAATGATCCGCCGAACCCTCGCTATTGCGCTGGCCACCGTCCTGCTGCCGCTGTCCGCCCATGCCGCCGACCTGCTGCAGGTCTATGAAATGGCCCGCAATGGCGACCCGCAGCTGTCCGCTGCCGAATCCACCCGGCTGTTCGACAAGGAAGGCGCCGTGCAGGCACGCGCCGCCCTGCTGCCGCAGATCAACGGCGTCGCCTCGTTGAACCGCACGCGCACCGAAGACCGCGGCAACAACACCGGTACCTTCGAAAGTCGCCGCCGCACCTACACCATCGATGGCAGCCAGACGCTGTTCAACTGGAGCCAGTTCAGCACCCTGCGCGCCCAGCGCGAACTGAGCCGTGCGGCTGATTTCACCCTCGATTCGGCCAACGACGACCTGATCGTGCGCACCTCGGCGGCGTACTTCAACGTGCTGGTGGCGATCGAATCACTGAACGCGGCCAAGACCAACGAAGAAGCGGCCAAGAAGCAGTTCGATTTCGCCGACAAGCGCCTGGAAGTCGGCCTGGCGCCGATCACCGACGTGCATGAAGCGCGCGCCCAGTACGACCAGGCACGTGCCAACACCATCGTCTCGCAGAACACCCTCGCCGATGCCTACCAGGCACTGACCGAACTGACCGGCCAGCCGGTGACCAACCTGCGCGGCCTGCCGGAGGACTTCCGTCCGGAAGTGCCGGCCAACCGCGGCAACGTCGACCAGCTGGTGCAGAGTGCGGTATCGCAGAATCCGGCGCTGAAGGCGCAGGAACTGCAGGTCAGTGCATCCGAAGCCAGCGTGCAGGCCGCACGTGCCGGCCACCTGCCCACGCTTGCCCTGGGTGCCAGCGTGGGCCAGGGCGCGACGTGGGGTGACAGCACCGGGGCGGGCGGGCTGAGCCCGGATACGCGCACCAACAGCGTTGGCCTGACCTTGAACGTGCCGATCTTCTCCGGCGGCGCCACCCAGTCCGCGGTCCGCCAGGCGCTGGCCCAGCGTGACATCGCGCAGGATGGCTACGAACAGCAGAAGCGTGCCCTGGACCGCAACACCCGCAACGCGTACCAGACGCTGGTGGCGGGTATCAGCGAAGTGGAAGCCCGCCGCCTGGCAGTGGTCTCCGCGCAGAGCGCCTACGACGCATCGCAGGTCGGCCTGGAAGTGGGCACCCGCACCGTGCTGGACGTGATCCAGAACCAGCGGATCCTGTTCTCGGCACAGCTGGATTACGCCAACGCGCGTTACACCTTCCTGCAGAACCGCCTGCTGCTGAGCCAGGCTGTTGGCGCGCTGGACATCGCCGAACTGCAGGACATCAACCGCCTGCTGACCGTCGACGCCGGCAACCCGAGCACCACGGTCAACAACTGACCCCAGGCCGGTGTGAACACAAAAAGCCACCCGCATGCGGGTGGCTTTTTCGGTAGTGACGGCCGCTGGCCGTCAATCGGTTGGGCGCCCTGGTGGGTGACGACCGTTGGTCGTCACATGCAACCGGCCGACGCGCTCACCACCCCATGTTCACCGCCACCTGCGGCACGAACACCTCGCTGCTGTTGCGGCCGGCCAGCGACACCTGCGCGCCGGCGACGAGCGCGACATGGTCGTTCCAGTGGTACTGGATGGCCGGGACGACAGAGAACCGCCAACTGGCCGGATCGCGTCGGTACATCTCCTCGCTCCCCGTTGCCTTCGCCACCCTGCCGTGCACGCTGCCGGCGCTTTCACGCTCATGCAGCAGCTCGCCGGCCAGCACCCAGGTGGGCGAAAGGCTGTACTCGGCCGCCAGCAGGCTGGTCACTGCCGCACCCAGCCGCACCCTGCCATCGAAGCCCACCGGCGTACCGAACGCGCTCTGGCCCCGCACGCCGGCATTCGCGCCCGGCGTGCGCCACAACGTACTGGCGCGCATCCGCAGGTGCCCCTCCTGGAAGTAGGCCTGGCCGTGCAGGCCAAAGCTGGTGGCGCCCACGCCCGTTCCGCTGGCGACCGAGATCGGCCGCTCTTCCAGCCGGTCGTGATGCCCGGTGGCGATGCTCTGGCGGATGGCCAGGGTCAGCGTGGGACGATGCGCGCCCTGCCCCTTGTACAGCCCGAACAGCGCGGACAACGTGGTGTCACCGATATCGAAGGCACGCTGGTTGGCGTCGTCCCGGTTGTAGGACGCGTTCAAGCTGGCCGCGATGGTCAGGCGCTCATGCAACCCGTACTGGATCGGCACGGCCAGGTACCAGCCGTCCGGCCCACCGGCATCGCGACGGTTGCCTTTTTTGTCATACAGGCCGCGCAGCTGGCTGTTGATCAGGTAGGGCTCGATGTTGAGCATGCCCACCGGCAGCGGCGGTGCGGGGCTGAGCAGCGGGCCGGCAAAGCGCGGCCCCTCGGCGGCGGCGTGACTGGCCAGCGTGGATGCCAGCAGCATCACGACCACGGTCCCTGCGGAACGGCGGTTGACGCGATCGGACATGATGTTCTCTCTCCTCGACACAAGCATCTGCCTGCCCTGACGACGCTAGGCGGACTTCCGCCACACGGACATGCGGGAAGTTGAGGAGATGAGATTTTGAAAGCTATCGAATGTTCTCAATAGAAACAGGCGGCCTATGGAAAGCAGCGCGCGCAGCGCCAAACGCCACGTGATCAATGTCGCATCCGCCTTGTCCTGAAGCGAGAACAGCACGCGCCTCCGAGCAAGAAGCGTGCTGGCGCGCACGAAACGAGGCGCATGCACCGCATCCTGCTTGACGCGCCCGTATCGAGGCCAACACCATGCGCCCACTTCATCGCCCCGGGGGCCCCTGCTTGGACAGTCACAGTAGATCCTGCTTTTACTGAGCGGACCCGACACTGCCAGGCAGGTCGCGTCCGCCAGGACGGGGCCCGGTGCCGCCCGCCGTGGGCGGCCTGAACTTCGAACATCGCACTGTTTACCTTCGGCCCAAGTGGGAGCCGCTGGCGTATCCGTCTACCGGAGAAACGACCATGCGCTTCACCTTCCTTCGCCTTGCCCCGCTGTGGGCGACCCTCTCTGCCAGCGGCCCGCTGCATGCCGCCGCCAGCCTGCTGGTGGACGATGCCGGCACCACTCCGGAAGGGACCTGCCAGCTGGAAACCTGGACCCGCCAGCCTGCCAGCCATCGGGAACTGACCGCCGTGCCGGCGTGCACGTTGTCCGGCACCGAACTGTCGCTGGGCCTGGGCCATCTGCGTGGCGAAGGCACCGTGCCGTGGGCGCTGGGTGCCAAACGGACGTTGCGCCATTGGCACGACGAACGCCTGCAGTTGGCCGCATCCATCGAGACCGCCGGCGATGTCCGGCACGGCGATGCACGCAGCTGGTCACTGAATCTTCCAGTGAGCGTTGCACTGGATCGGCAGGCCCTGTCCGCCGCGCATTTCAACGCCGGATGGAGCCGATCGCGCCACGAACGGGGCATCACCGTGGGTGCCGGCGTCGAGATCCGGATCGCCCCGACGTGGTCGCTGCTGGCCGAACAGGCACGCGACGCGGCCCGCCAGCGCAGCAGCCAGCTGGGCATGCGCCGTCACCTGCGCGGCGACGCTTCGCTTGACCTGCTCGGCGGGCGCGGTCACGGCGCGGCAGGCGCTTCGTGGATCACCGTCGGCCTGAACCTGCCGCTGTCGCGCTGAGCCGCTCCGCGCCGGCGCGCGTCTGCCGCCTCCCCCTTTCCTGCTTCCCCATTTCCTCAACCAGACAAAAGGAATCATCACGATGAACCGTGAAGAGCTGATGTTCGCCGTACGCCGCTTTGCCCATGCACCCGACCGCGAAGGCTTCGCGGCGCTGGTCCGTGCATCGCATCCCTCCGACCTCGCCGAGGCCCTGCTGTGCACCTCCGCGCAGTCGCTGTCCGCGCTGTTGCTGCTGCTGGATCCGCAGCAGCGGGCCGACCTGTTCGCCCACCTGGCCTTCCCGCAGCAGGATGAACTGCTGGCGCTGCTGCCCCGCCAGACGGTCTTCGACCTGTTCGAACGGATGCCCGCCGATGACCGCGCGGATCTGTTCAATCGCCTGGACGTGCGGTCCCGTCCGGACTTGTTGGCTGGCCTGGATGGCGTGGAGCGCGACGACATCCTCACGCTTTCCGCCTACCCCGAGCAGTCGATCGGCTCAGTCACCACCTCCGATTTCGTCGCGATCAACAGCACCCAGACCGTCGTGCAGGCGCTTGCGCATATCCGCACCCTCGCCCCCAGCAGCGAGACGATCTATGCGCTGTATGTCCTTGATGATCAACGCCGGTTGCAGGGAACCGTGTCGCTGCGCGACCTGGTGGTCGCCCAGGCCGATACGTCGGTGGCCAACCTGGTGCGACCGGACCCGGTTTTCGTACAGGCGGCGTGGCCGCGCGCGCAGGCCGCCGAGCTGATCCGCCGGTATGACCTGCTGGCGGTGCCGGTGCTGGATGCCAGCCAGGCCATGATCGGCATCGTCACCGTCGACGATGCGATGGACATCGACAAACAGCAGGATGCCAACCAGCTGGCGCGCTTCGGCGGCACGACGGTGGCGGGCGGCACGGACCTGGACATGATGGCCACCCCGCTGCGGCGGATGTTCAGTGTCCGCGTGTTCTGGCTGGCGGTGCTGACCTTCTTCGGCATCATCACCAGTACCTTCGTCGCCGCGCAGGAAGAACTGCTCAGCCAGGCGATCGTGCTGGCCGCGTTCATCGCACCGATCGTGGACATGGGCGGCAACACCGGCAGCCAGTCGGCCACGCTGGTCATCCGCAGCATGGCGCTGGGCGAACTGGGACTCAACTGGCGGCATGTCCTGTTCGTCATCCGGCGCGAGCTGCCGGTAGCGGCGATGCTGGGCGTCACCATCGCCCTGTTGGAAGCGGTGCTGGCGTACTTCAGCAAAGGCGTGGGGATCGACGTGCTGCTGGTGGTCGGCCTGAGCATGCTGGTGTGCACCGCATTGGGCGGGGTCGTCGGTGCGCTGCTGCCGTTCCTTGCGCGTCGGATGGGCACTGATCCGGCGACCCTGTCATCGCCGCTGATCACGTCGGTGATGGACCTGGTCGGTGTGTTCGTCTACTTCGGCTTTGCCTGGGCACTGCTTGGCGACCAACTGGTCGGCGCGGGCACCTGAGACAGGCGCGATGAGGGGGGGTGCGGCGTATCAGCACGATGCGCCGCACCCCACTGCCAGGTCAGAACCCGACGTTGAGCGCGACCTGCGGGGCCACCAGCGCGGCGGCATTGCGTCCCGCGACACCCACCTGCACCCCGGCGATCAGCCCTACCCGGTCACTGACGTGGTATTGCACCGCAGGCAGCAGGGACAGTCGCCACGACGATGGCAGCTGCCGGCGCTCGGCGTTGCCTCGCCGGTCGTGGCCGCGCAATGTCGAGCCCCCATCCTGTTCGTAGACCACTTCGCCCACCAGCGTCCAGCGCGGGTCCACGCTGTATTCCGCCGACGCCGTGGCACCCGCACCGTGACCCAGCTGGATGCGGCCACTGAACCCGCTGGCGGTGCCGTACGTGCTGCGCCCGTGCAGGCGTGCGCGTGCTCCCGGCACGGTCCAGTCGATGCTGGCGCGCGCGCGGAGCAGTCCCGCAAGCAGGTAGGCCTGGCCATGCAGCACCAGCGTGGTGGAAGCCGCGCCGGTACCACTGCCGGGCACCTCGTGCCGTTCCAGCCGATCATGGCGGCCGGTGGGAAGCCGCTGGCGCACGGTCAGCGCAAGCCGCGTGCGGTTCGGCACGTCACGATCAAGCAACCCGAACGATGCCGCCACACTGGTATCGCCGCGGGCAAAACCGCGGCTGCCGCCGGCCAGACGGTTGTACTGCCCGCGCAACGTACCGCCAATGCTGACCCGGTCCGTCACCCCGTACTGGATCGGGATGGAGGTGGTCCACTGCACTGGCGCACGGCTGCCCCGACGATGGCCATCGCCATCGAAGCGGGCCCCCGACTGGCCGGAGACGAGGTAGGGCTCGATGTTGAAGGCCCCCTTTGGCAGCGGAGGCGCAGGCGTGGCCAGCGGGCCGATGAAATGCGGGGAATCCTGCAACCCCGCCGCGTGCCCGCAGGCGGCCACTGCGGGCAGCAAGGCGATGGCCAGGCGCACGCTGCCACGACGCCGTGGCAGACAAAGACGAAACAGCATGGCGTTCTCCACGAAAGGCAGGCAGATGCCTGTTCGTGGACGCTAGGACGCTGCGGCTGGTGGGCCCTATCGGTCGAATCTGAAATGAAGCCGGCTCGGCCGATGCGTCACTGCGACCAACGCAATCGCGTCAGCAGTCGGCGGCCGCAGCGCTGGAGAGCGGCGGCGGCAGCTGCGGTTCTACCAGCGCGATCGTGCGCTTCAGGGCACCCCTGCCATTGCTGACCAGCGCGCAGCCGGCCCGCGCCATGTCCTCGCGGGCCTGCGCGTCGGACAGCAGGTGCTGCAGGTGTTCGCCCACCGACTGCACGTCCTGCCCTATCAGCAGCGCATCGGCCTCGAGCATGCGCCGCGAGATTTCGGCGAAATTATGCAGGTGCGGACCGGTGACGGCCGCGGTCCCCATCGCCGCAGGCTCCAGCAGGTTGTGCCCGCCGATGGCCTGCAGGCTGCCGCCCACGAAGGCGACCTGGGCACACGCATAGAAGGACATCAGCTCACCCAGCGTATCGATCACGAACACATCGCTGTCGGCCTGCGGCCAGTGCTGCGCGCGGCGGGTGGCCACCTGCCAGCCCTCCTCGCGTGCAAGCGCGTCGACGCGGGCGAACCGTTCCGGGTGGCGCGGCGCCCACAGCAGCAACAGCTGCGGATGCTGCATGCGCAGCCGCCGGTGCAGGTCGATGATCGCCTGCTCTTCGCCCTCGTGCGTGCTGGCGGCGATCCACACCGGCCGCTTCGCCGGCACGCTGCGATGGAACTGCGCGACGAAGGCCTGCACGTTGGGCGCGGCGATGTCGAACTTCAGGTTGCCCAGCGCCTGCACCTGCGCCGGATCGGCGCCGAGCTGGATGAAGCGCGCGGCGTCGTCTTCGGACTGCGCCGCCACGCAGGTGACGGTGCGCAGTGCACGCCGGATCAGCGCGGCGAGCAGCCGGTAGCCACGCAGCGAACGCGCGGACAACCGGGCATTGAGGATGTACACCGGGATCGATCGGCTTCGGCAACCGAACAACATGTTCGGCCACAGCTCGGTCTCCAGGATCAAGGCCAGGCTGGGTTGGAAATGGTTGAGGAAGCGCCCCACGCTGCCGGGTACGTCATACGGCAGGTAGACGTGGTCCACGGCATCGCCCCAGATCGCGCGCACCCGCTCCGAGCCGGTCGGGGTGATGGTGGTGACCACCCAGCGGATGTCCGGCCGCAGCGCGCGCAGTGCGTTGACCAGCGGCGCGGCGGCGTTCACCTCGCCGACCGATACCGCGTGCAGCCAGACACGTGGCTGGCAGCTCGAATCCGGGTAGGAGGCGTAACGCTCGTCCCAGCGCTGGAAGTATTCCCGGACCCGGAACCCGCGCCAGACCAGGTGGTACACCGTGATGGGCAGCAGCAGGTAGAGCACGGCCGAATACAGGCCGCGCAGGATCCATTCGACGGGGTCTTTGCGCATGCGGGAAGGATACGGGAGGGCCCGCTGAAAGACACGCGGCCCGCCCATGGGGCCTTGGTAGAATGGGGGCATGTCCGATGCCACCACCGCCCCCCGTCCTTCGCTGCGCGACCCGCGCAACTGGCCCATGTTCGCCGTGATGCTCGGCGCCTTCGCCATCGCGCGCCTGCCGTGGATGCTGCAGCGTGCGCTGGGGCGCGGCGTCGGCTGGGTCAGCTGGCGGCTGGCGGGCAGCCGGCGCAAGGCGGCCGAGGTCAACCTCAGGCTGTGCTTCCCGGAAAAGGACGATGCGTGGCGCCAACGCCTGCTGCGCGATAGTTTCGATGCGCTCGGCGTGGGCATTTTCGAGTTTGCCCGCGCCTGGTGGGGCAGCATCGCCACGATCCGCCCGCGCGTGCATGTGGAAGGCGTGGAGCACCTTCAGAAGCTGAAGGCCGAAGGACGCGGCGTGCTGTTGGTTTCAGGCCACTTCATGACCCTGGAGATGTGCGGCCGCCTGCTGTGCGACCACGTCGAGCTGGCCGGCATGTACCGCAAGCACCGCAACCCGGTGTACGAATGGGCGGTGAAGTTCGGCCGGCTGCGCTACGCCACCGCGATGTTCGCCAACGAAGACATCCGCGCCAGCGTGCGGCACCTGAAGAAGGGCGGGTTCCTGTGGTACGCGCCGGACCAGGACATGCGCGGCAAGGACACCGTGTTCGTGCCCTTCTTCGGGCACACGGCCGCCACCATCACCGCCACCCACCAGCTGGCGCGCATGACCGGCTGCGCGGTCGTGCCGTACTTCCATCGCCGCGAAGGCGGCGACTACTACCTGAAGGTGGGCGCCCCCCTGGACAACTTCCCGACCCAGGACGTGGAAGCCGATACCGCGCGGGTCAACCAGGCCATCGAACAGATGGTGCGCGAGGCCCCGGACCAGTACCTCTGGATCCACCGCCGCTTCAAGCGCCAACCCGGTGGCCGCAGTTCCTATTACGAGTGAAGAACCGTTCGCGTGCTGCGTTGATCGATTCATGGGTTGAGTCGGGGGAGGATGCTGAGCGGGACACGCCGCACGTCCCGCTCCGCGGCCCGGCCCAGCCGCTGGCGGCTGTGCGTTCGAGCGCCTGCGAGGCAGTGCCTCGCATGCCATGCGCTCTCACCCATGTAGGCTGCGTCGCCGCATCCATGCGGCTCAGCGTCCCGCGCAGCACCCTCCCCCGCCTCCGGACACTGAACGTGTCCCGCGGAGTTGGGTCAAAAAAGAGCAAAAGCAGAAGCCGCCGACCATGGTTCGGCGCTACCGTTCTATTTTTCTGGCAGGCGGCCACCGGAATCTCTCGGGGCGACGGGCGGAGGGGCTGGGCGGGGGCGTTGAGCGCCATGGATGGCGCGAAACGAGGCCCGCAGGATGCGGCTCCTGCCGTCCCCCGCGCAGTCCCACCGCCCGTCGCCAACACCTGGAACGCCGCCAAGAGCGCCAACAGCGAAGCGTTTTCAGTCGTTGGAACCCGGCTCGTCCCGCGCCAGCAGGCTGCCGGCGAACAACGCCGCCAGCAGCACCGTGACCCCACCCCAGAACGTGGAATGGAACGCCAGGTGGGTATTCAACGGGAACACCGTGACCGCCAATGCGAGCATGGCCGGACGCGCCCGCTCGCGCGCTGCCGGCGGCGCGAACCGCCATGCCCGCCACGCCTGTGCCGCCGCCGCCAGCCACAACAGCAGGCCGATGACCCCGGTTTCAGCGAGTATTTCCAGCACGATCTGATGCGCATGCAACGCCGGCCCCGCGCCCCATACCCCGTTGCTCCCGGCAGCCGGATCACAGTCCGGATAGGCATCGCGGAAGCCACGCGCGCCCACGCCATTGATCGGATGGGCCTGGATCATGCAGCCGGCCGCGGACCAGATCCTTCCGCGCCCGGACAGCGCCTGGTCCATGCCATCGTCATCGCCTTCCCAGGCCTGCGCGGTGCGGACCACGCGGTCATGCAGCTGCGGAACGCTGTAGGCAAGGCCTGCCGCCACCACCAGCCCACATACCGCCAGCAGCGCCAGCTGGCGCCCACCGAACAGACGCCAGCCGCTGTAGGCCACCACCAGCGCGAAGGTGATCCACGAAGCGCGTGAGCCGGCCAGCAGCAACACCACGCCGATCGCCAGCGTGGCCACCGTCCAGCCGATCCGACCGAAACGGGCCGCCACGGGCAGCAGCAGGAAGGCCGACAGGCTGGCCAGCACCTGACCGAATTTAAGGTTGCACGGTCCCAGCGCGCCACTGAGGCGATCAGCCAGCGCGGCTTCTTCGGCACTGCACAGCGGCCGCTGGCTGGCCAGCTGCTTGAGCTGGTCCAGCGACCAGAACCACGGACTGGTGCCGGCGGCCGCCTGCACCAGTGCGTCCAGTGTCCACGCCGCGGTGATCACGGCCAGACCCCCCAGGGTCAGCGTGCGCCGGGCCGGCGTGGCCACCGCGATGGCGACCAGCCACATGAAAGGCAGGTAGCGCAGCCCGGCTGCGGTCTTGGTCCAGGCTGCTGAAGGATCCACTGCATCCAGCGCGGACAGCGCCTGCGGCAGCCAGTAGCCGAGGAACAGGATGCTGGTCAGCGCCCAGGCGGCCGGGCTGAGCAGGCGCGGCTGGCCCTGCAGGCGGCGGGTGACCATGCGCACCGCCGCATAGATCGCCCCCAGCGCCAGCACGCCTTCGGCGATGCCCGGCAGCGGCCACAGCGCCACGAAGGCCAGCACCACCCACGGCGCCCAGCGGCCGGCGCGATCATCGATCACGGCGGGCTGCGGGTCAGCCGGCAAGGTCGGCATACAGGCGGAGGGTGTCGCGTTGCATGGCCTGCAGGGTAAACGGGATGCGTGCCGGCGGCGACGGGGGCGCCGCCAGCAGGGCCAGCGCGCGTTCACCCAGTCCCTGCATGTCGCCCAGGGCGACGGCGCCGCCGGGCTGCAGCTGGCGCAGCAGTTCGCCCACGCCGCCGTGGTCCCAGCCCAGCACCGGCCGGCCCACGGAAAGGGCCTCCACCACGGTTCGACCAAAGGCCTCGGGCTTGTCGGACAACTGCAGGACCAGGTCACTGGCGGCGTAGGCCTGCGCGATCTTCGAGGTCGGAGCGCTGATGTGCACGGCATCGCCGACCGCCAGTGCCTGCGCCTGCCGGCGCAGTTCCTGTACGTAGGCTTCGCGCCCGGGTTCGTCCGTGCCCAGCATCCACAGCTGCGCCATCACCCCGGCCGCATGCAGGCGTGCCAGCAGCTGCAGGGCGTGGGTGTGGCCTTTCAACCGGGTCCCGCGGCCGGGCAGCAGCAGCACCGGCGCGGTCACTTCCGCCAGCCAGGGGTGGTCCTTTGCCAGCGCCAGCCTGGGGCGTTTGTCGTGGCTGCCGACACGCGGGAACTGCACGGTGTCCACGCCGCGCGGAATCACCTGCAGGCGCGCGGACGGCACCGTTGGGTAGTGCTGCTGGACGAAGCCGCGCACGGTCTCGGACACGCAGATCACCCGCTCGCCGGTGGTCATGACCGCGCTGTAGCGTCCCGGTGAGTTCAGTCCGTGCACGGTGGTCACCCAGTGCGGGCGCTGCGCGGCAGGCAGCGCGCGTACGGCATGCAGGCCCAGCCAGGCCGGCAGCCGCGAGCGCGCATGCACGATGTCCGCGCCGACCTCGGCGAACAGGCGGCGCAGGGTGGGCATGTGGCGCAGGGTCAGCAGCGATTTGCGGCCGATATCCAGCGTGAGATGCTCGGCACCGCTGGCCAGCAACGGCTCGACCAGCCGCCCGCCGGCAGACACCACCAACGCACGGTGGCCGGCCTGGACCAGCGCGGCGGCGATTTCCAGCGTAGAGCGCTCGACACCGCCGGAGTGCAGCGCCGGCAGCAACTGCACCACGGTCAATCGGCGCATCAGCTCAGGCGCCCGATCAGTCGGCCAGCACGAAGACGGCGCCGCAATAGGCGCACTTCGCTTCGCCGTTGGGTTCGTCTTCGATCGGCAGGTACACGCGCGGGTGCGAGTTCCACAGCGCCATCTCCGGCGTCGGGCAGCTCAGCGGCAGGTCGCCGCGGTGCACGGTGTAACGCTTTTCAGCGTTGGCGGGAGCGGTGGCGGTATGGCTCATGGCGGGCGTCGTGGATGGGATTGCGAGGGCTGGGATTCTATCACCGGTGGCGGCGCGCGGTCGGCGCCGGTGGGCGCTTGGGCTGCGGCCGGAAGACGCGTTTTGGATCGTTCCATATGGCGCGGCGCACCAATTTGGATCGAACCAAATGCACTTGTCAGCGCCAACATGCGTGTTGCAGGATGGTCCGCGTTGCTCTGGGAGGAGACCGCAATGCCCCGTAATGCGTCTGACCGTGCCCGCCGCGCGCCGCTGTGCCTCGCGCTGGCCTTCGCCATGCTTCCCGTCGCCCATGCGGCCGCGCTGTCGACCTCGTTCGAGCCCGGGCAGCCGCTGCCCCCCGCAGGCGCTGGCGGCCAGTTGAGCCTGCGCGTGGGGCCCGGCCCGGCCGATCCGTACGCGGCCAAGCCGAGCGCGGGCTACAGCGGCCAGCACGCCCTGCAGTACCGCAGTACAGGTGGCACTGCCCGGCAGGTCCTGTTGACGACCGACCAGCAGATCGACGCCGACACCACCCTGAGCTGGATGGTGCTGCCCGAAATCGTGGACGGCGATACCGTCGCTTCCACGTATGTCTCGCTGGACCTGCTGCTCGACGACGGCCAGCGCGTGTCGGCCAGCGCGGCACGTGACCAGCACGGAGTCGCCCTGGGCGCCGCGGCGCAGGGCGGGTCGAAGACGCTGTACCCGCAGCAATGGGCACGCAAGGCCGTGCGGCTGGGCGACGTAACCGCCCTGCGGGGGCGCCGCGTGGTGGCCGTTGAACTGGACGTAGCCAGCGCGGCAGGCAAGCCGGTGACCGGCTGGATCGACGATGTACGGCTGGACGCCACGCCGTCGGTCGTACCGGCGCGACCGTCCGAGTGGGTGCTCACCACGCGGGGTACGCAGTCCAACGGCCGTTTCTCGCGCGGCAACAACTTCCCCGCCACGGCGGTGCCGCATGGCTTCAACTTCTGGACGCCGGTGACCGATGCCGGCGTGCTGAACTGGCTGTACCGCTGGAACGAGCACAACGACGCGGACAACCGCCCGCGCCTGCAGGCATTGTCGCTGAGCCACCAACCCAGTCCGTGGATGGGCGACCGGCAGACCTTCCAGGTGATGCCGTCGGCCAGCCGCGGCGTGCCCGAAGCCGACCGTGCCAAGCGCGCGCTGGCGTTCTCACATGACCAGGAAAGCGCGCGTCCGTATCGCTACGACGTCCGCTTCGACAACGGCATCACCGCCGCCATCGCCCCGACCGACCACGCCGCCCTGTTCCGCTTCGAGTTCCCGACCGGCGGCGATGCCAACCTGCTGTTCGACAATGTCGATGCGCGCGGCGGGCTGACCCTGGACGCCGCCAGCCAGACGCTTTCCGGTTACACCGATGTACGCAGCGGCCTGTCCAATGGAGCGACGCGCATGTACGTGGTGGCGAGCTTCGACCGTCCGTGGCGCAGCAGTGGCACGCTGCAGACCGGGCGCCCGACCGGCTACATCAAGTTCGACCCTGGCAGCGATCGCCAAGTCAACATGCGCATCGCCACCTCGCTGATTTCGGTGGAGCAGGCGCGCCACAACCTGGCCCTGGAACTGAGCGCCGACGACGACCTGGAACGCGTGGCCGCCCGCGCCCAGGATGCATGGGACGTGCGGCTGGGCGCCTTCGACATCGGCGACGCCAGCGACGACCAGAAGACCACGCTGTATTCCAGCCTGTACCGGCTGTACCTGTATCCCAACTCCGGCCATGAAAACGTCGGCACCGCACAGTCGCCGGAGTGGCGCTACGCCAGCCAGGCAAGCGCGGCCGAGGACAACACCGATGGCAGCGCGGTGCGCAGCTTCGCGCCGGTCCGCGATGGCAGGGTGTACGTCAACAACGGCTTCTGGGACACCTTCCGCACCACCTGGCCGGCCTACGCGCTGTTCCGCGCCGAGGACGCCGGCGCGCTGGTGCAGGGCTTCCTGGAACAGTACAAGGCGGGCGGCTGGGTCGCGCGCTGGTCATCGCCGGGCTATGCCGACCTGATGGTCGGTACCAGTTCGGACGTCGCCTTCGCCGATGCCTGGCTGAAGGGCGTGCGCGGTTTCGAGGTGGATACCGCGTATGCCGCAGCGCTGCGCAATGCCACGGTGGTGCCACCGGACCGCCACGTCGGCCGCAAGGGCATGGACCGTTCCCCCTTCACCGGCTTTGCCAGCGCCGACGTGCACGAGGGCATGTCGTGGACGATGGAAGGGGCGCTCAACGATTTCGGCATCGCCAACATGGCGACCCGGCTCGCCGGCGCGGCCGGCTCCAGCGCCGAGCGCGAGCGTTTCGCCACCGAGGCGGACTACTTCGGCCATCGTGCGGCGGCCTATGCAACGATGTTCGACCCGTCCGCCGGCTTCTTCCAGGGCCGGCGCGAAGATGGCAGCTGGCGGGTGGCCGCAAAGGACTACGACGCCCGCGTCTGGGGCCACGACTACACCGAATCCAATGGCTGGACGTTCGCCTTCACCGCGCCCCACGATGGCGAGGGGCTGGCGGCGCTCTACGGCGGCCGCGAGGCGCTGGCCGCCAAGCTGGATGCCTTCTTCGCCACGCCGGAAACCGCCGACCCGGCGTTCGCCGGTTCCTACGGCGGGCTGATCCATGAAATGACCGAAGCGCGCGATGTTCGCATGGGCATGTACGCCCACAGCAACCAGCCTTCGCACCATATCCCCTGGATGTACCTCTACGCCGGCCAGCCGTGGAAGACCCAGAAGCACGTGCGCGAGATCCTGGCGCGCCTGTACGTGGGCAGCGAGATCGGCCAGGGCTACCCGGGTGACGAAGACAACGGCGAGACGTCGGCGTGGTACGTGTTTGCTTCGCTGGGCCTGTATCCGCTGCGGATGGGTGCACCGGAATATGCGATCGGCTCGCCGCTGTTCCGGCACGCCAGGGTCACCCTGCAGGACGGCGCGGTGCTGACCGTCAACGCGGCGGACAACTCGCCGGCAAACGTGTACGTGCAGTCGTTGAAGGTCAACGGCAAGCCATGGACGAAGACCTGGCTGCCGCATGACATCGTCGCGGCCGGTGCCACGCTGGACTTCCAGATGGGCCCGCAGCCGTCGCGCTGGGGCACCGGCGAAGGCGATGTACTGCCGTCGCTGACCGCACGCGGCCAGCACCCTGCGCTGCTGCATGACCTGCTGGTCAAGGGCGCGCAGGCGCGGCTGGAAGACGGTCGTGCACTGGACGCGCTGGTCGATGACAACGCCGCGACCGCTGCCCCGCTGGGCGCGAAGGCCACGGTGGTGTTCAGCGGCATCGCCGATGGTGCGCCGTCGATGTATACCCTGACCAGTGGCGACAGCGCGATCCGTGGCGGCGCCTGGACGCTGGAAGCGCGCGCCGCAGGGGGTCGCTGGACCACGCTGGATACGCGCAGCGCCGAAGACTTCGCCTGGGCCCGCCAGACCCGTCCGTTCCGCATCGCCAAGCCGGGCCGCCATGCCGAATACCGCCTGCGCATCGGTGCGCCCGGGCGGATGCAACTGGCCGAAGTGGAGCTGCTGGCCGCGGGGACGACGCCATGAACCGTGCGTCGAACCCTCTGCTGCCGGGCGCCCTGGCTGCGTTGTGCCTGCTCGCCTCCCCTGCCGCGCATGCCTTCGAAGCGACGCAGCAGCGGGGCGGCGTGACCCTGCGCTACCAGGACGCCCGCGATGCGCTGCCGGAGGCCATGCGCCAGCGGATCATCGACACGTTCTTCAAGGCCTACCTGCCGCAGCGCGCCGACTTCCATCCGATGGCGCCGACGCAGGCCGCCATCGTGATCGATCCGGCATACGACGGCATCGCCTATGTCGGCGAGAAGGCCAAGGCGGCGACGATCACGATCAATCCGGCGTGGCTGGCCAAGCACCCGGGTGACACCGATCTGGTGACCCATGAGGCCATGCACATCGTGCAGGGCTACCCGGAGTACGCCAACGAGCGCGTACCCGGCTGGCTGGTGGAAGGCATCGCCGACTATGCGCGCGACCGCTACGGCGTGGACAACGCCGCCGCCGGCTGGGCGCTGCCGCTCGCGGTAAAGGACGGGCAGGATTTCGACACCGGCTACCGGGTCACCGGCGCGTTCCTGAAGTGGAGCGAGGCGGCCCATCCGGGCCTGGTGAAGGCGCTGGATGGCGCACTGCGCAGCGGCGCGTATACACCGGCGTTGTGGCAGCAGCAGACCGGCCAGGCCTTGCCGGCCCTGTGGGCCACGTACGCAAAAGCACGATAAGAACGCACACGCCCGTACCCCATCCGAAGCAGAGCCCCCTTGTTGTTCAAGGGGGCGCGCCGAAGGTGGGGGGATAAGGGGGAATGCGTGGGCAAATCGAGCCTGTGAAGAAGGCTTACGCCTTCTTCTCGGCCTCGATTTGCTTGCGGATCTGCGCATCCACCGCGGCGATCGCGGTCATGTTCAGGATCCGGCGCGAGGTCGCGCTGCTGGTCAGGATGTGCGCCGGCTTGGCCACGCCCATCAGGATCGGGCCGATCGCCACGCCGTCGGTGAACACGCGCACCAGGTTGTAGGCGATGTTGGCCGCTTCCAGGTTCGGCAGCACGAACAGGTTGGCGCGGCCGCTAAGGGTCGAGCCCGGCAGCAGCTTCTGCCGCAGGGCTTCATCCCACGCGGTATCACCCTGCATCTCGCCGTCCACGTTCAAGCGCGGATTACGCTTGAGCAGCATCTCGCGCACCTGGCGCATCTTCAGCGCGTCCTTCGAATCGTGGCTGCCGAAGTTGGAGTGCGACAGCAGCGCCACGTTCGGCTCGATGCCGAACAGCTTCATGCGGTAGGCCGCCTGCAGCGTGGCTTCGGTCAGCTGTTCGGCAGTGGGATCTTCCTGCACGTGGGTGTCCACGAAGAAGAACACGCCCTGCTGGTTGATCACGCCGGTCATCGCCGAAGTCGAGGTGACCTTCGATTCCAGCGGCAGCACGCTGCGCACGTAACCGAGCTTCTTGTGGAAGCGGCCGACCACGCCGGTCAGCAGCGCATCGGCTTCACCGCGCGCCACCATCACCGCGGCGATCAGGGTCGGACGCGAGCGCATCAGGTTCTTCGCTGCGGCCACGGTGACGCCACGACGGCCGGTCAGCGCGTGGTAGTACTGCCAGTACTCGTTGAAGCGCGGGTCATCGTTGATGTTGGTGACCTGGATGTTCTCGCCGATCTTCAGGCGCAGGCCCAGGCGTTCGATGCGCGCCTCGATGACGTCAGGGCGGCCGATCAGGATCGGATGCGCCAGGTCTTCGTCGACCACGTTCTGCACCGCCTGCAGCACCACTTCCTCCTCGCCTTCGGCGTACACCACGCGCTGCTTGTCGGTGCGCGCGCGGTCATACACCGGCTTCATCATCAAGCTGGTGCGGTAGACGAACTCGGACAGCTTCTGGCGGTAGGCGGCCATGTCGGCGATCGGCCGGGTGGCCACGCCGGAATCCATCGCGGCCTGTGCCACGGCGGCGGACAACTCGACCAGCAGGCGGCGGTCGAACGGGCGCGGAATCAGGTATTCACGGCCGAAGCTGGGGGTGTCACCGCCGTAGGCCGAGCCCATGTCGGTGGCTGCACGCCGTGCCAGCGCGGCGATGGCGCGCACGCAGGCGATCTTCATGTCTTCGTTGATCGCGGTGGCGCCCACGTCCAGCGCGCCGCGGAACAGGTAAGGGAAGCACAGGACATTGTTGACCTGGTTCGGGTAGTCCGAACGACCGGTGCCGATGATCGCGTCGGTACGGACCGCGCGCACGTCTTCGGGCATGATTTCCGGCGTCGGGTTGGCCAGCGCGAAGATCACCGGGTCCGGCGCCATGGTCTTGACCATGTCGGCAGTCAGGATGCCCGGCGCCGACAGGCCCAGGAAGATGTCCGCGCCGTCGACGATCTCGGCCAGGGTGCGCTTGTCGGTGTCACGCGCGTAACGCGCCTTTTCCGGATCCAGGTCGGTGCGGCCGGTGTGGATCACGCCGTCGCGGTCGAAGGCGAGGATGTTTTCCGGCTTCAGGCCCAGCTGCACCAGCATGTTGACGCAGGAGATGCCGGCCGCGCCCATGCCCGTGGTCGCCAGCTTCACTTCTTCGATCTTCTTGCCGGTGATCGCCATGGCGTTCAGCACCGCCGCACCGACGATGATCGCGGTGCCGTGCTGGTCATCATGGAACACCGGGATCTTCATCCGCTCGCGCAGCTTGCGCTCCACGATGAAGCACTCCGGCGCCTTGATGTCTTCCAGGTTGATGCCGCCGAAGGTCGGCTCCAGCGAGGCGATGATGTCGACCAGCTTGTCCGGGTCCAGTTCGTCGATTTCGATGTCGAACACATCGATGCCGGCGAACTTCTGGAACAGCACGCCCTTGCCTTCCATCACCGGCTTGCCGGCCAGCGGGCCGATGTTGCCCAGGCCCAGGACGGCGGTGCCATTGGAAATCACCGCCACCAGGTTGCCGCGTGCGGTGAGCTCGCTGGCCTGCTGCGGGTCGGCCATGATCGCTTCACAGGCGTAGGCGACGCCGGGCGAATAGGCCAACGACAGATCACGCTGGGTCAGCATCGGCTTGGTCGCCGTGACCTTGATCTTGCCCGGCGGCGACATGCGGTGGTAATCGAGGGCGGCCTGTTTGAAATCTTCTTTGGACATCGACGTTGGGCACATGAATGGGCAAGAGGGACAGGGGATCATACCCCCGTTGAACGATGCGGACCTGTCGCGGGGCTGTCGCTGCGGATGCTGCAACGCACCAAGCGAAGGGTTCCGCCTGCTGCCCAGCATCGCGCTGCGTTCCCTACGCGGATGTGACAGCGAGGCGCGACCGCCAGCAGGAAAAACGGCGGGGCCACGTCATTGCTGACGGGCCCCGCACCCTGACGTGGAAGGGTCAGATCCTGGCAGAGCCGAGCGGCAGGGCCGCATCGACCGGCGGCGGCAGCTCGCTTTCGCGGCCGTCCAGCGCCAGCTTCAGGCGGTCACGATCCAGCGCGCCTTCCCAGCGCGAAACCACCACGGTGGCCACCGCGTTGCCGATGAAGTTGGTCAGCGAGCGGCATTCGCTCATGAAACGGTCCACGCCCAGGATCAGCGCCATGCCGGCCACCGGCACTTCCGGCACCACGGCCAGGGTCGCGGCCAGGGTGATGAAGCCGGCACCGGTGACGCCGGCGGCGCCCTTGGAGCTCAGCATCGCCACCAGCAGCAGGGCGATCTGGTGGCCCAGGCTCAGTTCGGTGTTGGTGGCCTGGGCGATGAACAGCGCCGCCAGGGTCATGTAGATGTTGGTGCCATCCAGGTTGAACGAATAGCCGGTCGGGACCACCAGGCCGACCACCGACTTGCTGCAGCCGGCGCGTTCCATCTTTTCCATCAGCGAGGGCAGCGCGGACTCGGAAGAGGACGTGCCCAGCACCAGCAGCAGTTCGGCCTTCAGGTAGCGCGCCAGCTTGAACACCGAAAAGCCGCACAGGCGCGCTACCGCGCCCAGGATCACCACCACGAACAGGAAGGCGGTGAGGTAGAACGAGCCGACCAGCCAGGCCAGGTTGATCAGCGAGCCGACGCCATATTTGCCGATGGTGAAGGCGATGGCACCGAAGGCGCCGATCGGGGCGGCGCGCATCAGGATATGCACCAGCTTGAACACCGGGGCGACCAGCGCTTCCAGGAAGTTCAGCACCGGCTTGCCCTTGTCGCCGACCAGCGCCAGCGCGATGCCGAACAGCACCGCCACGAACAGCACCTGCAGGATGTTGCCGTCCACGAACGCGCTGACCAGCGTCTTGGGGATGATGTCCATCGCAAAGCCGACCAGGGTGAGCTCGTGCGACTTCTGCACGTAGCTGTTGACCGCGGTCTGGTCCAGGTCGGCCGGGTTGATGTTCATGCCCGCGCCCGGCTGCACCACGTGCGCCACGATCATGCCCACCACCAGTGCCAGCGTGGAGAAGAACATGAAGTACGCCATGGCCTTGGCGAAGACCCGGCCCACGGTGCGCAGGTGGGTCATGCCGGCGATGCCGGTGACGATGGTCAGGAAGATGACCGGGGCGATGATCATCTTCACCAGATTGATGAACGCGTCACCCAGCGGCTTCATCTTCTCGCCGACCAGCGGCTCGTAATGGCCCAGGACGGCACCCAGGATGATGGCGACCACCACCTGGAAATACAGCTGGCGATAGAACGGCAGCGGCTTGGTCGGCACCGGGGAAGCGGCGGGAACGTGCATGGCGGGCTCCGGAAGGGGACAGGTGACGCCGTTGGCACGAAGGAAACGTGGCGCGGCATCGGATGGCGCCCTTTGTACGCCGCGCGGACGCATCAGCAGATAACCTATTGGTACTACCCTCCCGGTTCAGGCTGCCTCCGGACCCTTTCTGCGCCTAAACTGCGCCGGGCGCTACGACCCCGCCGCGGCGGATGAGCCTGTAGTTCCACCTTTCCCGAACAGAGATCTGCCGTCCCATGCGAATGACCCCGACCCTGATTGCCCTGTCCCTGGCTGCCAGCCCGCTGCTGGCCGGCGCCGCCGGTTTCGACAACTGGCCGACCAAGGTGGCGTTTGCTGACGGCACCGAGCTGGCCGCCACCGGCAACATCGCCTACGACTGGAACAATTTCTCCGGCGACATCGAAAATGCCGACGCCGTGCGCCGCAAGGAATTCGGCGCCACCTTGAAGAAGAAGGGCGTGTATGACGCCATGGTGTACTACGACTTCCAGTCCGATACCTGGCTGGACGTGTACCTGCGCCTGGAAAGCAAGGCGTTCGTCGGCCAGGACATCGGCAAGTTCCGCTTCGGCTACATGAAGACCCCGGTCGGCCTGGATGCGGTGACCAGCTCGCGCGCCGGCAGCTTCATGGAATTCGCGATGCCGGTGCAGGCGTTCTACGCCGGCCGCCGCACCGGCGTGGACTGGATGCTGGAGCGCCCGGCCTACCTGCTGCAGGCCGGCCTGTACGGTGGCAAGGACCTGCAGGGCGACAACCCCGGCACCATGCAGGCGGTGCGTGCGGTGTGGACCCCGGTCAAGGCCGAAGCCAACGTGCTGCACCTGGGCCTGGCGCTGTCGCAGGAAAGCCCGCGTGGCTGGCGTGATGGCCGCGACGTGCACCATGAAGCGACCGCGCGTTTCCGTGCGCGTCCGGAGGCCGGCCTGACCGACCTCCGCCTGGTCGATTCCGGTGCGCTGGTCACCGCCGACAAGATCAACCGCGCCGGCCTGGAAGGCATCTTCATCCGCGGCCCGTTCTCGGTCCAGGCCGAAGCGTTGCAGGCCACCATCACCCGCGAAGGCAAGCCGGACTACACCGGCAACGGCCAGTACGTGATGGGCAGCTGGGTGCTGACCGGCGAATCGCGCGGCTACGGCAGCGGCAGCGTGTCCAACGTCAAGCCGGCGCGTGACTACGGCGCGGTGGAAGTGCTGGCGCGCTACAGCCGGCTGGACCTGGACGACGCCGACGTGCTCGGTGGCCGTGAACACAACTGGACCCTCGGTGCCAACTGGTACCTGACCAGCCACTTCAAGTTCCAGGCCAACTACATCAAGGCCGATGCCAGCCGTCGCGGCGTGCATACCAAGCCGGAAATCTTCGAAGTCCGCGCGCAGATGCATTTCTGATCCGCGCTTGAGGCGTGGCGGCCGTTGGCCGTCACGCGCTCCCCGTAGACTCTGCTGCCATGTATCGGCTCGGCCGCTACCGCAAGCTGGCCACGACCCTGCTGGTGATGATCGGCGGGACTGCGCTGTGCGCGGTCTCGGCCGGGCATTTCGCCGGCCAGCGTGCTTTGGCCGGGGAAAGCGCGCAGGTGCAGCGCCAGTTGCAGCTCTACGGGCAGGGCCTGCAACAACGGATCGATCGCTTCGGCACCCTGCCGCAGGTGATGGCACTGGATCCGGACCTGCTGGCCGCGCTGCGCAGCGCGCCCGACCCCGCCGAGCGCCAGCGATTGAACCTGAAGCTGTCCCAGGCCAACCAGGTGACCCGCGCCTCTACCCTGACCCTGGTCGGCCGTGACGGGGTTGCGGTTGCGGCCAGCAACTGGAACCAGCCGTCGACCAACGTCGGCGAAGACTACAGCTACCGGCCGTACTACCTGCAGGCAATGGCGTCCGGCCACGGCCGTTTCTACGGCATCGGCATGACCACCGGCGTGCCGGGCTACTACCTGTCCCACGCCATCGATGATGCCGACGGCACCCGACTGGGCGTGGTGGTGATCAAGATCGAGCTGTCCGCGCTGGAACAGGAGTGGGTGGCCAGCCCGGATATCGTGTTGGCCAGCGACAATCACGACGTGGTGTTCCTGTCCAACCAGGACCCCTGGCGCTACCGGCTGCTGCGGACCCTGGGCGCCGAAGAGCGCAGCGAGATGCTGGCCAGCCGGCAGTACGCCGACCGTTCCCTGCAGCCGCTGCGTGCGCGCACCGAGCGGGTGCTCGATGATGGCGGCCGCATCGTGCGCATGGCCGATCCCGCGATGCCCCGCGCGCTGCTATGGCAGACCATCGACCTGCCCGAAGAGAACTGGCACCTGCACCTGCTGCACGACGCCAGCGGCGCCGGCGCGGTGGCGCGCAGTGCGGCCGTGGGCGGCGGCGCGGCCTGGTTGGCGCTGGGTTTCCTGGTGCTGTTCGTGCAGCAGCGGCGGCGCCTTTCGGCACATCGGCAACGCAGTCGCCGCGAACTGGAAACCCTGCTCAAGCAGCACGCGCAGGAACTGCGCAGCGCGCAGGACGGCCTGCTGCAGGCGGCGCAGGACGCCGACCGCGGGCTGAGCCGCAGCCTGGAACACCTGCCGCAGGGCGTGGTGATCATCGACAACCAGCAGCATCTCGTGGCCTGGAACTCGCGCTACCTTGAACTGTTCCGCTTCCCGCCCGGACTGGTGCAGGTGGGACGGCCGATCGAGGAAATTTTCCGCTTCAACGCGCGTCGCGGCCTGCTCGGGCCGGGGCCCATCGATGAAGCCATCGAGCGCCGCCTCAACCACCTGCGCAGCGGACGCCCACACATGCGCGAAAGCGAGAAGGACGACGGCACGGTGCTGGAAATCCGCGGCAATCCGCTGCCCGATGGTGGCTTCGTCACCAGCTATGCCGACATCACCAGTTACAAGAACGCCGCGCGTGAGCTGCGTTCGCTGGCCGATGCGCTGGAACACCGCGTGGCCGAGCGCACCCGCGACCTCGACGAAGCGCGGCGCGAGGCCGAGCAGGCCAACCGCTACAAGACCCGCTTCGTGGCCTCGGCCGTGCATGACCTGCTGCAGCCGCTGAACGCGGCCCGCATGTTCGTGTCGGTACTGCGCGGCAAGCTGGCCGATGGCGAACAGCAGCAGACCGCCGACCACATCGAAGCGGCGCTGTCGGCGCAGGATGCGATCCTGGTCAGCCTGCTCGACATTTCCCGGCTGGAATCGGGCAGCCTGCAGACGCGGGTGCGGGCTTTCGCGCTGAACCCGTTGCTGGAGACGCTGGCCCGCGAGTTCGGCATCGCCGCCGAAGGCCGTGGACTGCAGCTGCGCTGGGTGCCTACCGCTGCGGTGGTGGTCAGCGACGAGGCCCTGCTGCGGCGCATCCTGCAGAATTTCCTCTCCAATGCGCTGCGCTACACCCAGCGTGGGCGCGTCCTGCTGGGCTGCCGCCGCGAAGGCAGCCGCCTGTGGATCCAGGTCCACGACCAGGGCCCCGGCATCCCGGAGAGCCTGCACAGGGAAATCTTCGAAGAGTTCCGCCGCCTGCATGATGGCCAGGAGCGCGGCACCGGACTGGGGCTGGCGATCGTCGAACGCATCGGCCGCTTGCTGGGCCATCCGATCCGGCTGCGCTCGGTGCTGGGCAGCGGCACGATGTTCGAAGTGGCCGTGCCACTGGGCCGCGCGGATGAGGTGGTGACGTCGGTGACGGTGCACGCGCCGGTGGTGGTGGAAACCACCGCCGACAGCCCCCTGCGTGGACGCCGGGTATGGGCCATCGATGACGATGCGCATGTCAGCGCTGCCACGCGCGCGCTGCTGGAAAAATGGGGCTGCGATGTCGAGCAGTCCGAAGGCCCGCAGGCCGCGCTGGATGCCGCCCACGCCGGGCAGGCACCGGAGCTGTTGCTGCTGGACGTGCGCATGGGCGAGTTCCACGGGCCGACGCTGTATGAGGCGCTGTGCGAACGCTGGCAGGCGCGGCCGCCGGTGGTGCTGGTCACCGCCGAACGCGATGACGCGCTCAGGGCGCTGGCCGCTGACAACGGCTGGGGCTTCCTGGCCAAACCGGTGCGCCCGCCCGCGCTGCGCGCGCTGATGACCCAGCTGCTGCTGCGCCACCGCGGGTAGCGCCAGATGCCCGGCCTGACGTCGCGGTAGCGCCGACCCATGGTCGGCGAGCGCAGCGGCGCGGCGCGGCGCGGCCCTACCCTGCCCTACACCAGGCCGGCATCCCCTTCCGGTTCCAGCGCCTTCACCAGCACCGCGGCCTGCGTACGGCTGTGGCATTCCAGCTTCTTCAGGATGGCGGTGACATGCACCTTCACCGTGTTCTCCGCCAGCCCCAGCGTATAGGCGATCTGCTTGTTCAGCAGCCCATCGGCCAGGCACAGCAGCACGCGGAACTGCTGCGGCGTGAGCTGCGCAAGGCGGCTGGCCAGCAGTGCATCGGCGTCGGATCGCTCGGCGGCCATTGCCGGAAACCACAGCCCCCCATCGAGCACGGCCGCCACCGCCTCGCCGATGGTCTCCGGCGGCACCGATTTGGGGATGAAACCGGCGGCGCCGAACTGCTGCGCGCGGCGGATGACGCGCGGGTGGTCATTGGAAGAAAGGATCACCACCGGGATGTCGGGATGCGCGCCACGCACATGCAGCAGCGCTGAAAACCCGTGCGCGCCGGGCATGGTCAGGTCCAGCAGCACCAGGTCCACGTCGGGATGCTGGTCCAGCGCCTGTTCCAGCGCTTCGGCACTGGCGACTTCGCGCACGTTGACCTGCGGCAGGCCCTGCCGCAGCGAATGGACCACGGCAGCGCGCAGCAGGGGATGGTCGTCGGCAACCAGCAGGTTCAGTTCGCTCATGCGGGCATTGTAGGGCCGACTTCAGTCAGCTGCGGCTGCAGGGCCACGCCGCCCTTGCATCGGTGCCGGCTGGCGCGCCGGGCGCATGCTGCTGTTCCATGCGTCCAGGAATTGCCGCCGCTTCAATGCATCGAGGTAGACCAGCAATCCGGGGCCGAGCTGGATCGGCCTCAGGTTGCGCCCCGGGCTGCCGTTGCGCGTCGCGCCGCCGCGCACGATCGGCATCAGCCGGGCTTCGCGGGACAGCACCTGCTGACCACGCGGAGACAGCAGGTAATCCAGGAAGCGCCGCGCCTCGGCACTGTTGCGGCTGTTGCGCGGGATCACCGCGGTACGCAGCATGACCAGCGTGTAGTCCTCGGGTTCGACGATGCCCAGGGGTTGGCCGTCTTCGATGCGCGCCTGCGCATAGGAGCCGAGCACGTTGTAGACCAGCGACAGCTCGCCGCTGCTGACCTTGTCCAGCAGCACGCCGGTACGCTCTTCCAGCAGCACCTGGTTGTCGCCAAGCGCGCCCAGCAGGGCGCCGGCCATGCTGCCGCGCTGCGCATCCTGCGTGGCCAGCAGGTAGCCCACGCTGCTGCGGTTGATGTCATACGTGCCGACCCGCCCGCGCAGCGGGGCATCCGGCGCGCGCAGCAGGTCCAGCAGCTGGCGCCGCGTGCGCGGCACGCGCGCGGCAGGCAGCGTGCGGGTGTTGTAGACCATCGCCACCGGCTCGTAGCTGATCCCGAAGGCCTCGCTGCGCCACTGCGCCCACCCGGGCAACCCTTCGGTCTGCGGGGAGCGGTGCGCCAATGCATGCCCGTCGTTGACCAGCTTGGCCTGCAGGTCCATGCCACTGGAAATCAGCAGGTCGGCCGAGGCGGCCCCCTTCCGTTCGCGAAGGAAACGCGCATGCAGGTCCTGGGTGATGATGTCCTCGTATACCACTTCCGTACCCGGATGCAGGCGCTGGTAATCGGCGATCACCACCGCGAATACCTCGATATCGGTCGAGCCATGGATGCGCAGCTGTGCGCTGGCCTGCCCGGTGGCAGGGAAACGCTGCACATCGCCGGGCGCCGCCACGGCAACCTGTAGCGACAGCAGCAGGGCCACCAGGGCAAACAGTCGGGTCATGCGTGGCTCCGGGGCAGCACGATGGTGGCTACCAGGCCGCCTTCGCGGCGGTTGGAAAGGTCGATGTGGCCGTCGTGCGCATCCACCACGCGCTTGACGATGGCAAGCCCCAGCCCCGCGCCGCCGGCTGCCGCGCCTTCACCACGGGCGAAGCGCTCGAAGACACGTTCGGCATCGCCGGGGGCGATGCCCGGGCCGTGGTCGGCGATGGTCAGCACGGCCTTGTTGCCATCAACAGTCAACGCCACCTGCAACGGGGCCGCCGCGCTGTACTTGATGGCGTTGTCGATCAGGTTCTTGATCGCCTCGCGCAGCAGCAGCGCGTCGCCCTGCACCCAGACCGGTCCCGCACTCATCGCAAGATGCACCCGCGGGATCGGCTCCACCTGCGGCACGGCCTCGTGCAGCGCCTGATGCACTGTTTCGGCGAGGTCCACCGGCGCATAGCGCTGCAGGTTCGCGCGATGGATCACGCTGGCATCGCTGAGCAGCTGGTTGAGCAGGCGGCTCATGTGGCTGGCGTTGCGCTCGATCGCCAGCAGGCTGCGCCGCATGTCTTCGGGCTCTTCGTCATCCAGCGCCAGCTGCGCCTGCGCGCGCAGTGCCGCCAGCGGCGTGCGCATCTGGTGCGCGGCTTCGGCCATGAACGAACGCAGGGTTTCGTTGCTGGTCGACAACCGGCCCATGAAGCGGTTGAGCGCGGCGACCATCTGGTCCATCTCGCGCGGCACGTGCGCGTCCAGTGGACGCAGGTCCGATGGTTCTCGCCGCGACAGCTCACGTTCCACCCGCACCAGCGGGCGGAAGGCACGGTGTACGCCGACACCGACCAGCGCCAGCGACAACAAGGACAGTACCGTGATGGCCAGCAGCGCGCGGTTCACCATCTCCTGCGCAAGTGCTTCGCGCGCACGCCGGGTCTGCCCGACCTGCACCTGTACCTCGCCCTGCACCGAGGGCGATGACAGGTTGCGCGCCACGACCACGAAACGTACGGTTTCCCCGCTGTAGGGCGCATCGAACAAGGTCGGCGCATCACCGGATGGCTTCGCACTGCGCGGCGCGGTCGGCAGGTCAGCGTAGCCGGTGATCAGCTTGCCGCGGCTGTCCGCCACGCGGTAGAAGACCCGGTCCTCCGCTGCCATCGCCAGCAGGTCCAGCGCGGCATAGGGCAGGTCGACCTGCCACTGTCCGTCGACCAGCGCCACCGAATCGGCAATGGACAGCGCCGAGGACACCAGCAGATGGTCGTAGGAGCGGTTCGCCGCGCGTTGGCCGTAATCCCGCGCGGCAAACAGCAGGGCCACGGCGAACACCGCCAGCAACGCGCCCAGGTACAGGGTCAGCGTGCGCCGCAGCGATGCCGGGCGCTGCCGCTCATGCGGGCGCATCGCTGCCCCCATCGATCGCGTCCACGGCTTCCAGCATGTACCCCACGCCGCGCACGGTGACGATGCGCAGGGGCGCAGCAACCAGCTTGCGCCGCAACCGGCCGACATACAGTTCGATGGCATTCGGCCCGGCTTCGTCGTCGAAACCGAACAGCCCGTTGCCGATCTCGTCCTTGCCGACCACCTGGCCCAGCCGACCGACCAGGATCTCCAGCAGGCGGAATTCGCGGTTGGGCAGCTCGATCAGTTCGCCGTCCAGGCTGACCCGGTGGGCGGCATTGTCGAACTGGAACCCACCGATCTGCACGATCTCGCTCGACTGACCGCGCGCGCGTCGCAGCAGCACGCGGCAGCGCGCTTCGAATTCGCGGAAATCAAAGGGCTTGCCGAGGTAGTCATCGGCACCCACATCCAGCGCCTGCACGCGGTCTTCGATACCGTCGCGGGCGGTGAGCATCAGCACCGGCGTGCTATCGCCGCGTTCGCGCATCCCAGCCAGCACGCGCAGGCCGTCCAGCTTGGGCAGGCCGATGTCCAGCACCACCAGGTCGAAGCTCTGGTAGCGCAGCACGCTGGCAGCGGCCAGTCCATCGGACTGCCAGTCCACCGCGTGGCCGTTGCGGCGCATGCGGCGGATGATGGCATCGGCGAGGTCCGGGTTGTCTTCGACCAGCAGCAGGCGCATGCGGTTGTCGGGTACGGGGGAATGGAGATGCTAACGCACGGGGGGTGGATCGAACGGGTGATGCCGCTCGCGGCGTGCCGGCTTGCCGGATTACGGGGTTGGCGGCGGGTGGAGGGGGTTGGCAGGACACGCCGTGAACCCGTCCCTGGGGGCTCGCTGTTGCCATCCATGGCAACAGACGGTCCTGCCAACCCCACCCACCGTCGCCCTGACAGGTTCCGCTGGCCGGCAGCCGCGTTGAAAACAAAGAGCGGTAGCGCCGAAGGCAGCGGCAGGAGCCGCTGCCAACGTCGCGTGCGACGGCCCGCAGGGTGCCGGGCAGGATGCCCGGCATCGCCATGCTCGGCGGGGCGGGCCGGCGGGGGGAATCGCGCGCTTTCGCTGCGCTGCACAAACCGCTGACAGGTGAATGACAGCTTGCCGGGTCGAGACTGCGGCCTCGCATCCGTTCCGGATGCCCACGTTGGCCGCGCGCCGGGCGCGCACCTGGGAGGGTTTGTGGAAGTATTTTCTGTTCGTTGGTCGGCCGTGGGGTCGTGCGCGGTGGCTGCCTGTGCCGTGTTTGCTGCTGCGCCGGTCTTTGCCGCCGACGATGACCGGCCAGTCACCGCCGAGATCGGTGGGCGCCTGCATCTGGATTTCGCCAGCTTCGACAACGATGGCCGTGGCACGCCGAACAAGGATGACACCGAGGTGCGTCGTGCGTGGCTTGACGTTTCCGGCAAGTTCTTCGTGGCCGATTACAAGATGGAAGCCGACTTCTCCGGCGATCGCGTCGAGGCCAAGGATGTCTACCTGAGCCGCAGCTTCGGCGATGCCGGCCGGCTCACCGTCGGCCAGTTCAAGCAGTACTTCTCGCTCGATGACCGCACCGGTTCCAACTACGGCAGCTTCCTGGAACGCGGCAACGCCGGCACCTCGCTGGCGCCGCTGTACCGGCTGGGCGCTTCCTGGCAGGCCAATCCGGGTGATTTCACCTGGGCGGCCAGCCTGTACAGCCTGGAAAGCATCGATGCCTGGCAGGTCAAGGGCCGCGCCGCCGGTGGCCGTGCCACCTGGGCGCCGAGTCCCGCTGCCGGCGACGTGCTGCACCTGGGCGTCTCGGCGGCACGCGAGCGGTATGACAACCCCGGCGCCAGCGGTGCCCCGGCGCTGCGCATCCGTCCGCGCCCCGCCGGCCACCTGTCCGATGAGAGCCGCCTGACCCTGGTCGACTTCTCCGCAGGCCGCGATACCGACGTGGACAAGTGGTCGCTGGAGTACGCGCAGGTGCGTGGGCCATGGTCCTGGCAGGGCGAGTTCAGCGATGCCACCTTCGACGATGGCCTGCAGCGCGGCAAGGTGCTGGCCGGCTACGGCATGCTCAGCTGGTTCGTCACCGGTGAGTCGCGCGGCTACGACCGCAGGACCGGTCGCTTCGCCCGCATCAAGGACATCCGGCACAAGGCTGGTGCGTTCGAACTGGCGCTGCGCTACGACCAGATGCGGGGTGACCAGCACCTGGTTGGCCAGCCCGACCTGCGTGACGGCAGCACCGAAGCGTGGACGCTGGCGGGCAACTGGTACCTGCGCGACAACCTCCGCTTCATGCTCAACCTGATCGAGAGCCGCAACCGCGACCGTCTGGCCGACGTCACCGTCGATCGCACGCGTGCGGTCACCGGCCGCCTGCAGTTCGATTTCTGATGCCCACCCGCTCTCCCCTCCCCCTTCCGCACTAATCCGCAAGGAGTCCGCAGATGATGCTCAGCATCCTCGGCTTTGGCATGGTCATTACGTTCATGTACTTGATCATGAGCAAGCGACTGTCGCCGCTGGTCGCCCTGATCACCGTCCCGATCATCTTCGCCCTGCTGGGCGGCTTCGGCGCCGGCATCGACCAGATGATGCTCGACGGCATCAAGAAGATCGCGCCCACCGGCGTCATGCTGATGTTCGCCATCCTGTACTTCGGGGTGATGATCGATGCCGGCCTGTTCGATCCGCTGGTCCGGATCATCCTCAACGTGGTCAAGGGCGATCCGCTGAAGATCGTCATGGGCACGGCCGTGCTGGCGATGCTGATCTCGCTGGATGGCGATGGCTCGACGACGTACATGATCACGGTCTCAGCGATGCTGCCGTTGTACCGGCGACTGGGCATGAATGCCTTGAACATGACCTGCGTGACCATCCTCGCCGGTGGCGTGATGAACCTCACCCCGTGGGGTGGGCCGACCGCGCGGGCGGCCACCGCGCTGCACGTGGACCCGGCCGATGTGTTCGTGCCGCTGATTCCGTCCATGGTGATCGCCTGTGCCGGCATCCTGGTGCTCGCCTGGTACCTGGGCATGAAGGAGCGCCGTCGGCTGGGCGTGGTCACGCTGCCGCAGGGCGGCTCGTGGATGGACTCCAGCGTGTCCGACGATGGCGATGCGCTGCCGACCGTGGAAGATGCCGAAGACATCAAGCGTCCGAAGCTGTTGTGGGTCAACTTCGGCCTGACTGCCGCGCTGATGGCCGCCCTGATCATGGGCCTGCTGCCGATGCCGATCCTGTTCATGGTGGGCTTCGCCATCGCGCTGGTGATCAACTACCCGAACTTGGCCGAGCAGCGCCGCCGCGTCGTCAACCACGCAGGCAACGTGCTGTCGGTGGTCTCGCTGATCTTCGCCGCCGGCATCTTCACCGGCATCCTCAACAACACCGGCATGGTCGAAGCGATGTCGCACAGCTTCCTGGCGATCATCCCGGAAAGCTGGGGGCCGTACCTGGCGGTGATCACCGCACTGGCGTCGATGCCGTTCACCTTCTTCATGTCCAACGATGCCTTCTACTTCGGCGTGCTGCCGATCCTGTCCGAGGCCGCTGGCAACTACGGCATCACCCCGGTGGAAATGGCCCGCGCGTCGCTGGCCGGCCAGCCGGTTCACCTGCTCAGCCCGCTGGTGCCCTCGACCTACCTGCTGGTCGGGCTGGCCAAGGTGGAGTTCGCCGACCACCAGAAATTCACCCTGAAATGGGCGGTGCTGATCTCGCTGCTGCTGATGGCCGGCAGCCTGCTGTTCGCTCTCTACCCGTTGGCCGCCTGATGCGGCCCCGTCACAGGAACTGGAGAAAACCATGACCCTTCGCATCGCATACGTCACCAGCGGCATGGGCAGTGTCGGCACTGCGATCTGCCAGACCCTGGCACGATCGGGCCATACCGTGGTCGCCGGCTGCGCACCGAACTCCCCGCGCAAGGCCGGCTGGCTGCGCGAGCAGCGTGACCTCGGCTTTGACTTCATCGCCTCCGAAGGCAACGCAACCGATTGGGGTTCCACCGCGTCTGCCTTCACCAAGGTGCGCGCCGAAGTCGGCGAGGTCGATGTACTGGTCAACAATTCCGGCGGCAGCCGCGATGTGCTGTTCCGCCAGATGAGCGCCGATGACTGGAATGCGGTGATGGCGTCCAACCTCAACTCGCTGTTCAACATCACCAAGCAGGTGGTCGACGGCATGGCCACGCGCGGCTGGGGACGCATCATCAACATCGGTTCGGTCAGCGCGCACAAGGGCCAGATCGGCCAGGTGAACTTCGCCACGGCGAAGGCCGCGATGCACGGTTTCAGCCGCGCGCTGGCTGCGGAAGTCGCCGCTCGTGGGGTCACGGTGAACACCATATCGCCGGGCTACATCGCCAGCCAGTCGATCAGCAGCTTCCCGCCGGACGTGCTGGACCGGCTGGCCGCCTCGGTGCCGATCCGTCGCCTCGGCAGGCCCGAAGAAGTGGCCGCACTGTGTGGCTGGCTGGCATCGGACGAATCGGCGTACGTGACCGGCGCGGACTATCCGGTCAACGGCGGCCTGTACATGGGGTGACGCAGCCAGGCGGATCCGATGGGTGGCGCTGCGCTCGCCGTCCCTCGGTAGTGACGGCCGGGTGGGTGACGACCGTTGGTCGTCTGCTCCTGCTGTTGGTGGGTGACGACCGTTGGTCGTCACGACCTTGCCCTTGCCCTTGCCGCTGCGCTCGCCGAGCATGCTCGGCGCTACCCTCGGTGGCGGCGCGCGGTCCTTCGACATAAAGCGAACGCCGTCGCAGTTGCACGCCTTCTACGCTTCACCGTCAAAAACCCGTCATTTCCGCTCCGCATAGTGGTTGGTGACCTGCAGCCCGCAGGACCTTCCCCATGCAACGGAACGACATGCAGACCCGACACCTGACGATAGCCGTGGCGATCGCGCTTTGCGCCGCCAACGCCCACGCCGCCGGCGAATCCAACGCCGATACGGCCGTCACCGCGCAGACGCTGGATGCCGTGTCGGTGATCGGCCAGGGTGAAACCCGTCAGGTGCAACGCATCACCACCGTGGACAAGCAGGTGCTGCCGCCCGGCACCAGCGGACAGAAGATCCTCGATCGCCTGCCCGGTGTTTCCGTGCAGTCCAACGATGCCTTCGGTGCCAACGAGGAATCGCAGACCATCAGCCTGCGCGGCTTCGACAAGAGCCGCCTCGGCTATACGCTGGACGGCATCCCGCTGGGTGACAACAGCTACGGCAACTACAACGGGCTGAGCATCGCGCGCGCCCTGATCGCCGAGAACCTGGCCGGCGCCGAGCTGTCGCAGGGCATCGGCTCGCTGGGCGTTGCCTCCACCAGCAACCTCGGTGGTGCGATCCAGTATTTCTCGATGGACCCTTCCACCGAGTTCGGCGGTCGTGCCAGCGTCACCGTCGGCGATGACAACCAGCGCCGTGGCTACCTGCGCGTGGATACCGGAGACATCAACGGGTTCTCCGCTTATGTGTCCGGCGTGCACCAGGACGCGGACATGTGGGCGGCGCCGTACCAGAACCAGACGACGCGACAGTTCAACGCCAAGGCCGTCTGGCATGTGGGCGACAACCGTTTCGGTGCGTTCGCCGCGACCTCGCGCGCCAGCCAGGCCAACTATGCGTATCTGTCCAAGAGCATGCTGGACCGCGGGCTGGGCTACGACTGGAACATCTATGCACCTGACTGGGAGCGTGCCGTCGCCGCCGCCTACTGCGCGCCCGCCACCCGTGATCCGGCACGCTGCGCCTTCACCGGCGGCGTCAACAGCATCGACGATGCGTACTACCAGAGCCGCGCACTGCGCGACGACAACCTGTATTCGCTGGATGCCGACTTCAAGCTGGGCGATGCCGCCGTGCTGAAGCTGCTGGCCTACCACCACGACAACCGCGGCCAGGGCCACTGGTGGGCACCGGGCCAGCCTTCCCATCCGGGCACCGATCGCGAGATTCCGATTT
Organism: Stenotrophomonas lacuserhaii; assembly: GCF_039674585.1. Classification (GTDB taxonomy): domain Bacteria; phylum Pseudomonadota; class Gammaproteobacteria; order Xanthomonadales; family Xanthomonadaceae; genus Stenotrophomonas; species Stenotrophomonas pennii_A. The sequence continues at coordinate 26,146 of NZ_JBDJNU010000015.1, read as the reverse complement.
CGATCCGCAGCACCAATTACACCATCAACCGCCAGGGCCTGACCGCAGCGTTGACCTGGAACCTGGGTATCCACGAACTGGAAGCCGGGCTCTGGTACGAGAAGAACGACCATAACGTAGAGCGCAATTTCTACTACATCGACGGCCCCTTCCTGGACGACACCTACCTCAACCACCCGGACCGCCGCCTGTTCGACCAGGACTTCGATATCCGTACGCGCCAGTTCTACGTGCAGGACCGCATGCGTTTCCTGGACGACCGGATGACAGTGGACGTGGGCGTCAAGAGCCCCAACACGCGGATGACGGCCCATGCGAAACCGGGCACTGAATCCCGCTATGCCTCCGGCACCTTGACCGCCAGGGAATCGGTGCTGCCGCAGGCCGGCATCAGCTTCAAGCTGAGCCCTCGCCAGGAAGTGTTTGCCTCCTACGCCGAGAACATCGCCGCCTTCGTCGGCGGCGGCAGCGGCGGTCCCCTGCAGGTATCGCCGGAGTCCTTCGCTGCCAGCGTGGATGACCTGGAGCCGGAAAAGTCGCGCACGTTCGAAGCCGGTTTCCGTCGCTTCGGCGACAAGTACCAGGCCTCGCTGGCGGCCTACCACGTGATGTTCGACAACCGCCTGCTGTCGCTCAATCCCTGCACCAGCATCGAAGTCGGCACGCGGCCGGAGTGCATCACCCGCTTCATCAATGTCGGTTCGGTGAAGAGCCAGGGCGCCGAGCTGACGTTCATCCTCAAGCCGCTCGACGGCCTGCAGTGGTACAACGCGCTGTCGTGGAACAAGACCACCTACGAGGACGACTACACCTCCGGTGGTGCGATCGTACCGGTGGCGGGAAAGATCACCGTCGATACGCCGCAGCGGATGGCTTCCAGCGAACTGAGCTGGAACCACGACGGCTTCTTCGCCAGCGTGCGCGCCAAGTACACCGGCAAGCGCTATTACACCTATACCAATGACCAGTCGGTACCGGGGGTGACCACCTTCGATGCAGGCCTCGGCTATTCCTTCGGCCCGGGCATGGGATTGCGCGACATCAAGGTATCGCTCAACGCCACCAACCTGACCAACAAGCGCTACGCAGGGCAGTTGAGTTCGTTCGCGCCGACCGATCCGACCGGGACCCGCTATGCGATCCACGCCAGCGCACCGCGGCAGGTGTTCATGACGGTGGGGGTTGATTTTTAGTCCTCGGCGGGGGTGGTTGTGTCATGGGTTGAGGCGGGGGAGGGTAATGCGCGGGACACGCCGTGAATCCGTCCTTGGAGGCTGCGCCGCCGCTTGCTCGTGTGCGCTGTCCTGCGCACACGGCAAGACCGCATGCGCCCGACCCATGCGGCTCAGCGTCCCGCGCATCACCCTCCCCCGCCTCCGGACGGTGCGCTGCCGCCGCCGGGTTTGGGGGGGGAAGAGCAGAAGCAGAAGCAGAAGCAGAAGCCGCCGAGCATGGCTCGGCGCTACCGCTTTTTCTTTTTCTTTTACGTGGCGGGCGGCCACCGGAATCTGTCCGGGCGGCGGGCGGGTGGGTCATGCAGGACCGTCTGTTGCCATGGATGGCAACAGCGAGCCCCCAAGGACGGGTTCACGGCGTGTCCTGCATGACCCACCCACCCGTCGCCAACACGCAGCCTGCTGTCAAACGCCCGCCACGAGAGGGTCCCACCCGTTCGACCGGGTCACTCCGGTGACAGCTGATCCATCCGTATCCGATTGGCGAACAGCGAAAACGCCAGCATCCCCGCCAGCCCATTGGCCCGGCTCACCCAGTGCGGCAGCCAGCGCGGCGGCTGCAGTATCCCCGCCTCGAACAACGGCGCGAAGGTGATCGCATCGGTCAGCGTCATCTTGCCGGCGAACAACCACCGGCATACCTGCAGGCGGTCTTCGGCCAACATGTGGCGGAAGAACGTATGCACCGATACCAGCCCACGCAGGTACACCGTGTCCTTGGTGAAGGCCATGCCGCCGCTGGGCGGAACGCCGCGGAACACGCGCTGGGCCGAAGCGAAGCTCTCCTCCAGGTTCTGCCCGGCGTCGCAGAAATAGCGGAACACCTCGATGAAGTCTGCGCCCTCGCGGGCCATCGCAATGGCTTCGGTGCGCAGGCTGATGCGCTTCAGCCGTTCGATGTCGATGCTGCCGGTGATCTGCTCGGCGAACGTGGCCAGGCCTTCCTGGGTGGCGGTGACACGCGGCGATGACAACGCCAGGCTCGGCAGGACGTGCTGCTCCCTGCCGTTCAACGCGGTGAGCGAGTGCACCAGGGCTTCGTGATGGAACAGCTGCGCACGGTCATAGGCGCTGAAACGGGCACTGGTGCGCAGGCGGATGCGGGCCGGCCCGGCGGCGGCCTTGGACACCAGCCCGGGGTCCAGCTGCACCTGGATGATGCGCGCTTCAAAGAACGCGTCCAGGTCGCCCTGCAACTGCAGCTGCAGCGCGGTAGCCGAGACCGGGACCTGCTCTTCCGGGGCCAGCAGTTCGTGGTCCAGTTCGGCGGCGATCTGGATAAAATGGCGCGCGGCATCGCGCGTGCTGGGCCCGTTGCCGGGCAGCGGCTGCTCGGGCGAACCGAACAACTGCACCGAACACGCATCCACCGCGGCGGTGCCCAACCCTTCCAGCAACTGCGCGGCCAGGTCCCAGCTCTGCGCGGACTGTTGCACGTAACGGCCCAGCGGATGGTCGGCATCGCATTCGGCGGTCAGCGCCGCCAACCCACGGCGCGCGTCGCTGAAATCAAGTTTCGGGTAGTCCACCTGGGGCAGCTGCGGCTGGCCACGCGCCACGCCGGCCAGGAACGGGGACTGCAGCGCCGCCGGCCAACTGGTCAGTCCCAGCAGCCGGATCCCACCGACGGCCTCGACCAGCCGCGCGTCCAGCGCGGCATGGTGGGCCACTTCATGGTCTAGCGTCGCGCCTGGATCCATGGGCCAACTATAGCCTGAGGCGGTAACGGCGTGACGACCAACGGTCGTCACCCACAAGATGGCCGTCACCCACAAGACGGCCAGCGGCCGTCACTACCGGCGGCGCGGCGCCTTGCCTGCGCCACGACGGGCCGCGGTGCGGCGCTCCTGCGCGGTCTCGGCCTGGCGCACGGCAAGCTTGGCGGCGGCGGCGGCGACTTCTTCCTTCAGCTTGAAGTAATTCAGCACGCGGGTTTCTTCGATCTCGCCTTCTTCGATCGCCGCACGCACTGCGCAACCCGGTTCCTGCTGGTGCAGGCAGTTGCGGAACCGGCACTGTGCCGCCAGCGCTTCGATATCGGCAAAACCGCCTTCGGCCAGCGTTTCCTCGCCGGTCGGCTTGAGTTCGCGCATGCCAGGCGTGTCGATCAGGCAGGCGCCCATCGGCAACGGCATCAGCGCGCGGTGCGTGGTGGTATGGCGGCCGCGCGAATCATTCGACCGCACCGTGTTGGTCTTCATCCGCTGCTCGCCGAGCAGCGTGTTGGTCAGGGTCGACTTGCCCGCGCCCGAAGAGCCCACCAGCACCACGGTATGCCCCGCGCCCAGCCATGGATGCAGGGTGGCCACGCTGGCAGGATCCAGTCCGTTGACGGCCCGCAGCGCGATGCCCTGCGCCTTCAGTTCTTCCAGCACCGCCAGTGCGTCTTCGGTGTACTCGGTCTGGTCGGCCTTGGTCAGCACCACCACCGGCTCGGCGCCGCCCCCGCCCACCAGCAGCAGGTAGCGCTCGATCCGCCGCGGATTGAAGTCGGCATCCAGGCCGCAGACGATGAACACCGTATCCACGTTGGCCGCGATCACCTGCTGGTGGTAATGCTCCCCGGCCGCGCCACGCTTGATCGAGGTGCGCCGCGGCAGCAGCGCGACGATGCGCACGCCCTCAAGCAGCACCCAGTCGCCCACCGCGGGACGCTCATGGCTGGGAAAGCGCGGGCGCTGCCATTCCGGCAGGGATTCCGCCTTGATCGAGGCGTCCGGTCCATCCGCCACCACGTAATGCGTGCGGTGCTGTTCGATCACCCGCGCAGGGCGCGCCAACGGATGGGTGGCCATCGCAGCCTGCCAGTCCGCCTGCTCGGCGTCGGCGGGTGGGCCGGGCCATGGCCAGCCAATGGTCTGCAGCGCGGGATAATCAGGGGTATCGGTCATCGTCCGCATTCTACCGGCAGCAGGCCCTGCGGGTGCGCTGTGCCTGGCGGGGAGGCGCTTGCCATGCGCTGCAGCAATTCAGCTAGTATGGGCCCTCCATGCCCATCGACGGCCCGTTTGCCATGTCCACCCCCACGCCCAAGCCCCTGGCCATCCGTGAGCGCCTTTCCGAAGTGCGCTACGAGATCCGAGGAGAGCTGGCGCGGCGAGCGCGGGAACTGGAGGCGCAGGGCCGCACGCTGATCAAGCTGAACATCGGCAACCCCGGCAACTTCGGCTTCCGCGCGCCGGAACACCTGCAGCGCGCCATCGCCGATGACATGGGCCGCACCGATCCCTACACCCACCAGCAGGGCCTGCCGGAAGCGCGCGAGGCGATCGCCGCGGCCTACGCCCGCCGCGGTGCACCGGACGCCCACCCGGACCGGGTGTTCATCGGCAACGGGGTCAGCGAACTGATCGACCTGTCGCTGCGGGCGCTGCTCAATCCCGGCGATGAAGTGCTGGTGCCCTCGCCGGACTACCCGCTGTGGTCGGCCGCGACCATCCTCAACGACGGCCGCCCGGTGTATTACCGCTGCGCCCCGGAAAATGGCTTCCAGCCGGACCCGAGCGAGATCGAAGCACTGGTGTCCACGCGTACCCGCGCCATCGTGCTGATCAACCCGAACAATCCCAGCGGTGCCAGTTACTCGCGCGAACTGCTCGAACGCATCGTCGCCATCGCGCGCAAGCACAACCTGCTGCTGATGGTCGATGAGATCTACGACCAGATCCTTTACGACGACGCGGTGTTCCAGCCGGTGGCACCGCTGGCGGGTGACCAGCCCTGCATCACCTTCAGCGGCCTGAGCAAGGTGCACCGTGCGTGCGGCTGGCGCGTGGGCTGGGCGATGCTGTCCGGCGAAGCCGAGCGGCTGGGCGAGTTCCGCGCCGCGATGGACCTGCTCAGCGCGCTGCGCCTGTGCGCCAACGTGCCCGGCCAGTACGCCATCGATGCGGCGGTCAACGGTCCCGATACGATCACCCCGCTGTGCAGCCCCGGCGGCCGCCTGTATGAGACCCGCCGCGCGGTGATCGAAGCCTGCGCGGCCAGCGAACACCTTTCGCTGGTGGCGCCGGCCGGCGCGCTGTACGCCTTCCCGGCGGTGGTCGGCGACGTGGCCAAGGGCCTGGACGACCACGATTTCGCGCTCGGCCTGATGAACGACGAAGGCGTGCTGGTGGTTCCCGGCTCCAGCTTCAACGTGCCCTACCGCCATCATTTCCGCGTGACCCTGCTGCCCGAAGCGACGGTGATGCGCGAGGTGTTCTCGCGGATCGACCGCGCGTTGGCACGCCGGGCCGAAGCCAACCGCAAGGTGGTGCCGCTGAAGCCGCGCCGCTCGGCCGTCGCCTGACTGTGATGGCACTCACCTGGCTGGCCTTGGGCGACTCCTACACCATCGGCGAAGGCGTTCCGGCGGAAGGCCGCTGGCCGCACCAGCTGGCGGTGTTGCTGCGCGCGCGCGGCATCGCGCTGCAGGACCCACGGACCATCGCCACCACCGGCTGGACCACCGATGAGCTGGACGCCGGCATCAACGCCGTTGCACCGGACGGTCCGTTCGACTTCGTCAGCCTGCTGATCGGGGTCAACAACCAATACCGCGGTCGGTCACTGCAGGAGTACCAGCAGCAGTTCAGCGCCCTGCTGCAGCGTGCGCTGGCGTTTGCCGGCGGCAGGCCGGCACGGGTGCTGGTGCTGTCCATCCCGGACTGGGGCGTTACGCCGTTCGCGCATGATCGCGACCACGCCGCCATTGCCGACGCGCTGGATGGCTACAACCATGCCGCGCAGGCGATCTGCAACGCGCTCGGAATCGCCTACGTGGACATCACCGATCTCTCGCGCCAGCACGGCGCGGAACCGTCGATGCTCGCAGACGACGGCCTGCATCCTTCGGCGCGGATGTATGCGCTGTGGGCGCAGCGGGCCCTGCCGCTGGCCGAGCGCCTGCTCGCGTCCGCCGCCTGAACTGGTGGCCGGCGCGCTGCCCACGGCGCATTCGCCGGCCTCTTCGCTGGACACCGCCGAGGCAACGGCCATCGCCCGCGCTTTCCTGCCGGAACGCAGCTGGGGTAATCGCAGCACCTACTACTACGTGCGCGCCAAGCTCGGCAGCGACCCGCTCTACAACGGCGTGCTGCAGGCCCTGCCGGACGATCACCTGCCGCTGCTCGACCTGGGCTGCGGGCTGGGCCTGCTGGGCCACGTCGCGCGCCTGCGCGGCCGAATGCAGCCCTACCTGGGCGTGGACCTGGACGCCGGCAAGATCGATCGCGGTGCGCGTGCGGTCCGCCGCGCGGCACTTCCCACCCTGGACCTGCGCCACCTGGACATCCAGCAGCCGCTGCCACGCCACAGCGGCCATGTAGCGGTGCTGGATGTGCTGCATTACCTGGACGCACACGCCCAGGCCAGCCTGCTGCAGGCGGCGGCCGCGCGCGTGGCGCCCGGCGGGACACTGGTACTGCGCAGTCCGCTGGATACCGGCGATGGCCGTGACCGCACCACGCGCCTGGCCGACCGGCTGGGCTGGCTGTCCGGCTGGATGCGCACCCGCCCACGCCACTATCCAACCGCCGGTGCGCTGCAACGGCTGCTCGACAAGGCCGGCCTGGTCGCCGAAGCGCCGCGCGCACTGCACGGGCGTACTCCCTTCAACAGTTGGCTGCTGGTGGCCACGCGCCCACCCGTGGCGCGCTGACCTCCCGCGTCAGGGGCCTGCCGGCAACCGCGCCTGCAGCCTGCGCTCGTGCAGCGCCTGCAGCACGCCTTCGATGATCTGCAGGTTGTGGCCGTGCCCGCTGCCTTCGTGCAGCAGCACGATCGCCCCCGGCTTCAGGTCCGGCAGCAGCCGCGCCAGCACCTGCGCGGGTGTGCAGTCCACCCCATCGAAGCCGCGCGCGCTCCAGCCCACCCGGGTCAGCCCCAGATGCCGCACCACCGGCCCCACGAACGGATTGGTCATGCCCACCACCGAGCGGTACCAGCGCGTGGGCCGCCCGGTGATCGCCTGCAGCGCCTGCTGGCAGTGGCCGATCTCGCGGGCCATGGCCACCGGGCCCAGCCGCCAGAAGCGGGCCTGCGGGTGGCTGTGGCTGTGATTGCCCACGTCATGGCCACGGCGGATCAGCTCGCGCACCAGCTCCGGATGGGCCAGCGCGCGCTCGCCCACCAGGAAGAAGGTCGCCTTGGCCTGGTAGCGGTCAAGCAGGTCCAGCACCGCGGGCGTATCCCTTCCGGGGCCGTCATCGATGGTCAGCCAGACCGCCTCGCCGGCCTCGGTCAGGCGGCTGGTGACCGGGGTGTAGAAGCGGCAGTTGGGCAGGAAGACCGGCAGCAGGAACAGCGCATGGCTGGCCAGCAGCAGGGCCAGTCCCCAGCCCCAGCCGGCAAGGATCCACACCGCCAGGGCCAGCAGCTGGGACAGCGCGAAGCCCAGCAGGGCGCGCCAGGGCCAGCGCGGGGGGCAATGCAGCGTTTCTACCGTGGTCATGCCCCATGATGCCACGGGGGGTAGAATCAGCGGTTCGATATCACCGGATTTCCACCGCCATGTCCCTCGATCCCGCCCTGCGTTCGCGCATCGAAACCCTCCTCGCCAACGACCGCGTCGTGCTGTTCATGAAGGGCCAGCCGTCCATGCCGCAGTGTGGCTTCTCGGCCAAGGCCGTCGGCGCACTACAGGACCTGGGCGTGGAGTTCGGCCACGTCAACGTGCTGGCCGACCAGGAGATCCGTGAAGGCATCAAGCAGTACGGCGACTGGCCGACCATCCCGCAGCTGTACATCGACGGCGAGCTGGTCGGTGGCAGCGACATCATCCTGCAGATGGCCTCCAGCGGTGAGCTGAGCAGCGTGCTCGGCCTGGCCGCCCCGGACCGCACGCCGCCGTCCATCACCGTGACCCCGGCCGCGGTGGAAATGCTCAAGGGTGCCCTGGCCGATTCGCCCGGCGCGGCCCTGCAGCTGGGCATCGATGCCCGCTTCCAGCCAAACTTCCAGCTGGCCCCGTTCGACGAGGGCGCGATCGCGGCCGAATCCAATGGCCTGCGCGTGCAGTTCGACCTGGCCAGCGCGCGGCGCGCCGACGGCATCACCATCGACTGGGTGGATGACATCCGCGGCAAGGGCCTGGCCATCGACAACCCGAACGCCCCCAAGGCCATCACCGAACTGTCGGTGCGCGATGCCGATGACCTGGTGCGTGCGGGCACCGTGCTGCTGGTGGACGTGCGTCCGTCCGAAGAGCGTTCGATCGCCGCCGTCGGCGTGCCGTTCAAGGTCTTCGATGGCAATGGCCGTGCCGAGCTGGAAGCCCTGCCGAAGGACACTGCGCTGGCCTTCCTGTGCCACCACGGCGGTCGCAGCGCGCAGGCGGCCGAACAGTTTCGTGCACTGGGCTTCACCAAGGTGCACAACGTGACCGGCGGCATCGATGCGTGGTCCGACGAGGTCGACAACGGCGTGCCGAAGTACTGATCCGGCGTTTCACGCAGTGCCGTAACGAACTGGAAAACGCCGGCCCATGCCGGCGTTTTCCGTTGCAGCGTCTCAACCCGCGAAGCCGCCCTCGGCCAGGAAATCCATTTCTTCCATCGTGGTCATCCGCCCCAGCACCGCATTGCGGTGCGGGAAGCGCCCGAAGCGCCGGATGATGTCCCGGTGCAGCTCGGCGAACTGCAGGTATTGCTTGTCGCCCAGCACGTCGAACATCGCCACCGAACGGTCCTGGTCCTGCAGCTCTTCGGAGTGTTCGAACGGCAGGTAGATGAACGCCCGCAGCTTGGGCAGCAGCTCCAGGTCCAGGCCCTCCTCCACGGCGCGCATCGCGTAGTGCCGGGCCAGCCCGTCGGTGGCGTACGCATGGGCGGTGCCGCGGAAGCAGTTGCGCGGGAACTGGTCCAGCAGCAGCATCAGCGCCAGCGCCCCTTCGGCGGTTGACAGCCAGTGCTCGCGGGCACGCGCCGCCGCCGCATGGTGTTCTTCCAGGAACAGCGTACGGAACCGCGCATCGAACGCGTCATCGCGGGCGAACCATTTCGCCGGCCCTGCCTCGTTCCAGAATGCCACCACCTGCGCTGCGGTCTGCATATCCTGCTCCATGGGCTGCATCGGGGCGCCCTGCCCATTGCCGGTCATTCGTCGAACCGCAGGTGGCGGACCGATTTGCCGTTGCGCCGGATCAGCCTCAGGGCCTCGATGCCGATCTGGATATGGTTGTCCACGAACTGCGAACTCACCTTGGCATCGGAGGCTTCGGTCTTCACCCCATCCGGGATCATCGGCTGGTCGGAGACCAGCAGCAAGGCCCCCGTCGGGATGTGGTTGGCAAAGCCCGCCGCGAACACCGTGGCGGTCTCCATGTCGATGGCCATGCAGCGCATGCTGCGCAGACGCTCCTTGAAGGCTTCATCGTGCTCCCATACACGCCGGTTGGTGGTGAACACGGTACCGGTCCAGTAGTCGTGGCCGAGGTCGCGGATCATCGTGCTGACCGCCCGCTGCAGCGCGAACGCCGGCAATGCCGGCACTTCCGGCGGCAGGTAATCGCTGGAGGTGCCTTCACCGCGGATCGCCGCGATGGGCAGCACCAGGTCGCCCAGCTGGTTCTTGCGCTTGAGCCCACCGCACTTGCCCAGGAACAACACCGCCTTGGGCATCACCGCGGACAGAAGGTCCATGATGATGGCCGCGTTCGGGCTGCCCATGCCGAAGTTGATCATGCTGATGCCATCGGCGGTGACGCTGGCCATCGGCCGGTCCAGGCCCACCACCGGTGCGCCGGTGAGCTGGGCGAAGGCATGCAGGTAGCCGCTGAAGTTGGTCAGCAGGATGTGCTGGCCAAACTGGTCCAGTGGCACGCCGGTGTAACGCGGCAGCCAGTTGTCGACGATGTCCTGCTTGGTCTTCATGTGGCGGTCTTCGCGAACGTCAGGGCACGATTCTGCGAGAGGCGCGGCACAGAGTCGAGCATCGCCGGTGCGGAAACAAAGAGGGCGACCCGCAGGCCGCCCTCCATCACGCACGGATCAGGCGTAGATCAGAACCGCACCGACCAGCGTGCGTTGACCCCATGGTCGCGGCTTTCATCGCCGAACTGGCCGTTGTAGCCCAGTTCCAGCTGCTGGCGCGGGCTCAACCAGGCCGACAGACCCAGCTCCGCCACCACCGCGCTGTCGGCGATCGGCGCGCCGCTGACGGCAAAGCTGCTGCCGCCCTCGAAGGCCAGCTGCGCCAGCCCATCGCGGTCACCGGAGGCGCGGCGATAGCCCACCCCGCCCACCACGTGCAGCCACGCGTCCTGCTGGAACGCCGCCTTCAGGCCCTTGTCGAAACGCACGCCGGCGGTGGCCACGGTGGTCGCGGTGTCGGCCACCCGGCCGGTCAATGCGGCTGCACCGCCCTGCTCGCGCACATCGTCCACGTCTACTTCGACACGGGCGAGCTGCAGGTACGGCTCCAGTCCGCCCTGGGTGCCGCCGAAACGGTAACCGGCTTCGATGAAGGCCTGCTTCGTCTTCGCGTCGTAGCTGGCATCCAGCGCGTCGCTGTAACCGGCGAAGGCCACCTGGCGGCTGCTGTCGATGTCATGCCGGCTGTAACCGAGGCCACCGCGCAGGCCGAATGCGCCCCAGCTGTGCCCGGCGTACAGGCCCACGTGGGTGTTGTCGATACGCGCCTTCGCCGAACGCCCCTGTGCCTGCTTCGTATCGGTGCGGCCGTTGCCCAGCAGCAGGCCGAGCTGCCAGCCGCCGATGTCATGATCGATGCCGACCAGCAAGCCGCTGGTGTTGGACCGGGTACGTGCCGTGTTGGCATCGCCATCCAGTTTGCCGCTGCCGCCGATCGCCTGCACCCACGCACCGGTGGCCTGGCTGGCGTCGTCCTGCGGCGAACGCGCGCCTACCGCACGGCTCAAAGCCGCATCACGCACGTAACGGCTGCTTTCCACCAGCGCCAGCGGCGTGGCGGCATGCAGTTCACCGCTCAGGCCATCCAACGCCGCACCGACCTGCTGCGGGAACAGCAGGGTCAACGGCTTCGGCAGGCCCTGGTCCACGCCAAGCGCATCGGCCGAACCGGCCACCGCGCGCTGGTTGGCGGTGGTCGCCGCACTGGCCAGCAATTGGCCACGGGTGACTTCGATGTTGATGCCATTGCTGCCGTAGCCCACGCCGAACTGCAGGAACGGCGAGAACGCGCTGAAGTCGGTGGTGGCGAACCGGCCCTGCACCCCGCCATCGGCCTGGATGACGTTGAACTGCTCGCCAAGGTAGTAGATGCCCGCTTCCGGCAGCGCCTTCAGCGTGCCATCCAGCGAGGCGCTGCCGCTGACGCGCAGCAGGTCGCTGCTGCCACCCGGCGACAGTTCTGCCAGGTAGACGCCGCTGGCGGTCTGCACGTAATCGCCATCGATGGTCAGCGTGCCGATCGAGTTGCCCGGCGCGATGATGCCGGCCACGCGCGTATCGCCCAGCGTACCGATGCCCTGCAGCAGGCCATTGGCCCCGACCACGGTGGATCCACCGGTCTGGGTGCCGTTGAAAGACAGCATGCCGCCGCTGATCGACAACGACGCCCCCTCCAGCAGCGCGCCTGCGGCGACCAGCCCGCTACCGCCGCGCACGTCCAGGTCGGTGTCCACCAGGCTGCCGTTCAAGCGCAGCTGCCCCCCCTGCACCACCACGGCGTCAGTCAGCGTGTTGACGCCGTCCAGCTCCAGGATGCCTTCGCGCAGCACGGCACCATGGAAGCTGTTGTCACCGCTCAGGCGCAGCCAGCCGCTGCCGGACTTGGTCAGCGCGCCGGGGCCGCCGATGTCGTTGCTCCAGTCATCCCACGCATCGCCTTCCCACACCTTCAGGCCGCCGGCCGCGGTGTTCATCACCACGTGGGTGTCCACCCGCAGCTGGCCATAGCCTTCGATGGCCTTTTCCAGGTTCACCAGGCCCCAGCCGTAGACATCGTCCACGCCTTCGGCGCCGAGGTCGGTGGCGGTGGTCAGCAGCACGTCGCGCACCTGCGCGTTGTCCAGGTACGGGAAACGTTCGAACAGCAGGCCCAGCGCGCCGGTGACATGCGGGGCCGCCATCGAGGTGCCGCTCATCTGTTCGTAGGTGTAGCTGGGCACGCGCTGCAGTACGTCCAGCAGCACGTTCTGGTTGTCATCGGTGGCCAGCTGGCCTTCCAGTCCTTCCGAACCGTACGAGGTGGAGATGATGTCGCTGCCCGGCGCGGCCAGGCACCAGTTCGCCGCCAGCCCGCAGCGGTGCGACAGGTCGCTCAGCTGCAGGTTCTGGTCGAGGTTCACCACGGCAAGCCAGTACGGTTCGATATCGGCGAAGGCGCGCGGCAGCGTGGCATACACGCCGGCCAACGGAGCTTCTTCCGGGCTGGGGTTGTAGTCGGCGGAGTTGCCGGCTGCCCACACCTGGATCATGCCGGCCTGGCGCGAGCCTTCGGCGAAGATGTCCAGGTAGGCGCGGTCGCCTTCGTGGTTGTAGATCTCGTCGAATTCCTCGACGGTTTCCGGCTCGCTGCCCAGGCCCCAGCTGTGGTTGATCGCACGCACGCCCTGGGCGTTCATCTGCGAATACATGCTGGCGAAGGCATCTTCGCTCGGCCCCACCTGCGGGAACACAGCGCCTTGGCGGTAGTAATTGTCCGATCCCAGGTACCACTCGACATAGCTGTCGAAGAACAGCTTGGCGGCAGCCAGGTCCGCGCCGAAGGCCACGCCATGCATGCCGCTGCCATCGCGGTTGGCGGCGATGGTGCCCGATACATGCGTGCCATGCGTGTTGAAGGTCAGGCCGTACGGCGCACCGGCACCGATCAGGAAGGCGATGTCTTCCTCGGTCAGGCCGTAATCGAAGCCGATGGCCTCCAGCGCCACCACGTCACCGTCACTGGCGAAGCAGGCGTCCGGGCCCCACAACGCGTTGACGTTGCTGCACGAGGTGCCATCGGGCAGCAGGTCGGCGATGCGGATGCTGCTGTGGTTCTTGCCGGCGAACTCGTCGTGCGCCAACCCGCTGCCACTGTCGAACACGCCCAGCCGGATCCCCTGGCCGGTCAAGCCGCGCGCATAGGCGGCGTCGGCGTTCATCGTCGCCAGGCCCCAATCGACCTGGAATTCTCCGGTCTGCCAGCTTTCGCGGTTGCCGGCCGCGCCCATTACCGGGGCGGTTTCAGCAGCCGATGCCAGCGCGGTTGCGGTCGAACGTGCAACGCTGGCCGAAGGCACAGACGCGGCCGCCGCCTGTACGCTGCGCAGCTGCTGGTAGCGGTCCAGCTGCGCATCCTGCGGCTGCGCCAGTACAGGCATCGCGGTGGCCAACAGCAAGGATCCGGCGATGGCCGAAGCAAGCAGCGAAGGAAGGGGGCGGCGCGACGAAGAAGAAGTACGGAACAACATGCTACGGGTCATGGTTGGATCTATTCCTTGATTACGTGGTTCATCCTGGGCGCGCGCGGCCATTGCAGCTCGCGGCGACCCACACGGCGGACAGCGCGTGGCGCCATCGCTCCCCGAGATTACCGCAAATACGCAGGCGCGCTTTCACCGTCGCGCCACGCACGGTGGCAACGCCAGGCCGAAGGCCACTTGGCAAGCAGGGCGATACTCGGCTAGCGTCAGCGGCCTGCACCACCATGCTCACGGGGACTCCATGCACAACCTGCTGCGCGCCGGCATCGGCCTGGCGCTGCTGTCGCTGGCCGCTGCGCCGGCCATCGCTGCTTCGCGCTTCATCCAGGATCCGTATCCCAGCACCTACCAGCCACGCAGCAGCGAGGCCGTGCTGATCCACAACGCCACCGTGCTGACCGGCACCGGGCAGCGGCTGGACGATGCGGACGTGCTGCTGCGTGACGGAAAAGTGGTTGAGGTCGGCCGTGCCCTGCAGGCGGCCAGCGACGTGCGCCGCATCGACGCGCACGGGCGCTGGGTGACCCCCGGCCTGATCGACGTGCACTCGCACCTGGGCGTGTATCCCAGCCCCGGCGTCAGCGCGCACAGCGACGGCAACGAGATGACCGCCCCGGTGACCGCCAACGTCTGGGCCGAACATTCGGTGTGGCCGCAGGATCCCGGTTTCGCCGAGGCGCTGGCCGGCGGGGTGACCAGCATGCAGGTGCTGCCCGGTTCGGCCAACCTGGTCGGCGGCCGCGGCGTGGTGCTCAAGAACGTCCCCACCACCACTTACCAGGCGATGAAATTCCCCGGTGCGCCGTGGGGGCTGAAGATGGCCTGCGGCGAGAATCCCAAGCGCGTGTACGGCGGCAAGGGCACCGCGCCGGGCACCCGGATGGGCAACGTGGCCGGCTACCGCGCCGCCTTCATCGATGCCAGCGAATACATCGCCAAGAACACCGCCAAGCCGGCCAAGCGCAAGCGCTGGTTCGGCGGCGACAAGGAAGACAGCAGCGGCGACAGCGGCGGCAAGCGCGACCTGAAACTGGACACGCTGGCCGGCGCGATCCAGGGCGACATCCGCGTGCACATCCACTGCTACCGCGCCGACGAGATGGCCACCATGCTCGACCTGGCCGATGAGTTCGGGTTCAGGATCGCCGCGTTCCACCACGGCGTGGAAGCCTACAAGCTGGCCGACCGGCTGGCCCAGGAAGGCGTCTGCGGCGCCCTGTGGGCCGACTGGTGGGGCTTCAAGATGGAAGCTTTCGACGGCATCCAGGAGAACATCGCGCTGGTCGATCGCCCCGCCAACAGCTGCGCCATCGTGCATTCGGACTCCCCTGAAGGCATCCAGCGCCTGAACCAGGAAGCGGCCAAGGTGATCGCCGCCGCGCGCCGCGCCGACATGCCGGCGATCGCGCCGGAACGCGCCATCACCTGGATGACCGCCAATGCGGCCAAGGCGCTCGGCATCGAAGGCAAGACCGGCACCCTGGAAGCGGGCAAGAATGCCGACGTGGTGGTGTGGAACGGCAACCCCTTCAGTTCCTATGCGCTGGCCGACCAGGTCTTCATCGACGGCCATCAGTACTACGACCGGGCCGATCCGCGCAGCAAACCGGTGTCTGATTTCCGTCTCGGCCAGGAGCTGCGCTGATGATCCGTGCACGCATCAAGACCGCGCACGTCCTCGCCCTGCTGCTGGGCCTGGCCGCGCTGCCCGCCGCCGCGCAGGACCTGCTGATCCGCAATGCGACCGTGCATACCGCCAGCGCGCGCGGCAGCCTGCCCAATGCCGATGTGCTGGTGCGCGGCGGCGTCATCCAGGCCGTCGGCAGCGGCCTTGCCGCACCGGCCGGCGTGGCGGTGGTGGAGGCCGAGGGCCGTCCGCTGACGCCCGCGCTGTTCGGCGGCATCACCGAAATCGGCATCGAGGAAGTATCCGGCGAAGAGAGCACGGTGGACAGCACGCTGACCCTCGGCGAGCAGCCGTTGCGGCCGGAGTTCGACGTCACCCTGGCCTACAACCCGGCCTCGATCCTGGTTCCGGTGGCACGCGTGGAAGGCATCGGCTTCACCGCGCTGGGCGCGCACACCGGCGGTGGTTTCATCGCCGGCCAGGGCGGCGTGATCCGGCTGGATGGCAGTGCCGATCCGATCGGTCCGCGCGCCCTGTACCTGCGGCTGGGATCGGCCGCGGCAGAGCTGACCGGCAAGTCCCGCGCTGCCCAGTGGATGCTGCTGCAGCAGGCCGTCGACGAGGCCCGTGGCCGCGTCGGCAGTGATTCCCCGCATGCCCTGCTCACCCCCGCCGGCCGGCGCACGCTGGCCGACTACCTGGCCGGCAAGGGCCGCATCATCATCGAAGTGGACCGTGCCGCGGACATCCGCCAGCTGCTGCGCTGGTCGGCACGCGAGAACGTCAAGATCGCCATCGCCGGCGGCGCCGAGGCCTGGCAATTGGCACCCGGACTGGCCCAGGCCCGCGTGCCGGTGTTCGTCGATGCGCTGGGCAACCTGCCGACCACCTTCGACCAGATCGGCGCGACCCTGGAAAATGCCGCCCGCCTGCGCAAGGCCGGAGTGGAGGTCAGCTTCACCCAGGGCGGCGATGCCTCGCACAACGCGCGCAAGGTGCGCCAGCTGGCGGGCAACGCGGTGGCGCATGGCTTGCCGTGGGCCGACGGACTGGCCGGCCTGACCCGGGTACCGGCGCAGGCGCTGGGCGTGGGCGACCGCATCGGCAGCATCGAACCGGGCAAGCTGGCCGACCTGGTGCTGTGGGAAGGCGATCCGCTGGACGTGGCGCACTATGCCGAACACGTGTGGCTGGGCGGACGCGCAATGCCGATGCGTTCGCGCCAGACCGAACTGCGCGACCGTTACCTGCCGCGCACGGCGCAGCCCTGACCTGCCCAGGCCCCGGGCCCCAAGGACACCACCCGCCCGGCTGCGGTGCACCGCAGCCGCTGGGCACCGGGACGCCGATGGCACGCGCGGAATTCCCAAAAGTGCGATACGTTTCACGCTTATGAAGCGGTAAACGCGCCTGGAGGGGGCCTGCGAATGCGCATCGGAATCGTCGTTGACTCGGCCTGCGACCTGCCGCAGGACTTCATCACCCAGCACAACATCGTCCTGCTGCCGATCACGGTGCGGATCGGCGAAGCCATCCTCGCCGACCATCGTGACGAACAGGCCACGCTCAGCTTCCTGCATGCCCACGTGGCCGAGAACGGCGCGGAGGCGGAGACCATCCCCTTCAGCGTCCAGCAGATCCGCGACCTGTTCCTGCAGCGCCTGGTGATCGATTACGACCATGTGTTCTGCATGACCATCACCAAGACCCGCAGCCCGATCCACGACAACGCGCTGCAGGCCAGCTTCGCCATCCTCAACGACTACAAACCGGTGCGCCAGGCGGCCGGCTTCAATTCGCCGTTCGCGCTGCGGGTGATCGACACCCAGAACCTGTTCGCCGCCCAGGCCGTGACCGCCGTGGAAGCGGTGCGGCTGCGCGACAGCGGCGCCAGCGTGCAGCAGATCCGCGAGCGGCTGGAGGAACTGGCCGGCAACGTGCACGGCTACATGATCACCCGCGACCTGTATTACATGCGCGCCCGCGCCCGCCACAAAGGGGATCGCAGCGTCGGCCTGATCAGCGCCGCGCTGGGCAGTGCACTGGACATCAAGCCGGTGCTGCACGGCTACCGCGGCGAGACCGGCCCGGTGGCCAAGATCAAGGGTTTCGACAACGCGGTGACCAAGCTGTTCGAGGTGGTCGGCCAGCGCGTACGCGCCGGGTTGATGACCCCGGCGGTATGCCTGAGCTACGGCGGCGAACTGGACGAACTGCGCGCCCTGCCCGGCTACGATGCGCTGCGCCAGGTCTGCAGCGACCACGGCGTGGCGGTGCTGGAAACGGTGATGAGCCTGACCGGCATGGTCAACGTGGGCAAGGGGGCATTGACGGTCGGTTTCGCCGATGGACCGCACCGCTTCGAATGAGTAGCCTGCGGCGGTCCTGCACGCACCGTGCACCGGCCGCCTGCAACGCTTGCACCCTTGAACGGAGATGCCCATGACCACGTACTACATCAGCCTGCCGGACCCGGCCAAGGCCCGCGGCAGCGATGCCGAACTTGCTTTCACCGCCCATGGTGCCGATGGCTTCGCCGAGCAGCTGCAGGCAGCCCTTGCCAACCCGACGCTGTTCGAGAAGTGGAAGGCCAAGCAGTCCGATCCGGACGCGGTGCCCGAACAGTGGGGCGTCACCGACCCCGCCGCCAGCGTGACCGGCAGCCAGGACGACCTGCAGATCAAGCTTGAAGCCCGCACCACGATCAAGGGCGAGATCCTTAAGGAACGCCTGCGCCTGCTCGCCGGCCCGCACTGGACCCTGCACGACGTCCGCTCGTAACGCCGCGCCATGCCCGGCGGCTTGCGCAGGAAGGGGCAGGTGGCCGCCGGGTCAGGAAGGTGCGAAAATCACCCCCCTTTCAGGCCCGCCGTTGGCGCCGGCCGTCCCACCGAGGTTATGTGAAGACCCCCCAAGGCCTGCAGGCGCTGATCGACGACGGCGTGATCGATGAAGTGCTGCGCCCACTCAAGAGTGGCAAGGAAGCGGCTGTGTACGTGGTACGCAGCGGCGACGATGTGCGTTGCGCGAAGGTTTACAAGGACATGGCACAGCGCAGCTTCCAGCAGCGCGTGCAGTACCAGGAAGGCCGCAAGGTCCGTGGCAGCCGCGAAGCCCGTGCCGTGGGCAAGGCCAGCAAGTACGGCCGCAAGCAGCAGGAAACCGCCTGGAAGAACACCGAAGTGGACGCGCTGTACCAGCTGCGCGACGCCGGTGTCCGCGTGCCCGAGCCGCATGGCTACTACCACGGCGTGCTGGTGATGGAACTGGTCACCGATGCCGAAGGCTTCTCCGCCCCGCGGTTGGGCGAAGTGGAACTGGCGCCGGACCAGGCACGCGATTACCACCAGGTGCTGGTACGCCAGGTCGTGCGCATGCTGTGCTGCGGCCTGATCCACGGCGATCTGTCACCGTACAACGTGCTGGTGGACCCGGAGGGTCCGGTGGTGATCGACTTCCCGCAGGTGGTCAGTGCCGCAGGCAACAATGCCGCACGCAGCATGCTGCTGCGCGACGTCAACAATCTCACCGCCTACCTGGGTCGTTTTGCCCCGGAGCTGCTCGACACCTGGTACGGCGAAGAGATGTGGGCGCTGTTCGAAGCCGGTGACCTGCTGCCCGACTCGCCGCTGACCGGCACCTTCGTCCACGATGAAACCACCATCGACCTGGACAGCGTCCGCCACGCCATCAACGATGCGCGCGAAGAAGCGCTGATCCGCCAGCAGGGTCGCGAAGCCGCCGAAGAGAACGACGACTGACCCGCTGGAGCAAAAAGGGGACGGAGGGGATTAAGTCGTGTGTTGCAGGGTTGCGCCAGAAAAGACATAATACACACCGTACCCATTTTTTATTGGGGGGGTGGGCGGTGTGGTCGCCGATGAAGCTGGCGATGAAGTAATAGCTGTGGTCGTACCCGGGTTGCAGGCGCAGCTGCAGCGGGTGGCCCGTCGCCTCGCATGCGGCCTGCAGGCGCTGCGGCTGCAGTTGCCCGCCAAGGAACTCATCGGCGTCGCCCTGGTCGACCAGCAGCGGCAGGCGCTCGGTCGCGGTGGCCACCAGTTCGGTGGCATCCCACTGCGCCCACGCGCTGCGATCAGTGCCCAGGTAGGCAGTGAACGCCTTCTCGCCCCACGGCACCTGGCTGGGCGCCACGATCGGTGAGAACGCCGACACGCTGCGGTAGCGGCCGGGGTTGCGCAGCGCCAGCACCAGCGCGCCGTGACCGCCCATCGAATGACCGCTGATGCCACGTGCATCGGTTGCCGGGAAATGCGCTTCGATCAACGCCGGCAGCTCATCGACAATGTAGTCGTGCATGCGGTAGTGGCGCGCCCACGGCTCCTGCGTGGCATTGAGATAGAACCCCGCGCCCTTGCCCAGGTCGTAGCCTTCCGCATCGGCCACGTCATCGCCGCGCGGACTGGTGTCCGGCGCGACCAGGATGATGCCGTGCTCGGCGGCGTAGCGCTGTGCACCAGCCTTGGTGATGAAGTTCTGCTCGTTGCAGGTCAGCCCGCTCAGCCAGTACAGCACCGGCAGCTTCTGCGTGGCGGCCTGCGGTGGCAGGTAGACCGCGAACTTCATCTCGCAGCCGAGCACCTCCGAACGGTGCTGGTAGACGTCCTGCCAGCCGCCGGAACAGGCGCGGTGTTCAATGCGTTGCATGCTGTGTCCCCCGATCAGAAATGCACGACCGAACGGATCGACTTGCCTTCATGCATCAGGTCGAAGGCTTCGTTGATCTTTTCCAGTTCCATGGTGTGGGTGACGAACGGCGCCAGTTCGATATCGCCCTTCATCGCATCTTCGACCATGCCCGGCAGCTGGCTGCGTCCCTTTACCCCGCCGAACGCGCTGCCCTTCCAGGTACGGCCGGTGACCAGCTGGAACGGACGGGTGGAGATCTCCTTGCCGGCACCGGCCACGCCGATCACCACCGACTGGCCCCAGCCACGGTGCGCGCATTCCAGTGCGGCGCGCATCACGTTGACGTTGCCGATGCACTCGAAGCTGTGGTCCACGCCCCAGCCGGTCATTTCCACGACCACCTGCTGGATCGGCGCCTCGTGCTCGCTCGGGTTGACGCAGTCGGTGGCACCGAACTCACGCGCCAGTTCGAACTTGGACGGGTTGGTGTCGATGGCGATGATGCGGCCGGCCTTGGCCTGGCGCGCGCCCTGGATCACCGCCAGGCCGATGCCGCCCAGCCCGAACACCGCCACGCTGTCGCCTTCCTGTACCTTCGCCGTGTTGTGTACCGCACCGATACCGGTGGTGACGCCGCAGCCGAGCAGGCAGACGTGTTCCGGATTGGCTTCGGGATTGATCCTGGCCAGCGACACTTCGGCCACCACGGTGTATTCGCTGAAGGTCGAACAGCCCATGTAGTGGTAGATCGGCTCGCCGTTGTAGCTGAAGCGGGTGGTGCCGTCGGGCATCACGCCCTTGCCCTGGGTGGCACGCACCGCCACGCACAGGTTGGTCTTGCCACTCTTGCAGAACAGGCATTCACCGCACTCGGCGGTGTACAGCGGAATCACGTGGTCGCCCGGCTGCACGCTGGTCACGCCCTCGCCCACTTCCACCACGATGCCGGCGCCTTCATGGCCCAGCACGGCCGGGAACAGGCCTTCCGGGTCATCACCGGACAAGGTGAACGCATCGGTGTGGCAGACGCCGGTGTGGGTGATCTTGACCAGCACCTCGCCCTTCTTCGGCGGGGCGACGTCGATCTCGACGATCTTCAGCGGCTGGCCAGGACCAAAGGCTACGGCGGCGCGGGACTTCATGATGGGATTCTCCAGGGGACGGGAAGGACAAGGGTAGGCAGGCGCGTGTTGCGCGCATGTTGACGAGCGCCCGCACGCGGCGGGCACGGCTCATTTCAGGTAGGAACGGATCAGCGCGCCCATATCGCGCACGCGCTCGGCACGCTGCGCGTCGGAGGCTGCGGGCTGGCCGAATTCCTCGCGCAGGTGCGCCTCCATGACTTCGGACATCAGCCCGTTCACCGCACCGCGGATGGCCGCGATCTGCTGCAGCACCGGACCGCACTCCGCGCCGGATTCCAGCGCGCGGTCCAACGCATCGCACTGGCCGCGGATGCGCCGCACACGGGCCAGGACTTTCTTTTTTTCTTCAGCGGAGTGCGGCATCGGGCAGCGGCCATGGAACTATACTGGGGCACAGTATATTCACGGCCGCCGCAGCGGTCCAGCCCGGGTCATGGCAGGATCACCGCCGGCCCGCCGCCAGCTCCCGCACCAGCGCCTCCAGATGCACGAAGTACTGCGTGATGGGATTGCCCACCTCCCCTGCAGCATCGGCATGCAGCAGGAAGGGGTTCATCAGCGAGTGGCGCAGGATGGACAGGCTGCCCACGCTGCCGGCCTCGCCGCCGTCCAGGCCGAGCTGGCGCAGGATGCGCTGCATGTCCCGCCGGCCCACCGCCTGCTCGCGCAGACAGGTGCTGGAAGCGAGGAAGGCCGGGCAGCGGCCATTTCCCGCCGGATCAGGCCTGAGCCGATCATGGAGCTGCTGCACGAAGCGGTTGGCCGCATCGATGCAGCGATTGCCCTGCGGGTTCAACGCAAGGCACACCAGGTTGCTGTCCGGCTCGCAGGGCACCAGCACTTCGGCCACGTCGCGAACGCGTTCGGCGAAGTCCGTCGCCTGGCGGGTGAAAAACTCGGCGGCCAGGATGGTGCGACGTGCCAGCACCCCGAAATGGGCATGGTCCAGCGGCAGCACGCGCTGGCTGACATAGGCCGCCGCAGCCATCGACCCCGGACGCGAGCCCTCCGGGGTGAACTGCCCCACGCGCGCGTACTGACCGAGGTAGCCGGCCGCGGGGTCACCGGCGAACACGTAGTCGGCCTGTTCGGCCAGCAAGGGCATCGCGCGGTTGTCACGGCAGACGAAGGCGCCTGCGCCGCATGCCAGGTAGCCCAGTTTGTGCGGATCCACGGTGGCCGAATCTGCCCGGGCCAGGCCTTCGAACGCCCGGTAGACATAGGGTTGCGGGAAGTCACGATACTCTGCGCGCATTTCCTGCAACGACCGCAACGCCCCGCTTTCATGGCGGAATACGCTGGCAAGATAGCCGCCCCATGCCGCATCGACGTGCACGCCGAAGCCCAGCCCTGCGCGGGTCGAGCGATCACGCGCATCGCATATCGCCTCCACCGGGTCGATGCTGCCGTACTCGGTGCTGCCCAGCACGGCCACGACCATCAGCACCGGCTGCCGCGTGCGCGCGCAGTCGCGTAGTGCTTCGTCCAGGGCCTCGATGTCCAGCCGCATGCCCTGGGTGTGCAGCAGCCGCAGTTGCGCCTTCCCCAGGCCGACCAGCTTCATGCCCTTGTTCCAGGAGTAATGGACGGTCGACGACGCCAGTACCTGCGGAACGCGAAGCGTGGGATGGCGAGCGAAGAATTCGTTCAACCCCAGTGTTTCGACCTGCTGCTGGCCGACCCGGGCCCGCCACCGCAGGCGGTCAGCGGGTGGGAGCGCGGCGATCCACGCCTGCCATTGCTGGAACAGCGTGATGCCGGCGGCAGGATCGCAGTTGAACGCCGCATCGTCGTCCACCGGCAGGGGAATCTCCGGCACCTTGGCAGCGCGCAGCGCCACCGGCCAGGCCTTCAGTGACATGGCCAGGCGCAGCGCCTGGTAGTTGGCGGTAGTGCCGCCGGAGGTCAGGTGGCCGAAGGCACAGCCGGGCTGCCTGACATCGTGGGGCCAGCCGAGCATGCGGGCCAATTGCAGGCCGACCTCCATTTCCATGCGCATGGTGACCGCGCCGGAGTCCGTGTTGATGTTGTTGGGGTCGTAAGGCAGCGTCAGCATCTGCGCCAACAGGCCGGGCAGCAGCAGGTCCGATGACATGTGGCCGATGTAGCGTGGGCTGTGGAAAGGCACCGAATCCTTCAGTGCATGGGACAGTGCGCTGAGCTCTTCGAACATGCGCTTCTGCAGTTGCCGGTATTTCGGCGACGCCGCGCGCGGGGCCGGCACGGGCCCGTCGCCGTGCGGGTGCAGGCCGCGACGCCACTCGACATGATCGCGGAAGAAGTCGTAAAGCAGCTCCTGGATGAACCCGTCGTTGTCCGCGAAGGGCCCGAGAAAACAGGCCGCCATGGGATCCTGCGTCGAGCGCAGCGCTGGCCTGGCGGGAAGTCCGGGGGTGGCGGCAGGCCACGCTTGGGTAAGTACGGCAGGATTGAAAGCTCGTGATTGCATGCGGGTATACACCTTGGCCGTGGCAGAAGAGTGCTGCCGCGGCAACGCAGGCGGTTGGCGCCTGCTTCATGGCGGGTGCGCGTGCAGCAGCCCGATCCTGCGTCGCCTGGCCGATGGGAATTGCAGGGAATCCGCCCGGCCGGGCATCCGGATTTCCGGCGATGGCCCGCTCGTGGTCGATACGCGTCACCGCGTGTGCGGCAGCGCCCCGCGCGTACCCGCCCTGCAGACGGCCGGCGCAGGGTCGAATCCGGATGCGGGCGGCGCGATGGCGCCATTCACGTCCCGCGCAGCAGGTCCACGAACGCCCTCAGCGCCGAGGTCATCTGGCGCTGCCGCGGGTAATACAGCACGAATCCCGGGAACGGCGGGCTCCAGTCTTCCAGCATGCTGACCAGCTGCCCGGACGCCAACCATGGTCGCGCGGCATCTTCCAGCACGTAGGCGATGCCCAATCCGTCCAGCACAGCGCGCACGATGGTGGTCTGCTCGCTCAAGGTGATCCGGCCCTGGACGTCGATCTCCAGCGTTTCATCGCCACGTTCGAACTGCCACTTGTACAGATGACCACTGGCGAAGCGGAAGCGAACGCACTGGTGGCGCAGCAGGTCACGCGGGTGCTGCGGGGTTTCGTGGCGCGCCAGGTAGGCGGGCGAGGCCACGATCATGCCGCGCAGGAACGGCCCCAGCGGCACGGCCACCATGTCTTCGGGCACGAACTCGTGCAGGCGCACACCGGCATCGAAGCCTTCGGCGACGATGTCCACCAGCCCGTCGTTCTCGGTTACCTCGATGCGCACGTCCGGATGCGCGCGCAGGAAATCTGCCAGCCGCGGGCTGAGCTGGGTCGGCACCGCAGCGCGGGCCGCGTTGATCCGCAGCAAGCCGGCCGGCGTGGCGCGGAACTGGTTCATTTCCTCCAGTGCGTCACTCACCTGCCCCAGTGCCGGCTGCAGCCGCTCCATCAGCCGCTGCCCGGCCTCGGTCAGCGAAACGCTGCGCGTGGTGCGGTGGAACAGGCCCACGCCCAGCCGTTCTTCCAGCGCGCGGATGGCATAGCTGACCGCCGACGTGGACAACGCCAGTTCGGCACCGGCGCGGCGGAAGCTGCGATGACGCGCCACGGCGGCAAACGCCGCGAGATGGGTGAGGTTATCCGTCGCCATTATCCTGTCCGCCTTGATGAATCATCCCGATCAACGGCCTATGTGGGGCGTCGCCGCCGGCGTATTGTAAAACGCCTTTCCATAAACCCTTGCCAAGGATTCCCCCATGTCCCTCGCCAAAGCCTATGCCGCGCATTCCAACACGGCGCCGCTGGTTCCGTTCACCTTCGAGCGCCGCGCCGTCGGCGCCGGCGATGTCCGCATCGAGATCCTGTACAGCGGCATCTGCCACTCCGACCTGCACCAGGCCCGCGATGACTGGGGCGGCGCCAAGTACCCGATGGTTCCCGGCCACGAGATCATCGGCAAGGTGGTCGAAGTCGGCGCCGACGTCACCACGCTGAAGGTCGGCGACTTTGCCGGCGTCGGCTGCATGGTTGATTCCTGCCGCCACTGCGAAGCCTGCAGCGATGACCTGGAGCAGTACTGCGCCGAAGGCGCGACGTTCACCTACAACGGCACCGACCGCCACACCGGCGAGCCCACCCAGGGCGGCTATTCCGATCACATCGTGGTGGAGCAGCGCTTCGTGGTGAAAGTGTCCGAGACGCTGGACCTGAAGGCCGCCGCCCCGTTGCTGTGCGCCGGCATCACCACCTATTCGCCGCTGAAGCACTTCAAGGTCGGCCCGGGCCAGAAGGTCGGCGTGATCGGTCTGGGCGGCCTTGGCCACATGGGCGTGAAGTTCGCCAAGGCACTCGGCGCCCACGTGGTGATGATCACCACGACCCCGGAAAAGGGCGCCGATGCCACCCGCCTGGGCGCCGATGAGGTGCTGGTCTCGCGTGAATCAGAGCAGATGAAGGCCCATGCCGGCAGCTTCGACTTCCTTCTCAACACCATCCCGGTCGGGCATGACACCAACCCGTACATGGGCCTGCTCAAGCGCGACGCCACCATGTGCCTGGTGGGCGTGCTGACCGAACTCGACCCGCCGCTGACCGGCGTGAGCGTGATCTTCGGCCGCAAGCACCTGACCGGTTCTGCGATCGGTGGCATGGCGGAGACCCAGGAAATGATGGATTTCTGCGCCGAGCACGGCATCGTCAGCGACGTGGAAGTGATCAACATCCAGGACGTCAACGAAGCCTGGGAGCGCATGGCGAAGAATGACGTGCGCTACCGCTTCGTGATCGACATGGCCTCGATCAAGGGCTGATCAGGCAGGCGAACGGCGCGGCCCCTCGTGGTGGGTCGCGTAGAGCCTGGTCTCTGGTTTGGGCCGGGCGGTGAGACTGGCCGGGGGACGGCAGAAGCCGCATCCATGCGGGCCTCGTTTCGCGGGTTCACGACATCGCATTCGCGCTGTCGCTCCCACGCTGTGCTGCGCAAACCGTGGGCCCCTCCTCACCAGCACCCACACCCCGCCGCTTCGCGGCCGCCCCTGACCCAGGGGCTCCCTCCACCCGACGCGCCACGGGGATCTCCGGTAGCGGCGGCCCAAGGGCGGCGGAATTTTAACGCCAACCGCCCCCAGCGCAAGCCGCCCCAGGGGCGGGGCGAA
>NZ_JBDJNU010000014.1:0-78477 GCF_039674585.1 Stenotrophomonas lacuserhaii | reverse complement strand
GCGCTACCAAGGCGGCCGGCCCTGCGCCTGGTAGCGCCGAGCCATGCTCGGCGGCTTTCCACGGGTGGGACCATGGTCTATTTGGGGTCAGGTAGTCGGTTCGGGCATAATTGCGGCTGAAACTTACCTGCGCCGGTGCACCGGACACCCCCGGACGGCGTTTTTCCCCCTGTTCGGAAATTTGATCAATGACGCAGAAAATCACGGTCATCCGCGGCGATGGCATCGGCCCGGAGATCATGGACGCTACGCTGTACGTCCTGGACAAGCTCAACGCCGGCCTGGAATACGAAGACGCCGACGCCGGCCTGGTCGCGCTGGAAAAGCATGGCGACCTGATGCCGGCTTCCACGCTGGAGTCGATCGCGCGCAACAAGATCGCCCTGAAGAGCCCGCTGAGCACCCCGATCGGCGGTGGCTTCACCTCGATCAACGTCAGCCTGCGCCGCCACTTCGACCTGTACGCCAATGTCCGCCCGGCGCACACCTTCCCCAACACCAAGTCGCGGTTCGACAACGTCAACCTGGTGACCGTGCGCGAAAACACCGAAGGTGCCTACCTGGCGGAAGGCCAGGAAGTGTCGGCCGACGGCGAGACCGCGTTCTCCGGTACCCGCATCACCCGCAAGGGCTCCGAGCGCATCGTGCGCTATGCCTTCGAACTGGCCCGCAGCACCGGCCGCAAGAAGGTCACCGCCGTGCACAAGGCCAACATCATCAAGTCGACTTCGGGCCTGTTCCTGGCCGTGGCGCGCGAAGTCGCGGCCAAGTACCCGGACATCGAGTTCCAGGAAATGATCGTCGACAACTGCTGCATGCAGTTGGTGATGCGTCCGGAACAGTTCGATGTGATCGTCACCACCAACCTGTTCGGCGACATCATCTCCGACCTGTGCGCCGGCCTGGTCGGCGGCCTGGGCCTGGCCCCGGGTGCCAACATCGGTGAGAACGCGGCGATCTTCGAAGCCGTGCACGGTACCGCGCCGGACATCGCCGGCCAGGGCAAGGCCAATCCGTGCGCCCTGCTGCTGGCCGCCGCACAGATGCTGGACCATATCGGCCAGCCGGAAAACGCCGAGCGCCTGCGCAAGGCCATCGTCGCCACGATGGAGGCGAAGGATTCGCTGACCGGCGACCTGGGCGGCACCGGCAACACGATGAGCTTTGCCCAGGCCATTGCCAGCCGCCTGTAACCGGCGACGGCAAGGCCATGCACTACCAGCGGGGCGCCTTCGGGCGCCTCGTTGCGTTTGAGGGGGCGCGCACGATCTGTGCGTTTCATGCACAGATGGAGTGCGCGACAGGGGGTTCTTGGTGCGCACCCTGCACGGCACCATGGCCGCACTCTCCGTAACCCAGGTTCCTCCTCATGAATATTGCAGCTTTCGGTCTTGCCAGCCTGATCGGCATGGCCGCCGTCGCCCCGGTCGCCGCCGCTGAGCCGGCCCATCCCACCATCCGCCAGATGGCCGGTGCTACCCCGATCGACGCCCTGCAGGCAGGCAAGACCGCGGTGATCGTCATCGATTTCCAGAACGAGTACTTCCCGGGCGGCCGCATGGTGATCCCCGATGGCGCCAGCGCGCTGCAGAACACCCGTCGGCTGATCAAGGCCGCCGATGCCAAGGGCATCCGCGTGATCCACGTCCAGCACGTGCTGCCGGCCGGCGCCCCGCTGTTCGCCGAAGGCGGCAAGACCGTGCAGTTCCACCCGGACATGCAGCCGCGCACGGGCGACACCGTGGTGCAGAAGGACAACGTGAGCGTGTTCGCTGGCGCCTCGGCCGCGGTGATGGACAAGACCTTGAAGGATGCCGGCATCGATACGCTGATCGTCACCGGCCTGATGACCCATGCCTGCGTTTCCGGTGCCACCCGTGATGCGGCCGCCGCGCCGCGCGGTTACCGGGTGATCGTGTCCTCCGATGCCACCGCCACCCGTGACCTGGAACTGGCCACCGGCGCGACCATCGACCACAAGACCCTGCACGCGGCCAGCCTGGCCACGCTGGAAGACACCTATGGCGACGTCATGACCACCGACGCGATCATCGGCCTGGTGGACCACGCCGCCACTGCCGCGCGCTGATAAGCTGGCCGCGCCCGCAGCACGCGGGCGCTGGCCGGAGCATGCCCACGATGGACCATTTCGCCGCATTGCGTGCGCTGCGTGCCATCGTCGAAGCCGGCAGTTTCACCGCCGCCGCCGAGCGCATGGGAACCACGCATTCGGCGATGTCGCGGCAACTGCGGCAGCTTGAAGATCATCTGGACGTGCGGCTGCTGGATCGCAACAGCCGCCGTTTCGCGTTGACCGAGGCCGGTCGCCAGTACTACGCCGAATCAGTGGAGTTGCTGGACCGGTTGGAGCTGGCCGACAACCGTGCCCGTGCCGCGCAGGCGCAGCCGAGTGGTCGTATCCGCATCAGTGTGCCGCAGGTGGTCGCCAGCCAGGAACTTCCCCACTGGCTGCCCACCTTCCTGTCGCGCCATCCGCAGATATCGCTGGACCTGTGCGCGGACGACCAGCTGGTGGACGTGGTGGGTGGTGGCTTCGACCTGGTGCTGCGCATTGCCCATGAACTGCCGGACAGCCAGATGGTGGCGCGCGAACTGGCCTGCTGCGACCGCATCCTGGTGGCCGCGCCGTCCTACCTGGCCCTGCATGGCCTGCCGCGCCACGGCAGTGAGCTGGCGCAGCACGCGCTGCTGGCTTTCAGTCCGACTACCGCACGGGTGCCATGGCAGCTGCAGGGCCCGCGCGGCGCATCGCTTGAAGTGGAGGCCGGCCAGCGGCTGGCGGTGGATGCAACGCCAGCGCTTTACGCCGCTGCGCTGGCCGGCATGGGCATCACCCTGTTCACCGCACTCACCGTGCAGGACGACCTGCGCGCCGGACGCCTGATCCGCGTGCTGCCGGACTGGAACGCCGGCCAGCGCCGCTATTACGCGCTCTACCCCCACGCCCGCGCGTTGGCTCCGAAGGTGCGCGCGCTGGTCGATCACCTGCAGGCGCACTACGCCACGCTGCAGTCGTCCATCAACGCGCGGTAATACGGCGCCACGCCCGGCGGCACCGGATCCGCGCGCGATGTCACACCCGGTCATACGGCGCCACGCCCGGCGGCGTCGGATCCGCGCGCGATGTCACACCCGGTCATACGGCGCCACGCCCGGCGGCGTCGGATCCGCGCGCGATGTCACCCGGTAGCGCCGAGCCATGCTCGGCGTAGCAATGATCACGCACGTAGCAGTGAAAACCGCCGGGCAGGGCCCGGCGCTACCGCACCGACTCAGCGCTGCTGGATCTTCGACAGCAGGCGCAGGAATTCCACGTACAGCCACACCAGGGTCACCATCAGCCCGAACGCGCCGTACCACTCCATGAACTTCGGTGCGCCCTGTTGCACGCCGCTTTCGATGAAATCGAAGTCCAGTACCAGGTTCAGTGCCGCCACGATCACCACGAACACGCTGAAGGCGATGCCCAGGCCGCTGGCTTCATGGATCACCGGCACGTTGATGCCGAACATCCCCAGCACGATCGACGCCAGGTACAGCAGCGCGATGCCGCCAGTGGCCGCGACCACGCCCAGTTTGAAGTTTTCGGTGGCCTTGATCAGCCCGCTGCGGTACGCCACCAGCAGCGCCACCAGGGTGCCGAAGGTAGCCAGCACGGCCTGGAACACGATGCCCGGGAAGCGCTGTTCGAACACCGCCGAAATCGCGCCCAGGAACAGGCCTTCCACCAGCGCGTACATCGGTGCGGTGACCGGCGACCAGGTCTTCTTGAACACGGTGACCAGCGCCAGCACGAAGCCGCCCAACGCGCCGCCGATCAGGTAACCCATGCCGGCCGACGACAACGTACCGGCCGTCTCGCCGCCGGTCACCAGTGCCTGGCTCCACGAGAACGACGCGGTCAGCACGGTCAGCAGCAACAGCAGGCCGGTCTTGTTGACGGTGCCGTTGAGGGTCATCACCTGGTCGCCGCGGGCGGAAACGGTACCGCTGCCCAGATCAAGGAAGGTGGACTCGGAAAGAGCCGGGTTGCCGCTGCGCATGTGCGATCTCCGTGCGAAAAAGGGGTCGGGGGAGGCCATCCGGCCGTCAACAGCCAGCATAACGCACCCCGTAGCGGGCGAGCCTGTTCGCTCCCGGACACGCCTCGCCACCACACCGTAGGAGCGAGCTTGCTCGCTCCCACACACCCCCGCGCAGGTTTGACAGAACCGGGGCCGGGTGTTCACAATTCCCGTCTGCTCGAGGGCCCCGCCCTGGCAGCAAGCATCGCCGGGGTATAGCGCAGTCTGGTAGCGCGCCTGCTTTGGGAGCAGGATGTCGGGGGTTCGAATCCCTCTACCCCGACCAACCATCGCCCTGTTGGAGCGGGTTGGTCCACCGGTTCGGGCGCCCGTAGCTCAACTGGATAGAGCACCGGCCTTCTAAGCCGGCGGTTACAGGTTCGATTCCTGTCGGGCGCGCCATTCAGGTCAGTGCCGAAGTTTCCCGTTTTTCTGATGGATGCCTGTGCCCGCCTGCGCACCATGCCCTTGCTGGCCCATGGGTCGGCCGGGATTGGAGTCCCGATCAAGTCATGTCTATCTGCACACTGTTGTGGCCTTCGGGCACGGCGGAGAATGCATCGCCTCGTCGGTTAAATGGCGGGCGATGTGCGGGGGTCAGTTCAATCCGCCGGTTTTTCTTGATAGACATGCTTGCCGGTACTCCAACCCGCATCGCCCGCCACCTCGCGCCCAGGCGCAGGTGGTTTCAAGCCATGCGAGGTCTTCGATGTCGCCACGGCTGGATGCCGGCACGCGCCTGTACGCGTTGATCGGCGAAGCCATCCACAACCTGCCGCCGCGCTTCGTATCGCGGCTGGAAGCGATCCTCATCGCACAGGAAGGCGTGCAGCCGGCCTGCATGCCGGAGCATGCTGCCATCGATGCAGCAGCGGTTGCGCACAACGCCGTGCCATGACTCCTGTGCCGCCGCCGACGCCTGGCGTTGTGATGTGCGCCTGGCCGACCGCAAGCTGCGCGGACTCGGCGCGGTGCTGCAGACCCTGCAGAAGGCGCAGGCCAAGACCCATGACGCCGCCGCCGACGTGCCGCCCGGCGACACGCTGGTGGACGAACTGCTGCTGCTCGGACGGGAACGGGTGGACACCGCGCGCGACGCCCTGCGCGGCGCGGTCTGAATGCCGGTATCCACCATCGCTGGCGGGTCAGCAGGCGATGATCGCAGCCACCGCCAGCGGGACCGGCTTGCCCGCGCTCATGGCGGTCATCAGCGGCAGGTAGGTCCGCCGCAGGTCCGCGCGTCGGGCGCTCAGGGCCTGGATCATCGCGTCGTATTCGCCGCGCGCCAGCCCCAGCGGTAGCGACGCTTCCAGCCACCCGGGGCGCCGCCATGGCTGCGTGGTGTCATCCGGCAAGATGCGCTGTTGATGCTGCAGGTCACCAATCAGGCGATCCAGCTCGTTGGACTGCAGCAGCATCCGGGTCAGCCACCAACCCGCCGGAGCGCTGGCGCGGAAGGACAGCGCGCATTGCGGCACGCCGTCATCGGGCGGTTGGCGAGGCGGCAGGCGTGGGGTCGGGTGCAGCTGCGTGTGGATGCGGACAGGGCGAAAGCAGGTACTCATCGGCAGCGGACTCAGGCCATGGACAACTCACGCTGCCATGGACCACGCGGCGGCTCCAGCGATCCACGGCTCGTTGTCCAACGGGCGCGGCGGCGCGGGGCGGGGAAGGGCGGGTACGGTCCATCGGAGCGCCAGCCGCCGCAGCCCGTCGCCGTCAGCCGCTTCCGCCCTGCCGAACGGACGAAGACCGATGCGTGAAGAACTGCTTGCAATTCCGGGGCGACTCCGTAAAAATAGCGGACTTGCTTCGGCATTCGTGGCTTTTCGGCGCGGTGCAGGGCAGAAATCAAGGTTCCAGGGGCAGGCAATCGATGCTGCTGGGTCCGACGTTTCAGTGGTGGCTGTAGCTCAGTCGGTTAGAGTACCGGATTGTGATTCCGGTGGTCGGGGGTTCGAATCCCCTCAGCCACCCCACTGATTCAAGGCGGGTCAGCCGAAAGCAGACCAGCCGTTGCAGAAAGACGCGATGCAGCTTAAAGTATCCGTCTAGTTTTTAGGGCCGTTAGCTCAGTTGGTAGAGCAGTTGACTCTTAATCAATAGGTCCAAGGTTCGAATCCTTGACGGCCCACCAGACAGAAGCCACCAAGCACATGCTTGGTGGCTTTTTTCTTGCCCCGGATGACGCGCATGGCATCACCTTCGAAAAAAAGGCTTGCAGGACGCATCGCGATCGCGTCATAATTCGCCTCCCGATTTTCGGGCCGTTAGCTCAGTTGGTAGAGCAGTTGACTCTTAATCAATAGGTCCAAGGTTCGAATCCTTGACGGCCCACCAGACAGAAGCCACCGAGCACACGCTTGGTGGCTTTTTTCTTGCGTGCGATTCCTGCGTTGGTTGCAAGCGACGAAGGGTTCCTGGAGTAGAGCCCCCTTGAGTCAAGGGGGCGCGCCGAAGGCGCGGGGATCTGGCGGGCTGATAAGAGGGGCCCGCGTTTCGCGCAGCGAAGCGTGGGGGCGGCAGCGCGCATGCGCGGCCGTGTACCCCACCAGACAGAAGCCACCAAGCAAGCGCTTGGTGGCTTTTTTCTTGTCTGTTTCTGCGCGGTGCGACTCAGCCTGCCAGCGCGAGCGGAATGGCCGGCATGGCGAACACGAAGCGCGTCCCCTGCGCGGCATCGGATTCCACCGACAGCGTGCCGTGGTGCGCCTTGGCGATTTCCGCGGCGATATACAGCCCCAGTCCCAGCCCAGGGCGTGGCTGGTCGCCGGCCTCGCGGGAGAACGGGGTGAACAGCTTGCCCAGCTTGTCCGGTGCGATCGCGCCGCCGTTGTGGACCTGCAGCACCAACCCATTGGCGTCGGTTTGGATATCCAGCGTGATCGGTTGGTCCGCCGCGCCGTGCACCGCCGCGTTGGTCAGCAGGTTGGCCAGCAGCTGCGACAGGCGGTTGGCATCACACAGCAACGGCGCATCCACCGCGATGGTCGCGATGATGTCATTGCGCCCGGTCGCGCCGGCCACTTCGTGCACCACCCGCATCAGTTGCGCGGCCACGTTGGCATCATGGGTGAGCGCCACCGGGATGCCGCCGCCAAGCCGGCCACGGGCGAAGTCCAGTACGTCCTTCACCAGGCCATCGATGCGGGTGATGCTGTCGCGCACCCGCGTCAGCAGCATGCCGCCACGTTCGGTGTGCGGTTCAAGCTCAAGCATTTCCGTCGCCATGCTGGCTGCCTGCAGGGGGCTGCGCAGGTCATGGCCCAGCACCGCGATGAACTGCTCGCGCAGCACGGCGGTGTCGTTGGCGGCGGTCAGGTCGGCGACCGCCTGCTGCAGCCGCTGTTCGGTGTGCAGGTAGTTGCCGATGAGTTCGGCGAACAGTTCCAGCGAGCGCACCACCTGGACTTCATCGAACGTGGCCGGCGCCGAATCGATGGCGCACAGGGTGCCGAAGAAGCTTCCGTCGGGGCGGAAGATCGGCACCGATACGTAGCTTTCCAACCCGTACAGGCGCGGGGTGTGGTGGGTGGCGTAATGGGGGTGCTCGCTGGCGTGCCCGAAAATCACCGGTTGTGGCGCGTTCCGGATCTCGTTGCAGATGGTGCTTTCCAGAACCAGCTGTCCACCCACGCCCAGGCCGAAGCCGAGTGTGTCGTAAGTTGCGCAAGCGACCCAGTGGCTGTCAGTGACCCGGGCCACGGCGGCAAAACGCGAGCCGGTGATATGGGCCACGGTTTCCAGGATCCGCGGCACCGCCGCGATGGCACCGATTTCGGCGATGTCCTGGACGATGTCTGCGCCCAGCGGGGCGGCGGCGGATTGCTGCATGCGGTGCTCGCCTCCTCGGCGGGCGGGTTCAGGCTGGCGTTGTGGAGGATGTGGCGCGCCGGGCCTCCGGTGCATTCTAGGCCATGCCGCTCCGCTGCATCGTGCCCGACCTACCCAAGACCGCCCCGCGCCTGCGACAATACCGGGCTAGACCAGCGAAAGTGGCGGAATTGGTAGACGCCCTGGATTTAGGTTCCAGTGCCTTAACCGGCGTGGGGGTTCGAGTCCCCCCTTTCGCACCATGGTCCGGCCGCCCCTGCCAGCCGCGCTTTCACGCGTGCGCCCGCCTGACCGGCCCCCGCTGGCAGTGCCGCCCGTTATCGTCCAAACTAAAGGGCTGCGGCGGGCATGCGTGTCAACACCGTCGCGTCCGAACAACCGTTTCGTCCATCACATCGAACCGGGGGCCAGCAGGGCCGCCGGTGGCAGGAGTCAACATGCAAGCTTCGATCGAATCCACCGGCAACCTGGAACGCCGCCTGAGCTTCTCGCTGCCGGAAGATCGCCTCAACACCCATATCAGCGGGCGTCTGGGCGAAATCGCCCGCACCACGCGCATCAAGGGTTTCCGCCCGGGCAAGGTGCCGGCCAAGGTGATCGAGCAGCGCTTCGGTGCGCAGGTCCGTGGCGAAGCCGTCGACGGCCTGCTGCGCGAAACCTTCGACGCGGCCATCCGTGAGCACGCCCTGCGCGTGGTCGGCAGCCCGCGCATCGACAAGGGTGAGCAGGGCGAACTGTCGTTCGTGGCCACCGTCGAGCTGGTGCCGGAGTTCGGCGAAATCGACGTCTCCAAGCTGAGCGTGGTCCGCCACGTGGCCGAAATCGGCGATGCCGACATCGACCAGATGATCGAAAACCTGCGCCAGCAGCGTCGCACCTGGACCCCGGTCAGCCGTGGCGCGCAGGAAGGCGACCTGGTCGCGCTGGAAACCTTCTCCCAGGCTGGCGACCAGCGCCTGCCGGCCGAAGGGACCGAAAAGGGCACGATCGTCATCGGCCAGAACATGATGTTCGAAACCATCGAGAAGGGCCTGGTCGGCCTGGCCAAGGGTGAAGAAAAGACCCTGGATGTCGAGTTCCCGGCCGATTGGCGCGTTGAAGCGCTGGCCGGCAAGACCGTGCAGGTCACCGTCAAGGTCACCGAAGTGTCCGAAGAGTCGCTGCCGGAAGTGGACGACGCCTTCATCAAGAGCTTCGGCGTCAAGGCAGGCGATGTGGAGCAGTTCCGCAAGGACATCCGCGCCAACCTGGAGCGCGAGCTCAAGGGCGCCCTGATGAACCGCCTGCGTCGCGAAGTCGGCGAGCAGCTGATTGCCGCCTACAGCGCGGTCGAGCTGCCGCCGCGCCTGGTGGAAAACGAAGCCCGTGCGATGCTGGCCCAGCAGATCGAACAGCTTCGTCGCAATGGCCGCGACCCGGGCCAGGTGCCGGCTGACGCCCATGAAGGCTTCAAGGACGCCGCTGCCAAGCGCGTGCTGGTCGGCCTGCTGGTCGGCGAAGTGGCCCGCATCAACGACCTGAAGCTGGAGCCGAAGCGCCTGAATGAAACCATGCGCCTGATTGCTTCGACCTACGAAGAGCCGGAGCAGGTCATTGAGATGTACCGCAACGACCCCCAGCTCATGTCGGGTCTGCAGAACCGCGTGATGGAAGAGCAGGTGATCGACTGGATCGCCGAGCGCGCCCAGCACACCGAGGAAACGCTGTCCTTCCAGGACGCGATCCGCGGCTGAGTCCTGCAAAACGCCAGACCCCGCGCCCCAGGGCGCGGGGGAGTTCCCCCCAACACAGGTGCCTCACGATATGGACAACCGAACCAAAGCCCTCAATCTGGTTCCGATGGTGGTCGAGCAGACCGCCCGCGGCGAGCGCGCCTATGACATCTACTCGCGCCTGTTGAAAGAGCGCCTGATCTTCCTCGTGGGCCCGATCGACGATCACATGGCCAACGTGGTGGTGGCGCAGTTGCTGTTCCTGGAAGCGGAAAACCCGGAAAAGGACATCAGCATCTACATCAACTCGCCCGGTGGCGTGGTCACCGCCGGCATGGCGATCTACGACACCATGCAGTACATCAAGCCGGACGTGGCCACCATCTGCGTCGGCCAGGCCGCCTCGATGGGCGCCCTGCTGCTGGCATCGGGCGCGGCTGGCAAGCGGTATGCGCTGCCGAATTCGCGCGTGATGATCCATCAGCCGCTGGGTGGCTTCCAGGGCCAGGCGACCGATATCGACATCCATGCCCGCGAGATCCTGACCCTGCGTGCGCGCCTGAACGAGATCCTCGCCAAGCACACCGGCCAGTCGCTGGAAACGATCGCCCGCGACACCGAGCGCGATAATTTCAAGAGCGCCGTCGAAGCACAGGCTTACGGACTGGTCGATCAGGTCCTTGAGCGTCGCCCGGAAGAGTCGATCCAGGCGGGTTGATGACAGCAGAACGGTCGGTTTTCCGACTGGACAAGCAGGGCCGGGCAGGGCTGGTGCCCTCTCGGCCCTGTGTTATTCTCGAATTGAACCCCCGTCGAACGGGTGGGGTAACCAGGTAAGCGAAGCATGAGCGAAGACCGACAAGGTCGTTCCACGGACAGCGGCAAGATCCTTTACTGCTCCTTCTGCGGCAAGAGCCAGCACGAGGTGCGCAAGCTCATTGCCGGTCCAAGCGTGTTCATCTGCGATGAATGCGTGGAGCTGTGCAACGACATCATCCGTGAAGAGCTCGAGGAAAAAGCACAGTCGGCGCGCAGTTCGCTGCCCAAGCCGCGTGAGATCCTCGAAGTCCTGGACCAGTACGTGATCGGCCAGAAGCGCGCCAAGCGCACGCTTGCCGTGGCCGTGTACAACCATTACAAGCGCATCGAGAGCCGGCAGAAGAACGACGAGGTCGAACTGGCCAAGTCGAACATCCTGCTGGTCGGTCCGACCGGTTCGGGCAAGACGCTGCTGGCCGAAACCCTGGCCCGCCTGCTCAACGTGCCGTTCACCATGGCCGACGCCACCACGCTGACCGAAGCCGGTTACGTGGGCGAGGACGTGGAGAACATCATCCAGAAGCTGCTGCAGAAGTGCGACTACGACGTCGAGAAGGCACAGCAGGGCATCGTCTACATCGATGAAATCGACAAGATCTCGCGCAAGAGCGAGAACCCGTCGATCACCCGCGATGTGTCCGGCGAAGGCGTGCAGCAGGCCCTGTTGAAGCTGATCGAAGGCACCGTGGCCAGCGTTCCGCCGCAGGGTGGACGCAAGCATCCGCAGCAGGAATTCCTGCAGGTGGACACCAAGAACATCCTGTTCATCTGCGGCGGTGCGTTTGCCGGCCTGGACAAGGTGATCCAGCAGCGGTCCACCGAATCGGGTGGTATCGGGTTCGGTGCGAAGGTGAAGTCGTCCGAGCGCAAGCAGGAGATCGGCAAGCTGCTGGCGGAAGTGGAACCGGAAGACCTGATCAAGTTCGGCCTGATTCCGGAGTTCGTGGGCCGCCTGCCGGTGGTCGCGACCCTTGAAGAGCTGGACGAAGCGGCGCTGATCACCATCCTGACCGAGCCGAAGAACGCCATCACCAAGCAGTTCAAGAAGCTGTTCGAGATGGAAAACGTCGAGCTGGAGTTCCGTCCCGACGCGTTGGCCGCCATTGCCCGCAAGGCGCTCAAGCGCAAGACCGGCGCCCGTGGCCTGCGCACCATCGTGGAATCGGTGCTGCTGGACACCATGTACGAGCTCCCCTCACAGGAGAACGTCAGCAAGGTGGTGGTGGACGAATCGGTCATCGAACACAAGTCCGAACCGTACCTGATCTACCAGACCCCGCCAGCACCTGAACAGAAGGCCGCTGGCGCTGAATGATTCTTTCAATCGATTGATTTGAAAGTATTTTTTAGCAGCGTCTTGCATCCTTGCGCCGATGGCCCCATAACGGGGCCATCGGCTTTTTTGTCTCTGGCCCCGCTGGAGCCGGAGAGGCGTATTCCCCCTTCCTGGAGCCCCCATGGCCCGTTCCCCAACTGAGACTCTCGACCTGCCGGTACTGCCGCTGCGTGACGTGGTGGTGTTCCCGCACATGGTCATCCCGCTGTTCGTCGGCCGTGACAAGTCCATGCATGCGCTGGAAAAAGCGATGGAAGCGGACAAGCGCATCCTGCTGCTGGCGCAGAAGTCGGCCGAGACCGACGATCCGCAGGAAGCCGACCTCTACCAGGTGGGTACCCTGGCCCAGGTGCTGCAGCTGCTGAAGCTGCCCGACGGCACCATCAAGGTGCTGGTGGAGGGCCTGTCGCGCGTACAGGTCAGCCAGGTCGGCGAGCGCGATGGCGCGCTGCAGGGCACCGCCGAGGAAATCCAGGCCGAGGACGGCCGCGAGCCGCGCGAGATCGAGGCGATCGCGCGTTCGCTGATGTCGCTGTTCGAACAGTACGTCAAGACCAATCGCAAGCTGCCGCCGGAGCTGCTGCAGACCCTGGCCGGCATCGAAGAACCCGCGCGCCTGGCCGACACCATCGCCGCGCACATCAGCGTGCGCCTGGCAGACAAGCAGCGCCTGCTGGAAGTGCTGCCGGTGGGCGAGCGCCTGGAGATGCTGGTGGGCCTGGTCGATGGCGAGATCGACGTACAGCAGATGGAAAAGCGCATCCGCGGCCGCGTGAAGTCGCAGATGGAAAAGAGCCAGCGCGAGTACTACCTCAACGAACAGATGAAGGCCATCCAGAAAGAACTGGGTGACCTGGACGATGCACCGGGCGAGCTGGAAGAGCTGGCCCGCAAGATCGCCGAAGCGGGCATGCCCAAGCCGGTGGAAACCAAGGCCAAGGCCGAACTGACCAAGCTCAAGCAGATGTCGCCGATGTCCGCCGAAGCGGCGGTGGTGCGCAACTACCTGGACTGGATCCTGGGCGTGCCATGGAAGAAGCGCACCAAGGTGCGCAAGGACCTGAAGGTCGCCCAGGACACCCTGGACGCCGACCATTACGGCCTGGAGAAGGTCAAGGACCGCATCCTGGAATACCTGGCGGTGCAGTCGCGCGTGAAGCAGATGAAGGGCCCGATCCTGTGCCTGGTCGGACCGCCGGGCGTGGGCAAGACCTCGCTGGGCCAGTCCATCGCCAAGGCGACCAACCGCAAGTTCGTGCGCATGAGCCTGGGTGGCGTGCGCGACGAGGCCGAGATCCGCGGCCACCGTCGCACCTACGTCGGCTCGATGCCGGGCCGCATCGTGCAGAACCTCAACAAGGTGGGCAGCAAGAACGCGCTGTTCCTGCTTGATGAGATCGACAAGATGTCGATGGACTTCCGCGGCGATCCGTCGTCGGCGCTGCTGGAAGTGCTGGATCCGGAGCAGAACAACTCCTTCAACGACCACTACCTGGAAGTGGACCTGGACCTGTCCGAAGTGATGTTCGTGGCCACGTCCAATTCGCTGAACATTCCCGGCCCGCTGCTGGACCGCATGGAAGTGATCCGCATCCCCGGCTATACCGAGGACGAGAAGCTCAACATCGCCATGCGCTACCTGGTGCCCAAGCAGATCAAGGCGGCCGGCCTGAAGCCGGAAGAGCTGGAAATCGACGGCGCCGCCATCCAGGACATCGTGCGCTACTACACGCGCGAATCCGGCGTGCGCAGCCTTGAGCGCGAAATCGCCAAGATCTGCCGCAAGGTGGTCAAGGAGATCGCGCTGGCCGGTCCGGCCGGCCTGCCCAAGCCGAAGGCGGTGAAGGGCAGGAAGGCGAAGAAGGGCGCGCTGGTGACGGTGGACGGCAGCAACGTGGACAAGTACCTGGGCGTGCGTCGCTTCGACTTCGGCCGCGCCGAAGAAGAGAACGAGATCGGCCTGGTGACGGGCCTGGCATGGACCGAAGTCGGCGGCGACCTGCTGCAGATCGAGTCCACGCTGGTCCCCGGCAAGGGACAGCTGATCCTGACCGGCCAGCTGGGCAACGTGATGAAGGAGTCCGCCTCGGCAGCGCTGTCGGTGGTGCGCTCGCGCGCGGTGCAGTTCGGCATCGATGCCGCGTTCCTGCAGAAGCAGGACGTGCACGTGCACGTGCCCGATGGTGCCACCCCCAAGGACGGTCCCAGCGCCGGCGCGGCGATGGTCACCTCGCTGGTGTCCATCCTGACCAAGGTGCCGGTGCGCGCCGACGTGGCGATGACCGGCGAGATCACCCTGCGCGGCCGCGTGACGGCCATTGGTGGCTTGAAGGAGAAGTTGCTGGCGGCACTGCGTGGCGGTATCCGCACGGTGATCATCCCGGAGGAGAACCGCAAGGATCTTGCCGACATCCCCGCCAACGTCACGCGTGACATCGACATCATCCCGGTGAAGTACATCGAGCAGGTGCTCGACCTGGCCCTGGAGCGTCCGCTGACGCCGAAGAAGTCCCGTAAGACTGCGCAGCGCGTCACTGTTCGCAGCAAAGCCAAGACACCTTCCGCAACGCGCGTCAAGCACTGAAGCGCGTACCGCAAACGGCCGAAACCCGCGTCATTGCTGGGTTTTCGGCTTGCGCGGGTGTAGGGCCACTGGTATAAAAGCAGCACTCGCGAATCAGCTGCATCCAATTCGCTGAACCGAACCGATTTGCCGTCGTGCGTGCTGCACGCAACGATGGCTTCCCTGGCTAATCCGCGGGTCCCCCGCAATAAGGAGCTGTAGAGAATGAACAAGACCGAATTGATCGACGCCGTTGCCGAGACCGCTGACCTGACCAAGGCAGAGTCCGCTCGCGCTGTCGATGCCGTCGTTGCTGCCGTCACCAAGGCACTGAAGAGCGGTGACGCTGTGACGCTGGTCGGCTTTGGCACCTTCCAGGTCCGTGACCGCGCTGCCCGCACCGGCCGCAACCCGAAGACCGGCGACACCATCGCGATCGCTGCTTCGAAGAATCCGTCGTTCAAGGCTGGTAAGGCCCTGAAGGATGCTGTAAACTAAGCGGCTCGCTGGGGTGCTTAGCTCAGCGGTAGAGCGTCTCCTTTACACGGAGAGGGTCGGGGGTTCGAAACCCTCAGCACCCACCACAGCACCGCGGTAAAGTTTGAAATGTGGAGCGGTAGTTCAGCTGGTTAGAATGCTGGCCTGTCACGCCGGAGGTCGCGGGTTCGAGTCCCGTCCGCTCCGCCATTTTCAACGAGGCCTCCGGGTTCATTCCGGGGGCTTTGTTTTCTCCACCGCTGCGGCGGCGGGGAAGACAAAAAGTTTTGCAGCACGGAGCGGTAGTTCAGCTGGTTAGAATGCTGGCCTGTCACGCCGGAGGTCGCGGGTTCGAGTCCCGTCCGCTCCGCCACTGCAGATTTGGTAACACCTCGTGAAAAACTTCTAAAAAAAGTGTTCATGAGGCTGGGCAATCAGACCATCTTCGGATAGAATGAGCGCCTGCAAAGTTTCAACGCGGAGCGGTAGTTCAGCTGGTTAGAATGCTGGCCTGTCACGCCGGAGGTCGCGGGTTCGAGTCCCGTCCGCTCCGCCACGATTGAAGAGCCCCTGGTGAAAACCAGGGGCTTTTTTTATGCCCCGGATCCGGGCCCGCGCCGCCCCCTGCAGCCGGTGCTTTGGAGCCTGTGCATGAAGCGGGTTACACTGCGCGGCTCGCCACCAAGGCCATGATTTTTCCCATGCTGCAGAAACTTCGCGACAAGACCTCGGGCTGGATCGTCACTGTGATCCTGGGGCTGCTGATGATCCCGTTCCTGTTCGTCATCGATAGCAGCTACCTCGGTGGCGTCGGTGCGCAGAACGTGGCCAAAGTATCGGCACCGCCTTCCTGGTGGTCCTCGGCTCCGTCCTGGTGGCCGGCCCGCCTGCTGTGGAAGCACCACGAAATCACCTCGCAGGAATTCCGCGAGCGCTTCGAGCAGGAGCGCGCCCGCGTGCGCCAGCAGCAGGGCGAGGACTTCGACCCGCGCGC
Source organism: Stenotrophomonas lacuserhaii (assembly GCF_039674585.1). GTDB lineage: Bacteria > Pseudomonadota > Gammaproteobacteria > Xanthomonadales > Xanthomonadaceae > Stenotrophomonas > Stenotrophomonas pennii_A. The sequence goes on along the minus strand of NZ_JBDJNU010000014.1, from coordinate 62,657 downwards.
CTTTGAAAGCGCCGAGAACAAGCTCGCCGTGCTCGACCAGCTGATCGACGAACAGGTCGTCCGACTGGCCGGCGAACAGGCCGGCGTGGTGATCGGCGATGTCGCCGTGCGCGACTACATCGCTACCATCCCGGCCTTCCTTGGCCCGGACGGCAAGTTCAACGGCGACCAGTACCGCATCGCGCTGGCCAGCGGCAACCCGCCGCGCACGCCGGCGATGTTCGAAGAGCTGGTGCGCACCAGCCTGCAGCAGTCGATCATCCCCAGCGCGCTGCAGAACTCCGGCTTCGTCACCGAAGCCGAAACCGAGCGCCTGCTCAAGCTGCTGGGTGAAACCCGCGACGTCGAGATCGCCATGCTGCCCGAGCAGCCGGCCGACACCGCGCCGGTCACCGATGCGCAGATCAAGCAGTGGTACGACACCCACGCCAAGGACTTCCGCCAGGCCGAGTCGGTCAAGCTGGAGTACGTGGAAATCAACGGCGCCACGCTGCCGCCGCCGGCCGCGCCGGACGAAGCCAGCCTGCGCAAGCGCTACGAAGAAGAGAAGGCACGCTTCGCTACGCCGGAACAGCGCCTGGCCTCGCACATCCTGATCAGCACCGGTGACGGCGCCGAAGCCAAGGCGGCCAAGCTGGCCGCCGAAGCCAAGGCGGCAGGCGCCGATTTCGCCGCACTGGCCAAGGCCAACTCCGATGACACCGGCTCCAAGCAGCAGGGCGGTGACCTGGGCTGGGTGGATCGCGGTGCGATGGTCAAGCCGTTCGAAGATGCGGTGTTCGCGGCCAAGGCCGGCGACATCATCGGCCCGGTCAAGACCGATTTCGGCTACCACGTGATCCAGGTGCGCGAAGTGCGCGGCGGTGAAGGCCGTTCCTTCGAAGAAGTGCGCGACCAGCTGATGGCCGAGCAGACCAAGGCGGATGCCGAGCGCGGTTACACCGAGCTGGCCGGCCGCGTGGTCGATGCGACCAACAAGAGCCCGAGCGACCTGGCCGCTGCCGCCAAGGCGGTGAACCTGCCGCTGCAGACCGTCGGCCCGTTCACCCGCCAGGACGCCACCGGCATCGCGGCCAACCCGGCCGTGCTGCGCGCTGCATTCTCCGACATCCTGGTCCAGGACGGCACCGCCAGCGATCCGATCGCGCTGGACGAAGCGGGCAACCACAGCGTGGTGATCCGTGTTGCCGAGCACACCCCGGAACAGGCCATCCCGCTGGAGAAGGCGCGTGAGCAGGTCATCGCTGCCGTACACGCCGACCGCACCCGCCAGGCCGCCGAGAAGGCCGCCGATGCACTGCTGGCCAAGTTGAAGGCCGGCCAGACGCTGCAGGCGCTGGCGGAAAGCGAGAAGTTGCAGGTCAGCCCGATGCCTGGCCTGCCGCGCACCCAGCCGGTGCCGACTCCGGAGATCAACCGCGCGGTGTTCAGCGCGGCGCTGCCGACCGAAGGCAAGCCGAGCTACGGCAAGGTGGACGTGCAGGGACGTGCGGTGGTGTTCGCGGTAACCAAGGTGACCCCGGGCAACATCAAGGAAGTCACCGCCGAACAGCGCCAGCAACTCAAGCAGCAGCTGAGCCAGATCGATGGCATGGCCGCGGCCGACGCCTTCGTCAAATCCACCCGCAAGCGCTTCGTCGTACAGACCACCGAGGCCAACCTGTAAGGGTTGGCGGCGGCGGCAAACAAAAAGCCCGGCATTGCCGGGCTTTTTGTTGTGCGATCGAACGGCTGTCCTCCGGTCAGTCCTCGATGCGCAGCACCGCACCCGGCTTCAGCACGGCCTTGCCGGTGAGTCCATTGAGGCTGAGCAGCGCCTTCACCGGCATGCCGTAACGGCGTGCGATGGTCCACGGCGATTCGCCGTTGCGCACCGTGTGGCGACGATTGCGTGGGCGGTCTGCCGCGCTGGCCACGCTGCGTGCGGCGGCCGGTGCCGGCTGTGCCGACGCAACGGCGACGGCCGGCGTCGCTGCCTCATCCACGCTGGCCACCATCGCCGACGCTTCCACGGCCAGCGTATTGACCGGTGCCAGCAGGCGCACGGGTGCGTTCTGCGGGCGGGCACGGCCACTGGCGGCCGGGTTCAGGCGGGCGATCCGCGCCGGGTCCAGCGAACGCTGGGCGGCCCACTGCTGCACGCTGGTGCCGGCCGGCAGGGTGTGGCTCTTCAGCACCGGTACGGTGCGGTCCAGCGAGGCCATCACCGAAGGCTGCTCTTCCGCGTTTTCCAGCACGCAGGCCAAGGCATGCAGCTTTTCAACATAGGCGTGGGTGATCGGCGAAAGGCCCGGCAGCTCGGCCGGCACCGCATTGGTGGCATTCATCCCGGCCTTGCGCAGGCCCTGCAGCACCCGGTACTCGCCGGCGTTGTAGGCCATGGTGGCCAGCCGCCAGTCACCGCCGAACATGCCATGCAGGGTCTTCAGGTAACGCACCGCCGCCTGGGTGGAATCCACCGCCGACAGACGGCCGTCGTAGCCTTCGCTCATGGGAACACGGTGGTTGCGCGCGGTGGTGGCGATGAACTGCCACAGGCCGGCTGGGCCGGCCGCGCTGCGCGCGCTCGGTCGGTAGCCGCTTTCAACAAAGGGGATCAGCGCGAACTCGGTGGGCAGGCTGGCCTTGCGCAGCTCTTCCACCACGTAGCCGAACAGCACCAGCGCATCATCGTTCTGGTTGGCCAGCCGGGCCGGCGCATGGGCGAACTGTTTCTGCCAGCGCGGGCTGGTGGCCTCGGCATCGCAGGTGGGTTCAGCCAGGCCTTCGCGGAAGCTGGCGAAGATGTCCTGTCCATTGCGCACGCTGGGGGCCGGCAGGGTTGCCGCGTCCAGGGGCAGTGAAGCGGCACCGGCGAGATTCTGGGTCAGGCCTGCGCCCAGCGACTGCGCGTTGGCGGTTCCGGCAAGCCCCAGCATGATCCCCAGGGCGAGCGATGGACTTCGGCGCCTCATGCGCGAAAGCCGTCTTTCCAGTGCCGAAGTCCGGCCATCACGTCGACATCGTCGGTGATTTCCCGCCCCAGATAAGCCGACACCGCCGCACGGATGGGCGCGGTGTGGGTACGCAGGAACGGATTGCTTTGTAATTCGTCTGCCAACAGCACGGGCAGGGTGGAGCGGTCATCGCGGCGCATGGCCAGTGCCTCCTCATGGCGCTGCCTCAGGGCAGCGTTGGCGGGGTCGACATGCCGCGCGAAGACGGCATTTGACACGGTGTATTCGTGGGCACAGCAGACAAGCAGCTGACCCGGCAGGGACGCCAGGCTGCGCAGGGTGGCGAGCAGCTGGGACGGCGTACCTTCGAACAGGCGCCCACAGCCCAGGCTGAACAATGCATCTCCACTGAAAAGGTGTTCATCAGTGTGAAACGCGACATGGCTGAGGGTGTGCCCGGGCACGGATACTACGTGGAACGTCCGCCCCACTGCCTGAACGTGTTCACCATCAGCCACGCGCTCGGTGGCCATCGGGATGCGCGGTTCATGTGGCGCGATCACCCTGATGCCCGGAAAACGGGCCTGCAGCGCGCCGACTCCGCCGATGTGGTCATCGTGATGATGGGTGAGCAGGATCGCCTCTGGCCGAAGCCCTGCCTCGACCGCGGCGAGCACGGGCGCGGCATCGCCGGGATCGATGACCACGGCCGCGCCGTCGTCGCCGGCCAGGCACCAGATGTAATTGTCCGCCAATGCGGGCAGGGCAGTGAGTCGCATAGAATCGGACCATGCCCGCGCTGCAGAGCCTCCGTCAAGCGACACCCGAAACGTGGTTCGACAGCGAACCGGCGCAGCTGCTGTATCAGCTGGAGCAGCAACTGCTGCTGCCGCAGCTGGCCAGCCTGCCCGCGCAGCCGTGGTTGTGGATCAGCCCCAGCCCGCGCTGGCTGCAGGGCGCGGCCTTGAGCGGACGTGGCCTGCGGCTGTACCGCGACGGCGCCGGGTATGCCGGTGAGGCCCGCTGTGCGTTGCCGCTGCCGCTGCCCAACGAAAGTGTCCAGGCCATCGTGCTGCAGCACGTGACCGCCGCCGATGCCGCGCTGCTGCTGGCCGAGTGTGATCGCGTGCTGATGCCCGGTGGCAAGCTGTTCCTGAGCAGCCTCAATCCGTTCAGCCCCTACCGCACCCAATGGCGGCGGCATGGCATGGTGGTGCGGACCCCGCAGCGCCTGCGCCAGCTGCTGGAGCGGGTCGGCCTGGAATGCGGGCCAACGCGTTACATCGGCCCGCTGTGGCCGTCCGGCGGTGGCGGCGGCACAATGGCGCCGCTGCGCGCGGCATGTATGTTCAGCGCCGAAAAACGCACCTTTGCCTTGCCGGGGCCGACGCCCCTGAAGGTACGCTGGCAGGGGCCGATGGCCACCCCCGGCATGACCCGATCGATTCTGGAAACGCATGAAAACCATTGAAGTACACACCGACGGCTCCTGCCTCGGTAACCCTGGCCCGGGCGGCTGGGCGGCCCTGCTGCGCTACAAGGCGCACGAGCGTGAACTGAGCGGCGGCGAGCCCAACACCACCAACAACCGGATGGAGCTGATGGCCGCCATTTCCGGCCTGGAAGCGCTGAGCGAACCCTGCCAGATCGTGCTCTTCACCGATTCGCAGTACGTGCGCCAGGGCCTGACCGAATGGCTGCCCGGCTGGATCCGCAAGAACTGGAAGACCGCCGGCGGCGCGCCGGTGAAGAACCGTGAACTGTGGGAACGCCTGCATGCGGCGACCCTGCGCCACCAGATCGACTGGCGCTGGGTGAAGGGCCATTCCGGCGACCCGGACAATGAACGCGTGGACGTGCTGGCGCGCGAAGCCGCCACCCGGGTGCGCGACACCGGCATGGCGGTAAACTGAGCCCATGCGTCAGATCATCCTGGATACCGAAACCACTGGCCTGGCCTGGCAGAAAGGCAACCGCGTCGTTGAAATCGGCTGCGTGGAGCTGTTCAAGCGCCGGCCCAGTGGCAACCATTACCACCAATACCTCAAGCCGGATGTCGACTTCGAACCCGGCGCGCAGGAAGTCACCGGGCTGACCCTGGATTTCCTGGCCGACAAGCCGGAGTTCGCGCAGGTGGCCGAGGCCTTCCTGGCCTTCATCGACGGCGCCGAGCTGATCATCCACAACGCGGCCTTCGACCTGGGGTTCCTGGACAACGAACTGTCCAGGCTGGGGCCGCAGTTCGGCAAGATAACCGACCGCTGCACCGTGGTGGATACGCTGGCGCTGGCGCGCGAGCGCTTCCCGGGCCAGCGCAATTCGCTCGATGCGCTGTGCAAGCGGCTGGGCGTGGACAATTCGCACCGCCAGCTGCACGGCGCGCTGCTCGATGCGCAGATCCTCGGCGATGTGTACATCGCGCTGACCTCCGGCCAGGACGACCTTGGTTTCGACCTGGGCGAAGAGGGCAGTGCGGCGGCGCTGGCGCTGGCGGGGTTCGACCCGGCCAAGCTGCTGCCGCGCCCGCGCGTGCAGGCCACCGCGTCGGAACTGGAAGCGCACGCCGCCCGTCTGGAACGGCTGCGCAAGAAGGCGGGCTACGCCCTGTGGGATGGTCCGAAGCAGGAAGAAGCCGCCGTCGCCTGACCCCGGCCTGGTAGTGCCGACCTTGGTCGGCACCGAGCCGTCAGTGGCAGCGCACCAGCACCACGGTGATGTTGTCCGAGCCGCCGCCATCCAGCGCGGCGGCCACCAGCGAATCGACGCACTCCTGCGCGCTGGCGTCATCGAAGGCCAGCGTGCGGGAAATGCCGCTGTCGTCCAGCTCTTCGGTGAGCCCGTCGCTGCACAGCAGCAGTTGCATCCCCGGGCGCAGTTCGCCGGCAGTGGTGGCCACGTTCAGATGCGCCGGATCGGTGACCCCCAGTGCCTGGGTGACCACGTTGCGATGCGGATGCGCGCGCGCCTGTTCCGGAGTCAGGTTGCCCTGGGCCAGCATCTCCTGCACCACGCTGTGGTCCTGGCTGAGCTGGGCCAGCTGGCCGTCGCGCCACAGGTAGGCCCGGCTGTCGCCCACCCAGGCCACTTCGTAGCGGTTGCCCTGCACGCGGGCCGCCACCACGGTGGTGCCCATCGGCAGGGTGTCGTTGCGACGGCGCGAAGCACGGATGATTTCCTCGTCCGCGGTGCGGATGGCCTGGGCCAGTGGCACGCCGCGGCGGATCTCGCGCACGATGGTTTCGCGTGCCAGCGCGCTGGCCACCTCACCACAGGCGTGACCGCCCATGCCATCGGCGACCAGCCACAGCGCCAGCTCACCGTCCCCGTAGTAGGTGTCTTCGTTCAACGCACGGCGCAGGCCGGGGTGGGTCAGGTGTCCGAATTCGATCATGGGGAGCGCGCAGGAGAGGGGGATGCAGCAGGGAGAACGTCATCATCGCGGCGGGGCGGACATCCGACAAGCAGCGAAGTCAGCGCAGTTTCACTTTCCTGCCGGAGATGGCTTGTGAATATCCGCGCATCCTCGTATCATGCGCGTCCCCGGTACGCCGGGGAAACCGGAGAGGTGGCAGAGCGGTTGAATGTACCTGACTCGAAATCAGGCAGGCGTTTATAGCGCCTCGGGGGTTCGAATCCCCCCCTCTCCGCCAGACAAAAAGCAAAGGGCCACCCAACGGGTGGCCTTTTGCTTTTTGCGTGGCCGAGCGCGGGCAGGAGAGAACCCACGCGGGGTTCGACGGTTCTGCAGGAGCAGAACCGGACAGCCGCAGGCTGGCCCGGAGCGCGCAGCGCGCAGGGCTGGGTGCAGGGATGCACCCAGCAATCCCCCGCCATTTCCCCGCGCAGCGCAGCGCACTGCATTTACCAGCCGCCCACTCCGTGCGCGTTATCATCCTCCTCTGCTTCCAGAGAGTGCTCCCATGACCGCTGAAATCCTCGTTCCCGTCGCCTTCGGCGAACTGCTCGACAAGATCTCCATCCTGCAGATCAAGTCCGAGCGCATCAGTGACGAGGCCAAGCTGGCCAACGTGCGCACCGAGCTGTCCGCGTTGGAAAAGACCTGGATGGCGCACCCGGCCGGCGGCAAGGACGTGGCCCAGCTGCGTGCCGAGTTGAAAGCCGTGAACGAAGAACTGTGGGACATTGAAGACGCCATCCGCCTGCAGGACAAGGCCGGCGACTTCGGCGAGACGTTCATCGCGTTGGCTCGGAGCGTGTACCTGCGCAACGACGAGCGCGCGCGCATCAAGAAGGCCATCAACCTGGCACTGGGTTCGGCCTACGTGGAAGAGAAGTCATACAAGGACTACCGCGCCAGCTGACGCGGCGGTAGTGACGGCCGCTGGCCGTCATGCTCCAGGTTGAAGGCCAGCGGCGCCTCCGGATTGACGGCCAGTGGCCGTCACTACCGGGCGGCGTAGCGTTCGAACGCGGCGATGCCGTCTTCCACCGTGATCAATTCCATCACGTCGTCGAACTCGATCTTGGTGCCCCATTTCAGCGCGCTGGCCGGCTTGCCCAGGTACTTGCGCGCCGCGTCGTCATAGCGGTCCACGCAGTAGCGGCGGTCCGAATACGGCCCGCTGCGGTGCGGATTGCTCGCCGCGTGCAGGCCCAGCACCTTCACCCCCATCGCGTTGGCGATGTGCATCGGCCCGGAATCCGGCGTCATCACCAGCGCCGCGCGGGCCAGCAGGGCCGGCAGCTGCTTCAGCGTGTCCTTGCCCACCAGGTCCAGCGCCGGCTCCGCCAGCTGGGCCTGGATGGCATCGGCGGTGCGTCGTTCCAGCTCGCTGCGGCCACCGCACAGCACCACCCGCCAGCCGCGCGCACTGGCGTGGTTGGCCACCGCGGCATAGCGGTCGGCATACCAGTTGCGTCGTTCATGGCTGGAACACGGCGAAATCATCAGCACCGGCCGCCCATCGTCCTGCCATTGCGCCTGCGCCCAGGCGTGGGCGTCGGCCGGTACCGCCAGGTCCCAGCTGACCTCGGTCTGGGCCAGGCCAAGCGGCTCGCAGAAGCTGCCGATGGCGTCCAGCACGTGGATGCCGGGACGGTCCGGGATGCGCTCGTTGATGAACAGGCCATGCAGGTCCTTGGATCGGCTGCGGTCATAACCGATGCGGCGACGGGCGGGTATGAAGGCCGACAGCACATTGGCCCGGAACGCCACCTGCATCTGCAGCAGGGCATCGAAGCGCTCGGCCGGCAGCTCCGCGCGCAGGGCTTTCATGCCCGCCAGCCCGGTCTTCTTGTCGTACGCATGGAACGTCACCCCGGGCAGCCCGTCCAGCAGCTTCAGGCCCACCTTGTCGATCACCCAGTGGATCCGGGTGCCGGGCCGCGCGGCCTGCAGGGTGCGTACCAGCGGCACCACATGGGTCACGTCGCCCAGCGCGGACAAACGCAAAAGGCACAGGGAAGAGGACGGTGATGCCATGGTGTTGTTAGACTCGAAGGAATGGTCGCATTCGACGCCAATGAAGCGCTGACGCCTTGCCGTGATGGTCGCGGCATGGGTGCCATTCTGTTCGACCGCGAACGGCTGCGGCAAGCCGACGCCAGTCTGTTCTCGCCCCAGCATTGGGGTGAGCGGGCGCGGCCGGTGGGCGAGGGCGGTCGCGGCAGTGCCTGGTTCGTCGACGCACCGTTCGGTCCCAGCGTGCTGCGGCACTACCTGCGCGGTGGCCTGGTGGCCAAGCTGAGCCACGACCGGTACCTGTGGCGGGGCTCGCAGCACACCCGCAGCTTCGCCGAATTCCGCCTGATGCGCGCCCTGCGCGAGCTCAAGCTGCCGGTGCCGCGGCCGATCGCCGCGTATTACATGCGCGAAGGACTGCGCTACCGCTGCGCGATCCTGATGGAACGCATCGAAGACGTCCGCTCGCTGGCCGATCGTGCCCTGGTCGCAGGCCGCGGTGCGCCGTGGGAAGAAACCGGCCGGCTGATTGCGCGCTTTCATCGGGCCGGGCTGGACCATGCCGACCTCAACGCGCACAACATTCTGTTCGATGGCAACGGGCACGGCTGGCTGATCGATTTCGATCGGGGCGTGCAACGCATCCCGGCCACCGCCTGGCGCGAGCGCAACCTCAAGCGCCTGCTGCGTTCACTGCTGAAACTGCGCGGCGAACGCAGCACCGATGAGGTCGAGAAGGACTTCGCCCGCCTGCGCCGCGCCTACGACCTGGCGTGGAACCGGGGAACCTGATGGACTGGTCGCTGCGTTTCCTCGGCGTCGGCAATGCGTCGGCGGTGGAGCTCGGTTCGCCGATGTCGGTGATCGAGCGCGATGGTCGGCCGTGGCTGACCATCGATTGCGGCGGCGAGGGATTGACGGCGTTCCAGGCGCACTACGGCCACATGCCGCAGGCGCTGTTCGTCACCCACGTGCACCTGGACCACGTCGCTGGCTTCGAGCGCCTGTTCGTGGATACCTTCTTCAATGCGCAGCGCCGCGGCAGGGTGCGGCTGTACGTGCCGGCGCCGGTGCTGCCGCTGCTGCACAAGCGGATCGGCGACTATCCGAACGTGCTGGCCGAGGGCGGCGCCAATTTCTGGGATGCCTTCCAGCTGATCGTGGTGGGCGATGCGTTCTGGCACGAGGGGGTGCGGCTGGAAGTGTTCCCGGCCCGCCATCACTGGCCGGAGACGGCCTACGGGCTGCGCCTGAAGGGCGCGCTGACCTGGAGCGGCGATACCCGTCCCATACCTGAAATGCTGGCGCGGTTCGCTGATGACAACGAACTGATCGCGCATGACTGCGGCCTGCACGGCAACCCGTCGCACACCGGCGTGGATGACCTGGAGCGCGAATACAGCGCCGAACTCCAGGCCCGGATGATGCTCTATCACTACGCCAGCGTGGCCGATGGCGATGCGCTGCGTGCACGCGGCCACCGCGTGGCGCTGCCGGGGGAGTGCGTGCCGCTGGCGCCGCCGACGGCGATGCAGGCGCCCTGACGGCGAAGGGCGGCCGCCGGGTGGGCTGCCATTTGATCAGGTTTAATGGATGCGTTAAAGTTCGGGCAACGCCTCGGCTGGAGAGCCCATGGACCTCTGCGATGACATCGTTCCACTGAACCAGGTGCGTGCCCGCTTCACGGCGCTGGCCGAAGACGCCCGCAATGGACATGCAAAAGTCATCACCCGCAATGGCGAAAGCTATGTCGCCATCGTCGACGCGCGGAAGCTGGATTACTACCACCGCCTTGAGCGCGAAGTGCAGCAGTTGTCTGCATTGCGCGACGTGGTGGACGGGCTGGAGCGATTGCGGGCGGGAGAAGCGGGTGCTGACCCGGCCGCGGTACGTGTGCGCCTGCAGGACAGAGTGAAGCGTGCCACGCGCGGCTGAACCGCGCGTGCTGGCGGTCCACGCCCTTCCTGCGTACGAACGCTCGCTTGAAGCGGCGGTGGATGTCCTGCTGGAACTCGGGGCTGTCGATGCAGCTCAGGTCGTACTCGACCGGGCAGCGGGTTTCCTGCCGGAGCTGCTGCTGCGGTTTCCCGAGGCCGGACGTCAGTTTGATCCGCGCAATCCGGAAGGGGCGCGTGTACTGGCTTTGGCGGGACGGGTGCGTGAGTTGCTGGGCGATACCATCGAGCTGCGTGAGTACGTGCTGGATGACTACCTGGTGCTTTACGCCATCCACGATCGCGCCGTGCACCTGCTGACGCTGCGCCATCAGCGGCAGGACGGCTTCAGTCTGGGGTCGTAATAGCCCGTTCGCTGCCGCCGACGGCGCGGCAGGCGCCCTGACGGCATCCGGCGCGCGCAACGATCAGGTAGCGCCGAGCAATGCTCGGCGGGATCTTTCCGGGACTTCCGGTCCTGACCCAGGCCGCGCTTCGCGCTCGCCGGGCAAGGCTTGGCGCTAACGGTACGGGGCTGAAAAGGTGGCGACCCCGCCGGCTGACCTCGGCGCCCGCGTCGATCGATACCGTTGCTGCCTTCCGGCCCTGGCGGGATTTTCGATCTAGCGTCGCGAGGGGCCGACGGGGCCACCATAGAGACGTGGTCACCTTGCTGGCGACCTGTCACGGATGTGGGACGCAGCGCGAAGCGCCTGGAACCCGGTCCGGACTGCACATCGCTGGGCGATGGCAGGCGCGCATTCTAGCGCATGCGCGCATGCGTTAGCCAGCACGCACTCAGCGTTGTTCCCCTTCACCATGACGATGCGTCGTCTGACTTCCGGCGCTGCATGCCATGCCTATGCTGAACAAGGTGCTCGCGCCTGTGTTCAATACGAGATGTATCGTATGGGATGGTGTATGGTGGGATTCAACGAAGCCAAGCAACAGGTCATCCGAGACCTGCAAGCGGGCAACTTCGTCCACGAAGTCCGCCGCAACATCAGCAGCAAGAACCTGCTGCTGACCGGGGGGATCAGCGCGTCGGACCTGGCGGCAATTCTCAAGCGCGCGCGGGGGCAGGATCACCGCAGCTCGCCCCACCACCGGGACGCCGACATCCAGGTGCACGAGATCCTCGCCGCCGGGTGGTACGTGAAGTTCTACTTCCTTTCCGATACGACGTTCATCAGCGTTCACCGACAAGAGTCCATCAGGCCATGAAGCTCTACCGCGAAGGCGAACACAGGGACGCCCTATGTGACCGGGACGGTCGGGTCACCGCCACCTTTGAATACCGGGACGTGCCCTTTTCCGATGGGCGCGCGATTGCGCGTGACATTCTGGTGGGACGGTGCAACGCCTGCGGTGATGTGATCTTCATCCCGGCGCAGTCAACCCCGGCGGTGGCCAATGCGCGTTCAGCGCAGCAGTGCTCGTTCGAGGTCAACGTGCCTTCGGTGTTCGTCGAGCTGCTGGATGCCGCTGCCGCCCGCATCACGCCGCTGGCGACGCCTGACTTCCGCAAGCGCCTGTTCTTTTTCTATGTCAACCGCTACGCGCACGGCCAGGAGACATCAGCCGGGCTTGCGAAGCTGGCCAGACGATCAGCAGAGCTGGAAGCAGGCGGGCCGGCCAAGCGGTTGTCGATGAAGTTGAGTGCCTTCGCCAATGAGCGCATCGAGACCGTTCTGCAGCGCTCCTCGTTGACCAGGACCGAGCTGATCAAATGCGTCGCGTTGAAGGTGGGCGATGATATCGTCGCGCCCGAGCGACCACGTCACATAGGCCAACTGACCGTGCTTGCCGACATCCTGTATGCCTGATCTGCGTGAACCCGTTGTAACCACGGAAGGCCCCGTATGGGGCGGCGATCCGGCTGTTGCTAGACTCCCTCCCGGAGGAACGGCCTCCCCCGCACCGGGTTGAAATGTCCAGGACGGCCTGGCCCCTGCAAAGGAGGCCGCCATGGCCTGGATCCATCTTCTGTTTGCTGGCTTGCTGGAAATTGTCTGGGCCGTTTCGATGAAACAGTCCGAAGGCTTCAGCAAGCTCACCCCCACGCTCATCACCCTGGTCGGCATGATCGCCAGTTTCTGGCTGCTGGCCGTGGCGATGCGCAGCCTGCCGCTGGGCACCGCGTATACGATCTGGACCGGCATCGGCGCGGTCGGTGCATTCGTGGTGGGCATCGTGTTTCTGGGCGAGCAGGTCAGTGCGATGCGCATCGGCGCGGCCGTGCTGATCGTGTGTGGACTGGTGCTGATGAAGCTGTCCAGCAGTTGATGTGCGCCAAGCGGAAGCGGGGCGTCACGCGCTCCGCTTCACCACGGCAAGCAGGGTCTGCATCAGTTCGTCGCTGGCCTGCGACCTGCTGATATCGCCGTCGGCTGCGGCCTGCGACAACGTATCGGCCGCGCCCAGCACCGCCCACATGCCCGCATTGGATACCCCCGCCGTGCCCGCGAAGGGGGTAAAAATGCGCTGGCATTTTTCGATGAACGCATGCTGGTAACTGCGCTTGACCGCCTGCAGTTCAGGCGAGCCGCCGAGTGCAGCCACGACGGCTGAAATCTCCTGGCCCTGGGTCAGGACGCACTCCACATAACTGGCCGCGACCACCCGCGCTTTTTCCTGCAGCGTGGCCTTGGCAGCGTCAACGGCGGTATCGAAGATCGCCGTCTGCCGCACGTCATAGTCTTCGTAAAGCGCGGCAAGCAGGCCATTGCGGGTGCCGAAGTGATCGTAGGCCACCGGCTTGGTGACCCCCGCTGCTTCGGCCAGCCGGCCCAGCGTCAGCTGGTCGGTGCCTTCCTCGCTGATCAATGCCCACGCCACGTCCAGCAACTGGCGCGTGCGTGCTTCGCGCGGCAGGCGACGGCGGGGGGCGGGCGTGGCAGTGGAGGAGGACTTCGGCAACGACTCAATTCCCGGGGGTGGCGATGCGGCGTCCGATCGCGTGGGCGGTATCCAGATGCGCGGCCGGGAAGCCGGGATCCGATGCCAGCAGGCGCGCCGAACTGGCGACAGTGGCACCACAGTAATCGAAAATCCCATGGTCGATCTGCGTGGCCATGGCCTTGGCGTAACCGTGGCGTTCGATCATCCCCGCGTCGGCGCCGCCGTTGGCGACCAGATGCACCTGCAGCCGCTGCAGTTTCTTCTGCACCTTTCCGTCGGGGCCTTCGTCGTAGGCCCAGCCGTTGCTGAAAACACGGTCGATCCAACCCTTCAGCAGCGCGGGAAACGACCACCAGTAAATCGGGTAGACCAGCACCAGCGTGTCCGCCCGGTCCAGGCGGGCGTGCTCGCGCGCGACATCATCAGGCGCCGCGGCGCGCTTCTCGAAGTAGGCGAGGTCGTCGCTGTTGAAAACCGGATCGAAGCGTTCGGCGGTCAGGTCCGCGAACTCCGTGCTGGCGGCTGGGTCGGCGCTGGTGATGCCGTCGGCCACGCGGCGGGCGATGGCGTGGGTCAGGGAGTCTGGATTGGCGTGCGAGACCACGATCAGTGCGTGCATGGGGATCCTTTCTGTAGTTACCATAGGTAACTTAATATAAGTAGATATCTGCCCCGTGCCATGCACACTGATGGAACGCTGTCAGCTCACCGGATGTTGGTCTTGCGCGCGATGGGACGGTAGCCCTGCCATTCCGGGTGAGGCTGGGTGCCCGATGGGTTGGGCTGCAGGTGCACGTGCAGGCCGCCGAACTCCCCGAGGGCCAGGCAGTTGTCGACCTCGCGCAGGTCATCCTTGTGCAGCTGCTGGGCCCCTTGCAGCAGGCTGCGCCGCGCCTTCGCCTTGGCGCCGGCGGCATCCGCTGCCACGAACAGGCCGAACGCATGCAGCTCCGCCAGGGTGTCTGCGCGGTAGCCACCCATGTTGACGAAGAACAGCGTGAGCCCGGACGGGTCCGGCTCCGGCGCGAGATGCACGTCGAAGCCATCGGCCCAATCGATGCGCATGTAGCCATCCAGATGCAGGCTGCCGGGATCGCCGAACCACGCCTCGCGCAGGGCAGGGTAGGCATCCTGCACGCGGGAAACTGCGGCGAACTGGACGTCGTGCAGTTCGATGTTGGCGCGGCCGGCCATGCCGCCGATGTAGAACTGGTAGAGGTGTCGGCTGCGGGCGGGTGGGGTGGGCATGGCGAGGAATCGTTGCTTGCGGGTGACGCGTCAGCGTAGCCGCAGATCGCATTCGCTGCGGTGGGACGCGTCTGTAGTGCCGACCTGGGTCGGCAGCTTTTTTGCACGGGGCCCACCATGGGCGGCACTACCGAAGCAGAAGCTGCGCGCTGCAGGGCCAGCCTTCGGCTGTCCGGATCTGCTCCTGCAGATCCGTCGAACCCCGGGGCTTCTCATCTGCCGCTCTCTCCGCCAGGCAAATAAAAAGGGCCGCCCGATGGGCAGCCCTTTTTATTTGTCTGGCGGAGAGAGGGGGATTCGAACCCCCGAAGCGCGGTTTAGACGCTTACACACTTTCCAGGCGTGCTCCTTCAACCGCTCGGACACCTCTCCGGATTCCCCTGCGGAACGACAATGCCGTTGCAGGGGCCGCAGATTCTAGCTGGCTGCGCGGCTGGACACAAGGCCCTGCAGTTGCCGACGTAGGGGGCTGGACAGGCGTGGCACAATGGTCGTCCTGATGAAGACGGTGGCCTGATGTCCTATCTCGTCCTTGCCCGCAAGTGGCGTCCAAAGCGTTTTGCCGAGCTGGTGGGCCAGGAACACGTGGTCCGCGCGCTTACCAATGCGCTGGACAGCGGTCGCGTGCATCACGCTTTCCTGTTTACCGGTACCCGTGGGGTGGGCAAGACCACCATCGCGCGTATTTTCGCCAAATCGCTGAACTGCGAACAGGGCACCAGTGCCGATCCCTGCGGCCAGTGTCCGGCCTGCCTGGACATCGATTCCGGCCGCTACATCGACCTGCTGGAAATCGATGCGGCGTCCAACACCGGCGTGGACGATGTCCGCGAAGTGATCGAGAACGCGCAGTACATGCCCTCGCGTGGCAAGTACAAGGTCTACCTGATCGACGAAGTGCACATGCTGTCCAAGGCGGCGTTCAATGCGCTGCTGAAGACGCTGGAAGAGCCGCCGGAGCACGTCAAATTCCTGCTCGCCACCACTGATCCGCAGAAGCTGCCGGTCACCGTGCTCAGCCGCTGCCTGCAGTTCAACCTGAAGCGCCTGGACGAAGACCAGATCCAGGGGCAGATGACCCGGATCCTGGCGGCCGAAGAGATCGAAGCCGACGACAGCGCCATCGTGCAGCTGTCCAAGGCCGCCGATGGCAGCCTGCGTGACGGCCTGTCATTGCTCGACCAGGCCATCGCCTATGCCGGCGGTGCGCTGCGCGAGGACGTGGTGCGCACCATGCTGGGCACGGTGGATCGCACCCAGGTGGCGGCCATGCTCGACGCCCTGGCCGAAGGTGATGGCCAGCGCCTGCTGCAGGTCGTGGCGGCGCTGGCGGAGTTCTCGCCGGACTGGAGCGGCGTGCTGGAAGCGCTGGCCGATGCCCTGCACCGCATCCAGGTGCAGCAGCTGGTGCCGGGCGCCATCGCCGCCGATGGGCTGGATCTGGGCGGCTTTGCTGCGCGGGTGCGTCCGGAAGTGGTGCAGCTCTGGTACCAGATGGCCCTCAACGGCCGCCGCGACCTGCCGCTGGCGCCGAGCCCGCGCGCCGGTTTCGAAATGGCCGTGCTGCGCATGCTGGCCTTCCGTCCGGCCGCTGCGGTGCCGCCGGTACCGCGTGCACCGGAAGGTGGCGAAGGTATGCAGTCGGGTGGTTCGACGGGTTCGGTGAGCGGCTCGGCGGGTTCTGCCGGCATCGCCGCCGCACCCGTTGCCGCCGCACCGGCGCCGGCCGTGGCAGCCAGCGTGCAGGCCGCAGCGCCCAAGCCCGGTCCGCTGCCGGACACCACGCCGGTGGAAGATCCCGAGCCAGCGCCGCCGGCACCGGTGAAAGATCCGCCGCCGGCCTCGAATGAACCGGATCTGCCCCCGTGGGAGATCGAAGCGGCCGATGACAGCGACCAGCGCGACGATGCACTGGCGGCCGAACTGGCTGGCCCGGACGCGGCCATGCTGGCGCCGTGGCAGCCACCTGCCGAACCGGCACCGCGCGCTGCGCCCACTGTTGCGGTGGCGGCACCGCCCAAGCCGTTCCGCGCCGAAGGCATCGACATCGCGCCTACCGCCAGGGTGGCCGAAGCAGCAGCCCCGGGCGGTGCATCGGTGGCATTGGCCTGTGCCGAAGATTGGCTGGAACTGGTGGCTGCCAGTGGCCTGAGTGGGCCTTCGCGGCAGCTTGCCGCCAACGCGGCGTTCATCAGTTTCCAGCACGGGGTCTTGAAACTGGGTTTGTCGCCCGGATTTGAGTACCTGAGTTCCGAACGCGCGCTGGGCGCGCTGGCGGAGATGCTGGGCAAGGCGCTGGGTTCGCCGCCGAAGATCGTGGTCGATGCCACGCAGGCGCCGGCCGAGACCCTGCACCAGCGATCAGACCGTCAGCGGAGTGAACGCCAGCAGGCGGCCGAGGCGTTTTTCATGGCCGATCCGGAAGTGCAGGTGCTGATCCAGAAGCACGGCGCGCGGCTCGTGTCCGATTCCATCCGTCCCTTTGAAGAGTAAAGAACCATGCGCGGCAATATCGCCCAGATGATGCAGCAGGCCCAGAAGATGCAGGAGAACCTGCAGAAGGCCCAGGAAGAAATCGCCAAGCTTGAAGTCACCGGCAGCGCCGGCGGCGGCATGGTCAGCGTCACCCTCACCGGTGCCAAGGAATGCCGCAAGGTGCGCCTGGATCCGTCGCTGCTGGGCGACCAGGAAATGCTGGAAGACCTGGTGGCCGCAGCCTTCAACGATGCGTCCAACAAGATCGATGCCGAGTCGAAGACCCGCATGGGTTCGGCCACGGCCGGCATGCAGCTGCCCCCGGGCATGAAGCTGCCGTTCTGATGCAGCGCAGCCGGGCATGGCCCGGCTCTATCCGAGCCGAATGATGTCCGCACCCCTGCTTGACCAGTTGATCGAAGCGTTGCGCGTGTTGCCCGGCGTGGGCCAGAAGACCGCCCAGCGCATGGCGTACCACCTGCTGGAACGCGAGCGCGAGGGCGGCGGGAAGCTGTCCTCGCTGCTGGCGCAGGCGATGGAGCGCATCGGCCATTGCGCGCAGTGCCGCGATTTCAGTGAAAGCGAACTGTGCGCGACCTGCGCCAACAACAGCCGCGAGCGCAGCCAGTTGTGCGTGGTGGAATCCCCCGCCGACCGGCTGGCCATCGAAAACGCGACCGGTTTCCGCGGCGTGTACTTCGTGCTGCAGGGCCGGCTGTCGCCGCTGGATGGAATCGGCCCGCGCGAACTGGGGCTGGAGCTGCTGGGCCAGCGGCTCGATGCCGGCGAGATCACCGAAATGATCATCGCCACCAGTGCCACCGTGGAAGGCGAAGCGACCGCGCATTACCTTGCCCAGCTGGCGCGTGCGCGGCAGGTGCGGCCGAGCCGTCTCGCGCAGGGCCTGCCGCTGGGCGGCGAGCTGGAGTTCGTCGATCGTGGCACGTTGTCGCATGCCTTCGGCACGCGCAGCGAAGTGCGGGAATGAAGCGTAGTGCCGACCTTGGTCGGCACCCCCCCCCAAAGAGGCGACACCCATGACCAGCGAAACGCTCTTCAGCAAGATCATCCGCCGCGAAATCCCGGCCGTCATCGTCTACGAAGACGAAGAGGTGCTGGGCTTCAAGGACATCGCGCCGCAGGCGCCGGTGCACGTGCTGTTCATCCCGAAGAACGAGGTCATTCCCACCCTGGATGACGTAACGCCGGGGCAGGCGCACCTGATCGGCAAGTTGGCGCTGGCCGCCGCACAGTACGCGCGTGAGCAGGGGCTGGCCGAAGACGGTTACCGCATCGTCATGAACTGCCGCGAACACGCCGGGCAGACCGTGTTCCATATCCACCTGCACTTGCTGGCCGGCGCTCCGCTGGGCCACTTCGGCGCGCCGGGCCGGTAGCGCCGACCCATGGTCGGCGGATGCCCGGGGGTGAGGGGGCTGATCGTTTCCGCCGACCATGGGTCGGCGCTACCGCTTCTGCCTTGCCGTGCCGCGCGCAACAAAAAAGCCGCCCGAAGGCGGCTTTTTCATTACAGCCCAGGCAGCGGTCACCACCAGCCGTAACGGCCGTAGCCCCACGGGCCCCACGGACCCGGGCCTGGCCCCCACGGACCGTACGGGTAGGGCACCACATCGACCTGGCGCTGTTCCGGCCACAGATAGATCACATCGGCGGCGAGCTTGGGCAGGCGATAGTCGTACTCGCCGATCTTGACGTTCTCATAGCCGTCCACGCGGCCGATGAAGGTCACATCGCGGCCTTCTTCGAACACCGCCGGATCATAGAAACCGGCGCGGCAGGCAACGAAGCGGCCGTCGCTGGCGTCGGTGGAACTGGTGGTCGGGCGGCCACTGGCGTTGAGCGGGCGCGACAGCAGCTGGAAGCAGGTCTGGCCCTGGCCCGGCAGCGTTTCGATGATGCGGCCGCCCCAACGCACCGGCGCGCCCACCTGCTGGGTCGCCACGGTATCGCGCGGGGTCACGGCGGCGAACTGGCCCTGCAGCGGCTTCGGTGCCGTCGCGCAGGCCGCCAGCGCCAGTGAGGCAGCCAGGGGAAGCAGAATCTTGATGTTCATGGTGTGGCTCCGGAAGACGGACGATGCCTGCGCAGGTCGGCCAATAATGAAGCGCGGTCGACATGAGTGCCAGCGTAGCGCGCGTGGACGAAACGCTGGCTGAGCGCCAGCAAGGCAGGATCGCTCCGTTGGGCGTCAACGCGGCGTGCCCATTCCATCGCGGGCTCTGACGGTTCACGCGCCAGGCCCTGTTTCGCGTATCGACGGCCCAGTCGGTGCCAGGCACGGAGCAGCGGGTCGCGCTCGCGTTCGCCGCGGGCCAGCACCCAGGCCATCGCCCCCAGCGCCATCAGCGCAATCACCACCAGGCTGGAAATCAGCTGCGGCGGCGACAGGTCCGGCATGCCCAGCGGCCGCAGCAGCTGCTGCTGGCGGGTGGCGTCGAAGGACAGCACCATCTCGTTCCAGCCCCTGCGCAGCCAGTCCACGGCCTGTCCGGTCTGCAGCCAGGCCCCCTGCATGCCGCCCGCTTCGGTGCCCAGGCGGTCTTCCAGCGTGTCGTAGATGCGTTCGGGGGCCACCGCGGCGGTGGGGTCCACGCGCACCCAGCCGCGTCCGGGAAGCCACACTTCGGCCCAGGCATGGGCATCCATTCGGCGCACCACCCAGTAGTCGCCGATTGGGTTGCGCACGCCACCGGCAAAGCCGGTGACCACGCGCGCCGGCACTCCGGCATTGCGCATCAGCACGACGAATGCCGAGCTGAAGTGTTCACAAAATCCCACCTTCTGATCGAACAGGAATTCGTCCACCGCGTTGCGGCCGGGCAGTTCGGTGTCCAGCGAATAGGCGAATTCGGCGCGGATCCAGTCCAGGCTGCGGCGCACCAGCGCGGCATCGTCGTTGCCGGCTTCGGCGCGCCACTGGCGGGCGAGCGCGGCGGTGCGCGGATTGAATCCTTCCGGCAACTGCAGCGACAGCTGGCGCTGCCACGGCGACAACGATGCGGCGAACACCTGCGGCGGCGCCGACTGCAGCGTCCAGCGGCTCAGCGAAGCCAGGGGGCGATCGCTGACCAGGCTGTAATCGGCGGTCAACCGCGCGCCGGCCGGGGCGCTCCCGGGCAGGTCCAGCGCCACCAGCTGGCGGCGGTCGGTGGGTTCGTAGTCGATGGTGTAGTTCCAGCGCTGCGGACCGGCCTGCACCGGCACCGGCGCGCGCTCTTCATTGCGGCGGTCGCGGATCCACGTGCGGCCATCGAAATGGGTCATCACCGGGCCGCGCCAGTAGCGCTGTTCCGCTGCGGGCACCGGCCCCTGGAACTGCGCGCGCAGGGCCGGGGTGTCATCGGCCATCAGGTCCAGCCACTGGCCGGGTTCCATGCTGTCGGACAGGCCCGGCCGGCTGACCGCACGGTCCGGCAGCCCCCACAGCGGCTGCGACAGGCGCGGAAACAGCCAGAACGTGGCCATCGCCAACGGCAGGCCGATCAGCAGCAGGCGCAGTACGCCCCGCACCTGCACGCGCAGCGCGGGGGGCGCCGACTGGCCTTCCACCTGCGCCAGCCGCTGCAGGGACAGCAGTGCGCAGGCACCGGCCAAGGTGGCCAGCAGGGTGGTCAATGGTCCCTGGTCCAGCAGGAAAGCGGCGAACGGGGCGAACAGGGCGAAGCCGAGCAGGCTGCGCGCATCGCGCAGGGTATGCAGTTCGCTGGACTTGATCGCCAGCATCGCCGCCAGCAGCGCGCAGCCGGTATCGCGGCCGGGACGGATGCCCATCTGCACGTAGATCAGCGCCAGCATCGCCAGCACCAGCAACAGCCGCACGGGCACCGGCAGCAGGCCGCGACGCGACACCAGCGCGGTCAACAGCGCGACAGCGGCGATGGTGGCGGCGAGCACGCTGGGCAGCTGCAGCAGCAATGGCAGCAGGGCCAGCGCGGTGCTGGCCAGGGCCCAGCCACGTGCATGGCGGTCGAGCAGGGAGGGGGCGGGCTCAGTCATGCGGCAGCAGCGCCAGGGCGCGCAGGCAGAGGTGGTGGTGCGAA
Organism: Stenotrophomonas lacuserhaii; assembly: GCF_039674585.1. Classification (GTDB taxonomy): domain Bacteria; phylum Pseudomonadota; class Gammaproteobacteria; order Xanthomonadales; family Xanthomonadaceae; genus Stenotrophomonas; species Stenotrophomonas pennii_A. The sequence goes on along the minus strand of NZ_JBDJNU010000014.1, from coordinate 41,680 downwards.
GCGCCCTGTGCGGGCCCGATCGGCGACTGGCCGGGCAGCTTCAATGTATAGCGGCGGCCCTCGCGCTCGGCCAGGTCGACCCAGCGCGCAAGCCGGGCGATGCGCTGTTCGGTGCCCAGTCCGTGCAGCTGGCGCCAGTCCAGCATCACCTCGATGCCGGCGGGTTTTTCATATTCGCGCACCAGCAGCGTGTCGCGCCGTGCGGAGTGTTTCCAGGCGATGCTGCGGCGGGGGTCGCCTGCGCGATAGGGGCGCAGTTGGTGCAGTTCTTCGCCCGCCGCATCCATCCGGCTGTGCAGCGGGTCGCTGCCTTGTTCGGGCAGCCCGGGGCCCTGGGTTTCGGCGTGGGGATACACCAGCAGCGGCTGGTCCGGCCAGAACCACGACCATGCGCGCACCAGTCCCAGCGGCTGCGTGGTGGACAGGCGGATGCGGTCCAGGTCCAGCCAGCCGCGCTGTGCCGTGGGCAGCTCCAGTTCGGCATCCACCCGGCCGCCGGCGGGGACTGCGGTCCAGCTGCGTGCATCGCCGTGGTCAAGCTGCAGGCCCGGGCGGCCACGCTGTTCGCGCTGGGAAAGCACCACGCGCACGCGCAGCGGCTGGCCGGCTGCAACCGGTTCGGCGCTGACCGCATCCAGGCTCAGCCCGGACAGGGTCAGGTGCGCGCTGATCGCACTGGCCACCGCAGCGCCGGCCAACAGCAGGGCCAGCAGCAGCGCCGGGTTGTTGTTGTAGTTCAGCGCACCGAGCAGCATCGCCGCCAGCACCGCAGCCACGAACAGCCCGAAGCGGGTGGGCAGCACGTAGATGCGGCGCCGGTCCAGCCGTTGCGGCAAGGTTTCCGGCTGGCGCGGGCGCGCCAGGTTCATCAGCCACTGCCGGCGCGTAGGCACGGGCGCGTTCAATCCACCGGCACCGTCTGCAGGATCGCGCGTGCCAACGCCGCGCCGGCCGACGACTCGGCTTCGCCGACAAGGCGGTGCCCGGCCACGCCGATGAACAAGGTCTGCACGTCTTCGGGAATGACATGCGCGCGGCCCAGCAGCAGCGCATGCGCCTTCGCTGCACGCAGCAGCGCCAGCCCGGCACGCGGTGACAGTCCAACGCGCACGCCGGCGTGCTGGCGGCTGCGGGTCAGCAGTGCCTGCACGTAATCGATCAGCGCATCGCTGGCATGCACCTGCAGCACGGCTTCGCGCAGTGCACGCACCTGCTGGTCGTCCAGCTTCGGGGTGGCGCGCGCGATCAGGTCGCGACGGTCCACGCCACGCAGCAGCTCGCGTTCGGACTCTACGTTGGGGTAGCCCATCGCCAGCCGCAGCAGGAAGCGGTCCAGCTGCGAATCCGGCAGCGGGAAGGTGCCCGACAGGTCGACCGGGTTCTGCGTGGCGATCACGAAGAACGGATCCGGCAGGGCGTGGGTCTGGCCGTCCAGGGTGACCTGTTGTTCGGCCATCGCTTCCAGCAGCGCACTCTGCGTGCGCGGCGGGGCGCGGTTGATTTCATCGGCCAGCAGCACGTGGGTGAACACCGGCCCGGGATGGAAAGCGAACTCGCGGCTGCCCGGGTCCAGGATCGACACACCGAGCACGTCGGCTGGCAGCAGGTCGGACGTGAACTGCACCCGTTGGAAGCCCAGTCCCAGGCTGGAGGCCAAGGCATGGGCGAGGGTGGTCTTGCCCAAACCGGGCAGGTCTTCGATCAGCAGATGCCCGCCAGACAGCAGGGCGACGAAGGCGAGGCGCACTTCGTGGGACTTGCCCAGCACCAGGGCGTTGACCTGTTGTTGCGCGTCAAGCAGGGCCTGACGCAGTTCATCGGTTAGCATGCGGGGCACGGGGGGCGAAGAATCCATCGTCGTCTCTGGCTCGGTCTTCCTTCGATTCTATAGAGCAATGCAGGGCGAACAACGCGCGCGCACGATATTTCTGTGGCTATGGACACTGATCACGGCGGTGAAGCTGGTCGTGGCCGCACGCCTTCCGTTGTTCGTCGACGAAGCCTTCTATTGGCAGGAAGGCCAGCACCTGGCCGCCGCCTACTCCGACCTGCCGGGCCTTACCGCATGGCTGGCACGGCTGGGCGTGGAGATCGGTGGGCAGCATGTGTTGGCCCTGCGCCTGCCGTTCCTGGCCATCGGGGCGTGGCTGCCGTGGGCGGTCTCGCGCATCGCCACGCGCTGGTTCGGCAACGTGGCCGGCTGGCAGGCCGGCAGCCTGACCCTGTTGATGCCGCTGTCGGCCACGCTGGGCATGCTGGCGGTGCCGGACGTGCCGATGGCGCTGGCCGCGGTGCTGTGCCTGGGCGCCGGTGCGCGGTTGCTGCACACGGTCGATGCGGCGGCGGCGATGCGGCTGGCCCTGGGCCTGCTGATCGGCGCGCTCAGTCACTACCGTTTCATCGGCGTGATCGCGGTCGGCTTCATCGCCCTGCTGCTGATGCCGCAGGGGCGGCGGATGCTGCGCGATCCGCGCATCTGGGTGGCGCTGGCGGTCGGCGTGCTGGCATGGCTGCCGTTGCTGGCCTGGAATGCGGACAACCATGAGGCCGGGCTGAAGTTCCAGGTGGTGGATCGCCATCCGTGGGATTTCCAATGGACCGGGCTGTGGTTCCTGGTGATCCAGCCGATGCTGGTCACCCCGCTGCTGTGCGTGGCGATGTGGAAAGTGGCCGTGGCCGGCACGCGGGCCGGGGGCGGCGCACGCGCGCAATGGCGTTACTTCGGGCTGGTCGGTGGCGTGTCGACGCTGGCGATCTTCGTGCTCGGATTCTTCACCGACGTGGAACGCATCAGTTTCCATTGGCCGCTGCCGGGCTATCTGGCGCTGCTGGTGGCGGTGCCGGTGGTGCTCAATGGCTGGCCGCGCTGGCTGCGCCGCACGGCATGGTGGACGGCGGGCGCGGGGCTGGCCTTGGCCTTCAGCTATTACCTGATGGCGTCCACGCCGCAGCTGCGCGAGCAGTTGGCCGGTTACAAGTATTACCCGCGCAATTTCGCCGGCTGGCAGCCGCTGGCCGATGCCGTGCGCGACGAACTGCAACGGATGCCGGAGGGCACGAAGGTGCTGGCCGGCAACTTCAAGGTCGGCGCGGAGCTGGGCTTCCAGCTCGGCGATGCGGATATCGCGGTGCTGTCGCATCCGCTCAACGACAAGCATGGGCGCAGCGTGCAGCTGGGCCTGTGGGGGCAGCTGCACGATGGCACGCGTGACGGCCCGATGCTGCTGGTGCTGTCGCCCAGCGACCAGCGTTACCGCGAGCTGCTGGACCGCTATCGCGCCATCTGTGGGCAGGTCGGTCCGCTGCCGCCGCCGCGGGTGGTCAGCAACGACCACGGCTTCCAGCGCTTCCTGCTGTTCCGCCTGCCGGCGCAGCGCGACGAGGGGGCGTGCGTGACCCCGGCGATGGCCTGGCTGGATGCACCGTCCTCGGGGGATGTCGTCGCCGCGGACCTGCACGTGAAGGGCTGGGCCTTCAAGGACGGCGTGGGGCTGTCACGCGTGGAGGTGCTGCTGGACGGGCAGCCGGTGACCGACGCGGTGTACGGGCGGGCCTTCGACATCCGTTCGGCATGGCCGCAGTCCACTGATCCGCAGCACCCCAACGTGGGCTTCGATGCCCACATCGACACCCGCAAGCTGGCGCCGGGGCGGCACTGGCTGGGCCTGCGCCTGCATGGCCACGATGGCAGCGTGGAGCTGTGGCAGGAGCAGCCGTTCGTGGTTCCCGCGCGCTGACGACCGTTGGGTCTGGTGGGTGACGACCTGGTGGGTGACGACCTGGTGGGGGACGACCGTTGGTCGTCACGGGGCCTTTCCCGACCTCGGCGAAGAGCGTGACGACCAACGGTCGTCACCCACAACAGCAGACCTCACACCGCCGCGATCCGTCGGCTTCGTAGGTGACGACCAAGGTCGTCACTACGGCACCGCAAATCCCGCCTGGCGCAGCAGCGCGCACAGCGCGATCAGCGGCAGGCCCACCAGGGCGGTGGGGTCGCGGTTGTCGATGGCCTCGAACAGGGCGATGCCCAGTCCCTCGCACTTGAAGCTGCCGGCGCAGTCCAGCGGCTGTTCGGCATCCACGTAGCGTGCAATCTCAGCCTCGGTCAACGTGCGGAAGCGCACCGTGGTGGTATCCATTGCCTGCAGACGTTCTCCGTCGCGCATGAGACAGATCGCCGTATGGAACTGCACGGCGGCCCCGGACATCCTGGCCAGCTGGACCCGGGCAGCTTCCACCGTGCCCGGTTTACCCAACGGCTGGCCCGCCAGATCGGCCACCTGGTCCGACCCGATCACCCAGGCGCCCGGGTGCCGACGGGAGACCTCGGCCGCCTTGGCTGCCGCCAGGCGTACCGCCAGCGCGGCCGGGGCCTCGCCGGGCAGGGAGCTTTCATCCACCTGCGGGCGTGCGCAGTCGAAGGGCAGGCGCAGCCGTTGCAGCAGCTCGCGGCGGTACGGCGAAGTAGAGGCCAGTAACAGGCTATTCATGCGTGGAATCAGGGTTCTGGGCCACCCAGTCTGGCCCCTGGCTGACGCCCGCCACAAGCCTGAAGCTGCAGGTAATTGACAGCGGCCGCGGCGGTCCTTAACATTCAGCGGCTTATGTCCGCGAACGTGCCCGAAACGCTGGATGCTTGGCGGATGGTCGCAGCGCGAAGGCGCTTCGACGGCCAGGTCGATCTGGCTCAATTCACCCGCCTGCAAGGGCTTGTTGCCGATGCTGAAGGCCAGTGCACGTATGCGCTGGAATTCTCGCACGACGACATCCTGCGGGTATCCTATGTGGAATTGACCATCGATACCGAGCTGCCGCTGATCTGTCAGCGCAGCCTGCAGCGATTCCTGCTGCCGGTGAAGCTGGTGCAGAAGATCGGCCTGATCCGCGAGGAAGACGAGGAATCGTCCCTTCCGGAAGATTTCGAGGCCCTGCTGGTGCCCGAAGATGGCCAGCTTGTGCCGCTGGAGCTGGTCGAAGACGAACTTGTGTTGGCGGTCCCGGTGGTCCCCCTTTCGCCCGATGGCGAGGCGGTGGACCAGGAATGGGCCCCGACCAAAGAAGAAACCGACAAGGTCAACCCGTTTGCGGCGTTGGCAGCGTTGAAGAAAAAGTAAGGTCGGGCTGGCCTGACCGAGCGAATATGCAGCCGGGTATCGTCGGCGGCTGCGGCGAAAGCGAAAAGTGTGCTGGGCGCTGGCGTCCTGTGCGACGAAACGACGAAGAACATCGAACCGAGTTTGGAGCAATCCCATGGCTGTGCAGAAATCCCGTGTCACCCCGTCCCGCCGCGGTATGCGCCGTGCGCATGACGCCCTGAGCGCAAAGCAGCTGTCGACCGACCCGACCACGGGCGAAGTGCATCTGCGTCACCACATCACTGCCGATGGTTTCTACCGCGGCAAGAAGGTCATCCAGACCAAGACTTCTTCCGTCGAAGAAGATTGATGTGAGTGAAGGCCGCTGCCGTGCCGGCAGCGGCCTTTGCCGTATCCCTCCGGGCACCGGCAACGGCCGCCCGCGCAACAGGAATGTCGATGAGCAAGCGGATCTACTCGAGGATCGCGGGCACCGGTAGCTATTTGCCGGAAAAAGTGCTGACCAACGCCGACCTGGAAAAAATGGTCGAGACGTCGGACGAGTGGATTGTTTCGCGCACCGGCATCAAAGAGCGGCACATTGCCGCTGATACGGAAACCACCAGCGACCTCGGCTACCACGCTGCGGTGAAGGCGCTGGAAGCGGCCGGCATCGATGCCAGCCAGCTGGACATGATCGTGGTCGGTACCACCACGCCCGATCTGATTTTCCCGTCCACCGCGTGCCTGATCCAGGCCAAGCTCGGTGCGACCGGTTGCCCTGCCTTCGACGTCAACGCGGCCTGTTCCGGCTTCGTGTTCGCGCTGGGCGTGGCCGATAAATTCATTCGTTCCGGTGATGCACGGCATGTGCTGGTCATCGGGGCGGAAACCCTCACCCGCATCGTCGACTGGAACGACCGCACCACCTGCGTGCTGTTCGGTGACGGTGCCGGTGCGGTCGTGCTGAAGGCCGACGAAGAGACCGGCATCCTCAGTACCCACCTGCATTCGGACGGCAGCAAGAAAGAGCTGCTGTGGAATCCGGTCGGTGTCTCGGCCGGTTTCGGCGAAGGCGAGCAGGCACGCGGCGCGATCCTGATGAAGGGCAACGACGTGTTCAAGTACGCAGTGAAGGCGCTGGACTCGGTGGTCGACGAGACCCTGGAAGCCAATGCGCTGAGCAAGGCCGACCTGGACTGGTTGATCCCGCACCAGGCGAACCTGCGCATCATCGAAGCCACTGCCAAGCGCCTGGACATGTCCATGGACCAGGTGGTGGTGACGGTGGACAAGCACGGCAATACCTCGTCGGCTTCGGTGCCACTGGCGCTGGACCATGCGGTGCGCTCGGGCCGGGTGGAACGTGGCCAGCTGCTGCTGCTGGAAGCCTTTGGTGGCGGCTTCACCTGGGGTTCGGCACTGCTGCGCTATTGATAGCGCCAGTTACGACATCGTGAAAACGTCGTTACGGCCCTTCGGGGCCGTACTGCGTTAGGGAGGATCCCCATGGTTGAACCGATTACCCTGGAAGGGCAGCGGGCCTGGTTGAAGCAATACGGCGTAGGCAGCCGCGCGGTCGCGCTGGGCCTGCTCAATTTCGTCGCGCGCCGGTTCCACCTGGATGCACTGCGCCCGCCGCCGCACCGCGGGGGTGATGCCGCCCGGCAGACCGAAGCGCGCCGGCTGGGCGAGCTGCAGGCGCAGGGCGTGAACGTGCCTTCGGTGCTGGGCAGCGGGCATGCCGCGCTGGTACTGGGCGACAACGGCAGTTCCTTCAATACCTGCCTACGCGAGGCCGACGATGCCGGCCGCGACGTGCTGGTGGCCGCCGCCATGCAGGCGATGGCGGCCGCGCATGCGCGCGGTGCGTATTTCGGCCAGCCGCTGCCGCGCAACCTGACCTGGGACGGGCAGCGCGTGGGCTTCATCGATTTCGAAGAAGACCCGCTGGAGGTGATGGACCTGGACCAGGCGCAGGCGCGCGACTGGCTGATGTTCGGCTATGGCGTGGCGAAGTACTACGCCGATCGCCCGCAGCAGCTGCAGGCGATGATGGCCGCCGCGATGGATGGCGCGCAGCCCCCGGTGCGCGAGCACGCGCATGCGGTGACCGGGCGGCTGCAGCGCTTCGCCAAGGCCAGCCTGGGCCTGGGGCGTTCGGCGCGCGCGCTGGCCCACGCCATCCTGATCGTGCATGGCGCCACCACGCTGGGCGTACTGATGGTGCTGGTGGTGTGCGTGGACTGGTTGGCCGATGGCCAGCTGGACCTGCTGGAACTGCTGACCTGACGCAGGGTAGTGACGGCCGCTGGCCGTCAATCCTGCACCGCGCGCGGACTGCATTGACGGCCAGCGGCCGTCACTACCGCTCTCCCTGCATACGCGCACGTACAGACGGCAGGCGGCAATCGCCTTTATCATGGCCCGCTTCGATTCAAACCAGGCGGATGACCGCGTGACTGATTCCACTCTTGCTTTCGTTTTCCCCGGCCAGGGCTCGCAGTCCGTGGGCATGCTGGCCGAGCTGGCCGAGCTGCACCCGCAGGTGCGTGAAGCCTTCACGGAAGCATCCGATGGCGCCGGCGTCGACCTGTGGGCGCTGTCCCAGGGCGGCCCGGAGGAAATGCTCAACCGCACCGAATACACCCAGCCGACCCTGCTGGCCGCCAGCATCGGCGTGTGGCGTACCTGGAAGGCACTGGGCGGCGCGCAGCCGTCGCTGCTGTCCGGCCACAGCCTGGGCGAGTACTCCGCGCTGGTTGCCGCCGGCGCCCTGAGCCTGCACGACGGTGCGCACCTGGTGCGCCTGCGTGGCCAGTTCATGCAGGACGCCGCGCCGGCGGGCGTGGGCGCGATGGCCGCCGTGCTCGGCGCTGAAGATGCACTGGTGCTGGAGGTGTGCAAGGAAGCGGCCGGCAGCCAGGTACTGGTGCCCGCCAACTACAACTCGCCTGGCCAGATCGTCATCGGGGGCGACGCCGCTGCGGTGGATCGCGCGCTGGCGCTGCTCGCTGAAAAGGGCGTGCGCAAGGCGGTGAAGCTGGCGGTCAGCGTTCCCTCGCATACGCCGCTGATGCGCGAAGCCGCCAACCGCCTGGCCGAAACCATGGCCGGCCTGTCCTGGCAGGCGCCGCAGCTGCCGGTGGTGCAGAACGTGGATGCCACCGTGCACGAAGGCGTGGACGCCATCGCCGCCGCGCTGGTGCAGCAGCTGTACCAGCCGGTGCAGTGGACCGGCTGCGTGCAGGCGCTGGCCGCGCGTGGCATCACCCGTATCGCCGAATGCGGCCCGGGCAAGGTGCTGACCGGCCTGGTCAAGCGCATCGACAAGACCATCGACGGCCGTTCGCTGGCCACCCCGGGCGACGTCGAAGCCGCCCGCGAGGCATGGTCGGCCTGACCCCCTTCCCGTTGCCCGCCTGCGTCGTGCCCCCCGGCATGGCGCCGCGCGCGGGCGACCGCACCATTCGAGGACAGCATCATGAGCAAGCCCCTGCAGGGTGAAATCGCACTGGTCACCGGCGCAAGCCGCGGTATCGGTGCCGCCATCGCCGACCTGCTGGCCGCCCAGGGCGCCACGGTCATCGGCACCGCCACCACCGATTCCGGTGCCGCCGCCATCGGCGAGCGGCTGGCCGCGCAGGGCGGCCACGGCCGCGCGCTGAACGTCACCGACGTTGCCGCGCTGGATACCGTGCTGGCCGACATCGCCAAGGAATTCGGCCCGATCAGCATCCTGGTCAACAACGCCGGCATCACCCGCGACAACCTGCTGATGCGCATGAAGGACGAGGACTGGGCGTCGATCATCGACACCAACCTGACCAGCGTGTTCCGCACCAGCAAGGCGGTCATGCGGGGCATGATGAAGGCGCGCAAGGGCCGCATCATCAACATCGCCTCGGTGGTGGGGGTGACCGGCAACGCCGGCCAGGCCAACTACGCCGCCGCCAAGGCCGGCATCATCGGCTTCTCCAAGTCGCTGGCCAAGGAAATCGGCTCGCGCGGGGTCACCGTGAACGTGGTGGCGCCCGGCTTCATCGACACCGACATGACCAAGGCATTGCCTGACGAAGCGCGTGCTGCGCTGGTCAACAACATCGCCCTGGAACGCCTGGGCTCGCCGGAAGACATCGCCCATGCGGTGGCCTTCCTGGCCAGCCCGGCAGCCAACTACATCACCGGAGAGACACTCCATGTGAACGGCGGGATGTACATGCCGTAAGCACGGGGCGCACGGAGCGCGCCGCAAGTGGTTGATCTGGATGGCGTTTTACTTGCATGCAAGGTGCCGCCGGTTTCCACTACACTATCCCACGGCCATCGTCTGCGATGGCGTCTTTTTGAACCACTACTCCATCTGGAGCAATACCCCATGAGCACCATCGAAGAACGCGTCAAGAAAATCGTCGTCGAACAGCTTGGCGTCAAGGAAGAAGAAGTCACCACCAGCGCATCGTTCGTCGATGACCTGGGCGCAGACTCGCTGGACACCGTCGAGCTGGTGATGGCGCTGGAAGAAGAGTTCGAGTGCGAAATCCCGGACGAAGAAGCCGAGAAGATCACCACCGTGCAGGCGGCGATCGACTACATCAAGTCGCACACCAAGGCCTGATGCAAGGCGGCTGGTGCGCGGCGGCGGCTTTGACCGTAACCGCGCACGGCACTCCATGGGGCCGCGCATGCGGCCCTGTGTATTTGCGCTGCTGCATACGGGCGCGGATCCAATAACGTTCCACCCCGCGTCATACCCGCACCACGTTCGGGTCAGGAGAGAGCAATGAAGCGTCGCGTCGTCGTTACCGGCATGGGCATGGTTTCGCCTCTGGGCAATGACCTGGCCAGCAGTTGGCAGGGCATCACCGAAGGCCGTTCGGGCATCGGTCCGCTGACCCACGTTGCCGACGCCTACCTGGACCGTTTCACCACAAAGATTGCAGGTGAGGTCAAGGATTTCGACATCACCGCCGACAACGAACTGTTCGGCAAGTACCGCGTGTCCGGCAAGGACGCCAAGAAGATGGACCCCTTCATCCACTACGGCCTGGGCGCGTCCTTCATGGCGCTGGCCGATTCGGGTCTTGAAATCAACGAAGGCAATGCCGAGCGCATTGGCGCCATCGTCGGCGCCGGCATCGGCGGCCTGCTGGGCATCGAAGAACAGACCATCGACTTCCACGAAGGGAAGAAGATCTCGCCGTTCTACGTGCCCAAGACCATCATCAACATGCTGCCGGGCCAGCTGAGCATCATCGCCGGGCTGAAGGGTCCGTCGTTCTCGGCGGTGTCCGCGTGCGCCACGTCGAACCATTCCATCGGTACGGCGATGCGCATGATCCAGTACGGCGATGCCGACGTGATGGTCGCCGGTGGCGCCGAACGTGGCTCCTCGCCGACCGCGCTGGGCGGCTTCTGTGCGATGAAGGCGATGTCCACCCGCAACGATGACCCCACCGCTGCCTCGCGCCCGTGGGACAAGGACCGCGACGGCTTCGTGCTGGGCGACGGTGCCGGCATCCTGATCCTGGAAGAGTACGAGCACGCCAAGGCGCGCGGCGCGAAGATCTACTGCGAGCTGGCCGGCTTCGGTGCCAGTTCCGATGCGTACCACATGACCGCACCGGCAGAGAGCGGCGAAGGCGCTGCGCGCTGCATGGTCGCGGCGATGAAGGACGCCGGGGTCAATCCGGACCAGATCGGTTACCTCAACGCGCACGGCACGTCCACGCCGCTGGGCGACCTGGGCGAAACGATGGCGATGAAGACCGCCTTCGGCGACCACGCCTACAAAATGCTGGTCAGTTCCACCAAGTCGATGACCGGCCACCTGCTGGGTGCGGCGGGCGGCGTGGAAGCGATCTTCTCCGTGCTGGCGCTGCAGGACGGCGTGATTCCGCCGACCATCAACCTGCACCAGCCGGGCGAAGGTTGCGATTTGGACTACGTGCCCAACGAAGCACGCCAGGCCAAGGTGGACGTGGTGATGTCCAACGGCTTCGGCTTCGGCGGCACCAACGGCACGCTGGTGTTCAAGCGCGTCTGACGCCGTTGCCGGCCGCTACCGCGTAGTGTCGAGCTTGCTCGACACCCCGGGCCGACCCCGTCGCGTAGTCCTGGTAGCGCCGGCCATGCTCGGCGGCTGTTGCGATCGCGCTTGCCGCTGCGCTCGCCGAGCATGGCTCGGCGCTACCGCGGTCCGTTGCCCGCCGTCCGCTGCCGCCACCCTACATTCCCTCTTCCAGGCGCTGCGCCGACATGCCCGATCCGATCCTGATCCAGCCCCTGGACACCCCCGCCGACCTGCTCGCCCTGCAGCAGGCCGACCCGGCGCGCTTCCCGCTGCTGATGGAATCGACTGCTTCCGGCACCGCACAGGGCCGCTGGGACCTGCTGCTGGTGGCCGGCGAGGCGTTCCTGCGGCTGGATGCCGATGGCATCGTCCGCGACCATACCGGCCAGGCCCACGCAGGCGCCTTCCTGGACCTGCTGGACGCCGCCTGGCAGGCCGAGCGCCTGCCACCCGCGCACGCCCCCTCGCTGCCCTTCCGGGGCGGCTGGGCGCTGCTGCTGGACTACGAAGTAGCCAGCCAGATCGAGACCGTGCTGCCGCCGATGGCGCGCGCCGATGGCCAGCCCACCGCGCTGGCCCTGCGCTGCCCCGCCGCCGTGCTGCATGACCACCTGGAACAGCGCAGCTACCTGGTGGCCGAAGCCGGCCAGCAGGCGCTGCTGGCCACCCTGCAGGCGCAACTCGCGGCTGGCGTACCGGCCGCAGGGCAGGGCTGGCAGCCGCCGATCCGCGTGCAAGAAGACGCACCCGCGCGCTTCACCGACGGCGTGCGGCGGGTGATCGATTACCTGCTGGCCGGTGATGTGTTCCAGGTGAACCTGTCGCGCCGCTGGTGCGCGCACTTTGCCGATGCGGTGAGCCCGCAGGCCCTGTATGCCCAGCTGCGTCGCGCCAACCCGGCACCGTTCGCCGGCCTGTTCACCGGCCACGGCCGCCACGTGGTGAGCTCATCGCCGGAACGGCTGGTGTCGGTGCACGGCGGCCACGCGCAGACGCGGCCGATTGCCGGCACCCGGCCGCGCTTCGATGGCGACGACGATGCCGCGCGCATCCAGGAACTGGTCGGCCACCCGAAGGAACGCGCCGAACACGTGATGCTGATCGACCTGGAGCGCAACGACCTGGGCCGCATCTGCACGCCCGGCAGCGTGGTGGTGGACGAACTGATGACCGTGGAAAGCTATGCCCACGTGCACCACATCGTCAGCAATGTCAGCGGCACCCTGCGCGATGACGTCACCCCCGGTCAGGTGATCGCCGCGACGTTCCCCGGCGGCACCATCACCGGCTGCCCGAAGGTGCGCTGCATGCAGATCATCAGCGAACTGGAGCAGGTGCCGCGCGGCGCCTACACCGGCGCCTTCGGCTGGCTGAACCGCGACGGCGACCTGGACCTGAACATCCTGATCCGCACTGCCGAAGTAGCGGGCAACGAAGTCAGCTTCCGCACCGGCGCCGGCATCGTGGTCGATTCGGACCCGGACAAGGAACTGGACGAAACCCGCGCCAAAGCCCGCGGCCTGATGCGGGCCCTGGGCCAGCAAGGCTGACCCGGTAGTGACGGCCGCCGTCGGTAGTGACGGCCGCTGGCCGTCTGCTCCTGCTGTTGCCCTGGTGGGTGACGACCGTTGGTCGTCACGCTGTTCCCCCACCTCCGCGCCCGCCGAGCACGGCTCGGCGCTACACGTTCGCGGTATCCTGCACACCTGAATAATTCTTCGAGGTACTCCATGGCGGCAGCCAAGCGCGGATGTCTGATGGTGGTGATCATCCTGGTGCTGCTCGGTGCAATCGCCGTAGGCGCCGGCGCATGGTTCTTCCATCAGCAGGGCCAGTTCGCCGACCGCCCGCTGAGTCCCGACCAGGAGAGCATCGTCATCGCCAGCGGTGATGGCTTCAACACGGTGCTCGGCAAGCTGCGCGCCGCCGGCGTGGACGAAGGCCAGGACGCGCAATGGCAGCTGCTTGCCCGCCAGATGGACGCCGCCGGCAAGCTGAAAGTCGGCGAGTACGCGCTGGATGCCACGCTGACCCCGCGCGAGCTGCTGACGCGCATGCGCCAAGGCCGCGTGCTGCAGCACCGCGTCACCCTCATCGAAGGCTGGAACATCCGCCAGGTGCGCGCCGCACTCAAGCGTGCCGAGCCGCTGGTACACACCACCGACGAACTGGATGACGCCGCGCTGATGCAGCGCCTCGGCTTCGGCGGCCAGCATCCCGAAGGCCGCTTCCTGCCGGAAACCTACGTTTACCAGCGTGGCGACACCGACGTGGACGTGCTCAAGCGGGCCCATGAGGCGATGGAAAAGGCCCTCGCCGACGCCTGGGATTCGCGCGCCGACGGCCTGCCGATCAACTCGCCGTACGAGCTGCTGACGCTGGCGTCCATCATCGAAAAAGAGACCGCGCTGGCCAGCGAGCGCCCGCAGATTGCCGGCGTGTTCGTACGCCGCCTGAAGATGGGCATGCGCCTGCAGACCGATCCGACCGTGATCTATGGCATCGGCCCGGCCTACGACGGCAACATCCGCCGCGTGCACCTGACCACCGATACGCCGTACAACACCTACACCCGCGCCGGGCTTACCCCCACGCCCATCGCCATGCCCAGCCGCGATGCGCTGAATGCCGCCGCGCAGCCCGCACCCGGTGACGCCCTGTACTTCGTCGCCGTCGGCGATGGCAGTGGCGCGCACGTTTTTTCAGCCAGCTATGCAGAGCACAACGTCGCCGTGGCGCGTTACCTGCAGCAGCTGCGCCAGAACCGCATCAAGGAGAACCAAGCGCAATGAGTGCCGCGCTGCTGCGCCACCCGCGCCTGATCAGCCTGGAAGGCGGCGAAGGCGCGGGCAAGACCACCGCCATCAATGCCATCCATGCCTGCCTGCGCGCGCATGGCCACGAGGTCGTGCTGACCCGCGAACCGGGGGGCACGCCGCTGGCCGAACGCATCCGCGCGCTGGTGCTGAAGCCCGATGAAGCGATCGCCGCCGAACCGCTGGGCGCCGAAGCCGAACTGCTGCTGGTGTTCGCCGCACGCGCCCAGCACGTGCGCCAGATGATCCAGCCGGCACTGCGCCGTGGCGCCTTCGTGCTGACCGATCGCTTCACCGATTCCAGTTATGCCTACCAGGGCGGCGGGCGCGGGCTGGACGCCGCGTGGATCGCCGACCTGGAACGCCGCGTGGTCGGCCTGCTGCCGGGCCTGACCCTGCTATTGGACGTGGACGTGGAAACCGGCCGCGCGCGCGCCAACGGCCGTGACCTGTGGCCGGACCGCATCGAAAGCGAACAGGAGGATTTCTTCCAGCGCGTGCGCGCGGTATTCCGCGAACGTGCGCAGCAGGACCCGCAGCGCTTCGCGCTGGTCGATGCCAGCCAGCTGCAGCAGCGCGTAGCGGCTGATGTAGTGGCCCGCGTGGAGCAGTTCCTGCAGAACGGGGAGGGCGCATGAGCGCGACCGGAAAGGCGGCATTTTCACCGTGGCAGCGGCGCGCCTATGACCAGATGATTGCCGCGCTGGATGCGGGCCGGCTGGGCCACGGCCTGCTGATCTGCGGGCCGGCCGGGCTGGGCCAGCGCGCCGTGGCCGATGCACTGGCCGAACACGTGCTCACCCAGGGCGGTGGCCCGCAGGCCGACCGCGCGCGCCAGCTGATAGCAGCCGGCACGCATCCAGACCTGCAGATCATCAGCTTCATCCCGAACAAGAGCGGCGACAAGCTGCGCACCGAGATCGTCATCGAGCAGGTGCGCGAGATCGGCCAGAAGCTCTCGCTGACCCCGCAGTACGGCATCGCCCAGGTGGTGATCGTGGACCCGGCCGATGCGATCAACCGCGCGGCCTGCAATGCGCTGCTGAAGACGCTGGAAGAACCGCAGCCCGGCCGCTACCTGTGGCTGGTGAGCAGCGACCCGGCGCGCCTGCCGCAGACCGTGCGCAGCCGCTGCCAGCGGCTGGAATTCAGGCTGCCGCCACGCGAAGAAGCACTGGCGTGGCTGCAGCAGCAGGGCCATCGCGAGGACGATGCAATCGAGGCGCTGGACGCCGCGCGCGGCCATCCCGGACTGGCCGATTCCTGGCTGCGCGAAGAAGGCCTGGAGCTGCGCCGCGAGGTCACCAAGGACCTGGAATCGCTGGCTGCCGGACGCACTGGCGCCGTGGCGCTGGCACAGAAATGGACCGGCGACGAAGACGCCGCGCTGCGGCTGCGCTTTGCCGCCGACTTGGCGCTGGCGATGGCCAGCAGCGATGGCTTGACCGCGCCGGAACGTTTGAACAAGCTGGCAGCCTGGTTCGACGCTGCCAACCGGACCCGCGACCTGCTGCGCACCACCGTGCGCGCGGACCTGGCCGTGGTAGAACTGTTGCTGGCCTGGAACAAGGTCAACGAACGGCAGCACCCAAGGGGTAATCGATGAGCGCCACCAACGCCCGACAGGGCATCCTGTCCCTTGCCGTAAAGGACAAGGCCGCGCTTTACGGCGCCTACATGCCGTTCGTGAAGAATGGCGGGGTGTTCGTGCCCACGCCGAAGCGGTATTTCCTCGGCGACGAGGTGTTCCTGCTGCTGACCCTGCCCGATTCCAGCGAGCGCCTGCCGGTTGCCGGCAAGGTGATCTGGGTGACCCCGGCCGGCGCGCAGGGCAACCGGCCTTCGGGCATCGGCGTGCAGCTGGCGGATGGGCAGGAAGGCGAGGCGGTACGGCACAAGATCGAGACGCTGCTGGCCGGCCTGACCACGTCGGAAAAGCCGACCCAGACGATGTGAAGAAGTGATCTGAAAAGTATTGACGCTCTCGGGAAAGCCCCTATAATGAGCGGCTCAGCAGCATCGGGCGGTTAGCTCAGCGGTAGAGCATTGCCTTCACACGGCAAGGGTCACAAGTTCGAACCTTGTACCGCCCACCATGATCAAGTTGAAAAAGCCTCCGGAAACGGGGGCTTTTTTGCGTTGTTCGCCATCCCCGGACTCTGCTTGATGATTGACATCGTTTTCGTCGACGTCATTGGCGATGTTGCGCGCCCGCAGGAGGGTACCAAGGCTGCACCCCGCATCGACCTGCACATCACACATCCAGCTTCAGCCAAGCTACCAGTGCCGTGAACGCGGGCGACGGCTGCCGGCGGTTAGGGTAGTAAAGGTGGTAGCCGGGGAAGGGGACGCACCACTTGTCCAGCACAGCCACCAACCTGCCCTGTGCAATGTGCTCGGCTACCATCGGTTCCGGCGCATAGGCCAAGCCCAGTCCATCCAATGCGGCATTGATTACGTGGGTCATGCTGTTGTAGACCAACGGTCCGTCGCCACGTACGGTGAATTCCTTGCCCTTTTCTTCGAACTCCCAGGCATAAATGGCGCCGTTTGGGCGATGCCGGATGTGCACGCAGCGGTGTCGGGTGATGTCGGCCGGCTTCCTGGGCTTGGGATGCTTCTCGAAGTAATCGGGCGATCCCACCACGACCAAGCGCCAATCGGGGCCAACCCTGACCGCGATCATGTCCTTGCTGAGCGCCTCGCCTAGCCGGATGCCGGCGTCGAAGCGCTGCTCCACCACATTGGTAAAGCCGTAATCCACGTAGAACTCAAGCGTTATATCCGGGTACTCGGCCAGGAATCCGGCAAGCCGCGGGCGGATGATGGTCTCCATGGAATCGTCCGTGCAGGAGATCCGCAGGGTTCCAGCCGGACGGTCCCGCAGGTCTCCCAGTGCCTCCACGCTGGCACCGATGGCCTCGAAGTGCGGTGCGATGGAGCGCATCAGGCGCTCACCCGCCTCGGTAGGGGAGACGTTGCGGGTGGTCCGCGCCAGCAGGCGGATGCCCAGGCGCTCTTCCAGCAACCGCATCGAATGGCTGAGCGCGGAGGGCGTCACCCCGAGGCGAACCGCCGCTTTGGTGAAGCTCTGCTCCTGTGCCACCACCAAAAAGGCTTGGAGGTCATTGGTCTTCACGGTGCTCATGAGGCAATTGTGAGCTCAACTCATCAATGCATCAACTTTCAGCCGGCTTATCGCAGTAGCGGCCGGGGCCTATCTTGGCGACCTGAGTCCCCACCGAGGCCGCACGCGCATGAAACCCACCACGTTGCTGCTGGCGCTGCTTGCCAGCCACCTCCTCCCGCTTTCCGCGTTGGCCGCTGTCGCGCCGGTGCCAACCCGTCCCGCCGGGGCGGACAACTTCTACCGTAGCCCCACGGTCACGGGTGAGCGCGTCAGTTTCCGCAACCAGTACCAGATGGAAGTGGTAGGCACGATGTACCGCCCTCAGGGCCTGCCTCGCGGCAGCCGCGCCCCCGCCGTGGTGGTCGGCCACCCGATGGGCGCGGTGAAGGAACAGAGCTCGCAACTCTATGCGCAGAAGCTGGCCGAGCAGGGCTTCGTTACGCTGGCGATCGATCTTTCCTTCTGGGGAGAAAGCGGCGGTGCTCCGCGGCACCTGGTTGCTCCGGAAATCTATTCGGACGACATCAGTGCGGCCGTGGACTTCCTGAGCACGCAGTCCTTCGTGAACCCGGATCGGATTGGCGGCCTGGGTATCTGCGGTAGCGGCAGCTTTGTGATCAGCGCGGCCAAGATCGACCCGCGCATCAAGGCCATTGCCACGGTGAGCATGTACGACATGGGAGCGGCGGCACGGCAGGGGCTGAACAACGGGCAATCGCTGGAGCAGCGCAAGGCGGTGATCCAGTCCGCAACCGACCAGCGCCTGGCCGAGTTCAAGGGCGGGGCGGCTGTGTACGTGCCGGGCACAGTGAACAAACTCGATGCTGACACCCCTGCCATCCAACGCGAGTTCTTCGACTTCTACCGTACCCCGCGCGGCGCCTACACGCCCAAGGGCGATACGGCAGAGCTGACGACCCAGCCGCTCTTCAGCAGCCTGGTCAAATTCATGAACTTCTATCCCTTCAATGACATCCAGACCATCTCGCCCCGGCCGATGCTGTTCGTCTCCGGCGACGCCGCGCATTCCCGCGAGTTCAGCGAAGACGCATACCAAAGGGCGGGCCAGCCGAAGGAGCTCTACTGGGTGAAAGGTGCGGGGCACGTGGACCTGTATGACCGTACCAACCTGATTCCCCTGGAAAAACTGACGACGTTTTTCCAGCGCGGTCTTGCCTCGAAATGAGCCGCAACGACGCCACTGCAGGTCGCGCCAATTGGGGCGGCGTGCTCGCGATGACGTTGTGCGTCTTCGCGTTGATCGCGTCTGAATTCATGCCGGTGAGCCTGCTTACTCCCCTGGCGGAAGATCTGGGCGTGACCGAAGGTCTTGCCGGGTACGGCATTGCCATATCAGGTGCCTTTGCGGTGCTGACCAGCCTGTCAATCTCCCGGTTGGCGGGCAACATGAACCGACGAACGTCGCTGCTGATCCTCACCGCGTTGATGGCGGTGTCGGGTGTGGTGGTGGCCCTGGCTCCCAACTATCCGGTCTACATGACAGGGCGCGCGCTGATTGGCGTGGTGATCGGTGGGTTCTGGTCACTGTCTGCCGCAACGGCCATGCGGCTGGTGCCTGCTGCAAAAGTCCCGCGCGCCTTGGCGATATTCAACAGCGGCAACGCGCTTGCAACGGTAGTTGCGGCGCCTTTAGGCAGCTACCTGGGCGGCATGATCGGCTGGCGCGGTGCTTTCCTGTGCCTTTTGCCGGTGGCTGCCATAGCCCTCGCATGGCAGTGGATTTGTCTGCCCTCCATGCCCGCGGAGAGCGGGCAGTCACAAGGCGGCCTGGTCGCGCTGTTCCGGCGGCGTTTGGTGGCAATTGGCATGCTTGCCTGCGGTGCCTTCTTCATGGGGCAATTTGCATTGTTCACCTACGTGCGGCCGTTCCTGGAGCGGGTGACCAGTGCGGGAACGTCTGCTGTACCACTGGTGCTGCTGGCCATCGGCGTAAGCGGCTTCGTGGGCACGCTCGTCATTGGCGCGTTCATCAGGCGTGGGCTTTACCGAACGCTTGTGATCATTCCAGCCTTGATGGCGCTCATTGCTGTGGCCTTGGTTGCATTGGGGCCCCAGCTTTGGCCGACCGCCGCGCTTCTCTCGGCATGGGGCCTGCTGGCAACGGCAGCGCCAGTGGGCTGGTGGAGCTGGCTGGCCCGCACGTTCACTGACAACGCAGAAGCCGGCGGGGGGCTGATGGTGGCGGTGGTGCAGTGCTCCATCGCGCTGGGATCTACCGTCGGCGGACTGCTGTTAGACAGCGTCGGCTTTGCCAGTACGTTCCTGGCCAGTGCAGGCCTGCTGCTGATTGCCGCGCTGCTCGCCTATGTCACGGCGGCCGCCGCCGCGGCCCCGTCCGGGCCGGCGGTCGCCGCAGAGGCCCGGGGCTGATGGGGCGCCTGTCGTCGACCGCAGCGCCGCTGCTGTGCCTTTCTCTTGCACTCGGAGCGGTGTCGGCATGCTCTGCCGAGCACAAACATCCCCCCATCGCGCCCATGAAAGTACGGCCCAATCCGGAGATCCATTCCATGAAGATTCGACTGATCATCAATGATCAGACGCTGTCGGCCACCTTGGAAGACAGTATCCCCGGACGCGAGTTCGCGGCCCAGTTGCCCTTGACGCTGCAGCTTGAGGACCACGCCGCGACTGAAAAGATCGCGCAGCTTCCCCGCCGTCTCAGCGTGGTGGGCGAGCCGGAGGGAATCACACCGATGGCAGGCGATATCGCCTTCTATGCGCCGTGGGGAAACCTGGCCATTTTCCACAAGCCCTTTGGATACTCGAAGGGTCTGATCCGACTGGGTCGCATCGAAGGAGGACTGCAGCCCCTTCGCACGGAAGGCCCCGTTGCGGCGCGCATCGAGTCCGACTAGCGATTGGCTGCATACCCTTGACACCACAACGAGGTGAGCCACATGGAAATCAAACGCGTTGGTACGCAAGCATCCATCAAGGGGGCGGCGGAATGGTTTACCGGCACCGTCCGCATCGACCCACTCAATGCTGCCCCTGCGCCATCGAGGGTATCCTGCGCCGCGGTCACCTTCGAGCCGGGTGCGCGCACTGCGTGGCACACCCATCCGTTGGGGCAGACGCTTATCGTTACTGCCGGCTTCGGTTGGACACAGTGCGAAGGCGGCCCGATCGTGGAGATCCGCGCGGGTGACGTGATCTGGTGCCGGCCGGGTCACAAACACTGGCACGGTGCATCGCCCACCACCGCCATGACGCATATCGCAGTCCAAGAGGCCTTGGATGGCAGGAACGTTGACTGGCTGGAGCATGTGAGCGAAGCGCAGTACCTGGCCGGACCTCCCGCAGCTGTCGCACCGGCACGCTCCGAGGGAGGCGCCTGACATGTTGGTTCGATCCGCGTTTCGCGGGCTCTTGGCCCTCTCTGTCTGGGCGCTGCTTGGTCTTCCCCACGAGGCCCACGCTGCGGCGCCCGAACAGCAGATCACCGCTGCCGGGAATCAGGCTTCGATGAATGGTCCTGCGGAGTACTTCACCGGCAGAGTTCGCATCGACCCGCTCTGGCCCGCGGACGCTGGTATCACCGCCTCCGGCGGGCTGGTGACGTTTGAGCCGGGTGCACGATCAGCGTGGCACACCCACCCCGCGGGCCAGCGTCTGGTGGTCACCTCTGGCGTTGGGCGCGTGCAGGAGTGGGGTAAGTCCGTTCAGGTCGTTCGTCCCGGGGATGTAGTGTGGTGCCCGCCAAGGGTGAAGCACTGGCATGGAGCTGCCCCCGGTACCGCTATGACGCACCTTGCCGTAACCGGCGTGCGCGAGGGTCAGAACGTGAACTGGTTGGAGAAGGTGACCGATGCCCAGTACCAAGGCGATTGATTGGAAACGGCGGTCCAGTCGTTTCGCCTGCCTGATGGGTGCGGCGATGCTTGCCTCCGGTCCGGGACAGATGGCTTTCGCATACGAAGGAGCAGCTATGAACGTCAAATCAAACGGGGGTTCTACCACCGAACTGGACACCCGCCAGCAAGCCATTATCCCGATCAGCGCCTCAGCAGCGGCTGGCAACATGGATATCCTTCGGGGCGCGCTGAATCAAGGTTTGGACGCGGGACTGAGTCTGGCCGAAGCACGAGAGATCCTCGTGCAGGTTTACGCCTATGCGGGCTTTCCGCGGAGCCTGAACGCATTGAGCGAACTGATGAAGGTGGCGGAGGCGCGCAGGCAGAGGGGCATCCAGGATGAAGCCGGGCACGAGCCCGGCAAGCCGATTCCCAAGGGCGACGCGTTGCTCGCTGCAGGCACCGCGAACCAGACCAGGCTGGCTGGTGGTCCGGTCTCAGGGCCATTGTTCGATTTCGCACCGCAGGCAAATGAGTATCTGCGTACGCATCTCTTTGGCGACATCTTCGAGCGCGACAACCTGGATTGGCAGAGCCGCGAGCTGGCCACGGTCAGCATGCTGGCTGCCATGTCCGGGGTGGAACCCCAGTTGCAGTCTCACATAGGAATCAGCATGAACATAGGCGTGCGCCCTGAGCAGCTGTCCAGCCTGGCCGATGTTCTCGAAGCGCGCTTCAGCGTGGAGGCTGCCGAACGTGTCCGCGTTAGTATTCAGCGCCAGCTCGAGGATCGGCAGGAATGATGCTCCGGAAAACTCTGCGCCGACTGGCGCGCGCACATCGGAGGCTTGATTGAAAAAGATACTCATTGGAACCTTGATCGGCATGGCTGGATGCTCCTTCAGTGTTGGAGCTGAGGAGTTGCAGATGACAAGGCTGTCAAAGATCACCGTAAACGCGGACCATTTGCCCGCCTATCGAGACGCCCTGGCTGAAGAGGTTCGCGCCTCGATGGAGCTCGAGCCAGGCGTGCTTTCGTTGTACGCCGTCTTCGACAAGAAGGACCCGACCAGACTGACGATTCTTGAAATATATGCGAGCCGGCAGGCATACGAACAGCACGTGAAGAGTCCCCATTTCCTCAAGTACAAGAACGGGACGCTGCACATGGTCAAGTCTCTGGAGCTGGTTGATGTTGATCCTCTTCTGCCGGCGCTGAAGATCAAGTAGCAGTGAACCCCGCTGCGCGGACGCGACCGAAGCATTGACCATGGGCACGGCGGCCTCAAAGCTTACCGACTGCTTTGTAGCGGGAAGCGCCCTGTTGGACAAGGTGCTGCAGTTCTTCCAGCACAGCCGGATCCGAAGAAGTGAAACTGAAGCACGACTTTCCCTGCATTTGCTTTTTCAAGGCTGGACTGAGGTCGCAAAGCAGTTCGGGAAAGTCATACACCGGCATGAAGTGAAACGAACGCTTGCGACCCGATACCTTAATCGCCCCGAAGAACTGAGCCTTGCCCTTCGTATCAAGCTTTCTACAGTTGGCGTAGAAATGCCCATCCTCATCGTGCATAACCGAAAGCTCGCTTCGATAGGCAAGCAACAACTCGCGCAAAGCAGCGAAAAGCTCAGGCGACGTGCCATCCGAAGCCGGCTCCATCTGGGTGGCAGGTAATCGTGGCATCTTCATGCGCCCAGCCCGGTGGGAAAGCTTGATTCTGCACCTATCCGACGCCTGCGCGCCCCCTATTCAGCTTCCGTCAAAACTATGAACGAATTCAGCTGATAAGGTTTCTCCTTGCTTAGTTCGCGCAGAAGCGCAAGGAGGTTTCATGTCCTTGGAAGCTGTGGTGTACACAAGCCGGGTCAGCAAGCGCATCGACCCGCAGGACCTTCAGGCGCTGGTTTCCGATGCCGAGGCGTTCAACCGTGCCGCTGATGTGAGTGGCGTGCTGCTCTTCGATGGCGGCAGGTTTCTTCAGTATCTGGAAGGCCCCGGCGAGGGCGTGGCACAGGCTTACGGGCGCGTGCGCCAGGCTGGCCTGCACACCGGCATTGCCGAGATCGCCAAGGGCGTGACCGGCAAGCGCCTGTTTCGCCATTGGCCGCTGAAGAAGTTCGAAGTGGACAGCATCGTGCTGGGCTCCATCGCCCGCGCAGACTGGTCCGGGTTCGTGCAGGGCAACCGCCGGCCCGGCGCGGTGGACCATCTGCTGGACGTAGTGAACGGCCGTTTCAGCCACGCCTGAAACCGCGAAGCGCTGTCCGTGCGGCGCCCAGCCATCGGCATTGCGCAGACGAATGCTCCGGGAGGCAGGGAGTCCTGGAGCTACGCATGGGTCACAGGCGAGGACGCCGCCGCCTTTTGGCAACTGAATGGGTATGACTAAAAGAGGGGGATTCAGACCCCGGGATGATCAGCGAAAGCGCATCGCCTCGGTGAGCTTTACCCCGAGGCGTGTTGCCGGTAGATCGGCCGGGCAGGGGCGTGACGACCAACGGTCGTCACCCACCAAGGACGGTCGTCACCCACCAAGGACGGTCTTCATCCACCGGGGGCGGTCGTCAGCCAGCCGGTGCACCTCACTTCCACTGAGATCAATCAGCGGGAACGCGATCTTCCACCCGGAGCTGCAGCTTCATCGCGCGCATCACGCCCAGCACGGTTTCCAGGTACAGCGGGCGGGTGCCGTTCAACTGGCGGCGCAGGGTTTCCACGCTCAGGCCGCACGCCTGCGCAATGCGCGACATGCCGTCCAGTTCTGCAACCAACAGCAGGGCGCGCCCGATGCTGGATTCGTCGCAGCCCTCCATCCGCATCCGGACGTCCAGATACTCGGCGCGCTCGGCGGCGCGTGCGGCAGCGCTGTTGATCGGCAGGATCTTGAACTCGATATCACTCATGTCGCACTCCACATGGATTCGATGGATGACTTCACCAAGGCGCGGCCGGAGGTGATCAGGCCTTCCACCAGGTGGTCGCTCAGCACGGCATGCGTACCGCCGTCCTGCCTGCCGACCTGCACCGAATGCAGGATCTCAAGGATCGCGCCGATGCCCTGCAGCGTGGCGATGGGCACGGCCACTTTGCTGTGGCGTTTGAGGTCGGCGTAGCTGTCGACGCCGAGCATCGGTGCGTCGTCGGATACGTCGGGCACCA
The DNA here is from genome assembly GCF_039674585.1 of Stenotrophomonas lacuserhaii. GTDB lineage: Bacteria > Pseudomonadota > Gammaproteobacteria > Xanthomonadales > Xanthomonadaceae > Stenotrophomonas > Stenotrophomonas pennii_A. The sequence continues at coordinate 17,608 of NZ_JBDJNU010000014.1, read as the reverse complement.
GGTGCAGATGCACCACGCCTGACGAACTTTCGCGGGAGGCTTCGAACTCCTCCAGCTTCCTTTCCAAGCGCTCTATGAAGTACGGCGGAAACTCGTGGATCTTGTCGCCGATCAGGGCGTGCAGGCGTTTGGCACTAAGCGGATTCTGCGATTCCATCGGTCATCCTTCCCAAGGCGTATGGCCACCTGCGCGGACGCGCGAGGTGGCGGGCGATGCGGGTTGGCATACCGGGGCAAGTTCAAAAAATGGCCGGCGGATCAGGGATCCCCTCACATCGCCCACCATGAAACCGGCACGCGATGCAGTGCATTCTCCGCCGTGCCCAGAGGGCAAAACAGAGCCAAAGTTGAACTTGCCGAACAGGATGCCAATCCCGACTGACGCTTCTACGTCGCCAGCACCTACATACCAACAGCCGCAGGGGCGCGAGTACATGGGCCGATCTTCAAAAGCTGCCCGGCTTGGGAGGACTCCGTCACCAAGCGCAGGGCGTAGGCGTCATCAGCAGCGCACGCGGGCCCGCGAACCATCGCGTGTCAGGGCGGCGCTACCGGCGCGTTGTCCAGCAGCGTGCCGTCAGGTTCCAACGGAAGCGGACCCACGTTCTTTCGGCTCTCGCTATGCCCGTGCTTCAAAGGGGTTATGTTGATTCTGCACGTCCGCCGCTCTTTCAAGGCTTGCCGGCTGCCGTCCATTCGCTAGGCCGCGCCTGCTGCCCCGGCACGCGCATACCGCGTCGGCGACATTCCCATCTGCCGCGCGAAAGCCACGCTGAACGTCACCGCGCCCGAATAGCCCACGCGTTCGGCTACCTGTTCCAGGCTGAGTTCGCGTGCGCGCAGCAGGCGCTTGGCCAGCGCCATGCGCCAGGTCAGCAGGTACTCCATCGGGGCCACGCCGACCACCTTGGTGAACCGTGCCGCGAACGCCGAGCGCGACAGCGCGGCTTGGTCTGCAAGTTTCACCACGGTCCATCCGTGTTGTGGCCGCGCATGCATCGCACGCAGCACGGCAGCCAGGCGCTCATCAGCCAATCCCCTCACCAGACCCGCGCCTTCGGCAGGCGCCACGCGGCTGCGCAACGCCTCGATCAGCAGCACGTCCAGCAGGCGTTCCAGCACCACTTCGCGCGCCGGCCGCCGCGAGCGCGCTTCTTCGCCCACCATCTGCACCAACGCGGTCAGCCGTGCTTCCCCGCGCACGTGCACCAGGGCGGGCAGCAGCGCCACCAGCAGCGCCGCATCCGGCGACCCGAACTGGCAGTGGCCGACCTGCATGCGCAGGTCCACCGGACCGTGCTGGCGGCCGATGCGGAAATGGTCCTCGCCGAGGCGCGTGGGCAGCGTACCGGGCAGGTCCGGCGGCGCATCCAGGCTGGCGGTCACCAGCGCGTGCACGGCCGGTATCAGCACGAAGTCGCCGGCCTGCAGCGTGATGGGCGCGCCGCCGTCGATCATCAGCTGGCAGCCGCCTTCCAACACGGCGGCGTAGAACGGCTCGCCCGGGATATCGCGCCGGACGCACCATTCACCCGCCCCCTCCACCAGTTTGGAGAACCGCGCAGCAGGCTGCAGCAGGGCGACAACCTCGGACAGGGGATCGGACATGGCAGGACGATCAGAGAGGAAATGTGGACGCTGGAGTGTAGCGCGTCCCGCCGGCGGGGCCGACCATGGACGTCCGTTCCCACGTAGAGGTTTGCTGATGTCGACTGTGATGATTACCGGCTGTTCCTCCGGCTTCGGGCTGGAAACCGCCCGCCTGTTCCTGGCACGCGGCTGGGATGTGGTAGCCACCATGCGCACTCCCGACGCGGGGCTGCTGCCTGCGTCCGATCGCCTGCGCGTGTTGGCACTGGATATCACCGATGCAGACAGCATCGCACGCGCCATTGAGCAGGCCGGGCCACTCGACGCGCTGGTGAACAATGCGGGCTTCGGGGCGCCGGTGCCGGTGGAGCTGACGCCGATGGACACCGCCCGCGCGCTGTTTGAAACCAACACCCTGGGCACGCTGGCGATGACCCAGGCGGTGCTGCCGCAGCTGCGTGAGCGCGGTGCCGGGGTGATCGTCAACGTGACCTCCTCGGTGACCCTGAAGGCGCTGCCGTTGGTGGGCGTGTACTCGGCCAGCAAGGCCGCGGTGAATGCTTTCACCCAATCGCTGGCGATCGAAGTGGAACCCTTCGGCGTGCGGGTGCGGCTGGTGCTTCCGGGGCGCTCGCCGACCACGCGCTTCGGTGCGAATGCGGGCATGCATCTTGGCGGATTGGAACACCCGGACTACGGCCCGATGGTGCAGGGCATCCTGGCAGGTTTCCGCGATACCAGTGGGCCGGTCACCGAGGCGCAGGACGTGGCCGAGGCAGTGTGGCTTGCGGTGACCGACCCGGGCACGCCGCTGCGCACGCCGGCCGGCAAGGACGCAGAGGAGTGGATGCGCGCGGCAGGGTGAGGCGGCCGATCGTTTGGACCAAGTCGGATAACACCCTGCGCATCTCTCATCAGTCTTGGAGCATCGTCGGCGAGCTCAGTGCAGCACGTCCCCGGCATCCACCAGCTGCACGTCGTGCATCAACTGCAGATAGGCCTCGTAATACGGTTTGTGCGACGCGCCGACGACGGCCAGCATGCGCGTGCCGGGCGTCTGCCCGAGCACGTCGCGGATGTTGGCGACCATGCGCAGGTTGCGGGTTTCCCAGTAGCCCACGTAGTTGCGTCCGAATGCCTGCGGCGAAGGCTCCACCAGGGCGGCGCCGAAGTCGCTGTGGAACGCCTGCATCGCGGCCTCCGGTGCGTTGTACGCGCGGTAGATCGCCAGCAGGCCATCGGGCTTGCCCAGGTTGGCGTGCAGCGCCACGTCCGCCTCGGCGCGCGCCTTGGTATACGGGTTGTCCCACGCCTTCATGATCGCCTCGCCGGAGGCCTTTTCCAGTTCCTTGGGCGTGGCCGAATCGGCAGTATGGTCATCCACCGCCCATACCCGTTCCAGGCCGAGCCGTGCGGCGAGCGTAGCCGCCACCAGCAGGGACTCGTCACGACGTTGCAGGCGCTTGTCCAGATAGGCCACCAACTCATCGTTCAAGCCGTCGGCCGCCCTGCGTTGCGCCGTCGGCAGCCGCAGCCATTGCACCAGGGCCGAATTGCGCTCACCGGCCGCAAGGAACACGGCGGCCAAGCGGCGCCGCTGCGCTGCAGTCGGCTCAGTGGGCCAGGTAGCCAGCAGGCGTTCTGCTTCCGCGTTGGCAGCCGGCACATCCAGTCCGGTGGCGGCCTGCGCCGGGGCAAGGTCCGGGCAGTAGCTGTCGATGCTGTCCACGTAACGGGTAGGGAAGCGGCGCATGTAATCGCATTGCATGCCGGATATCGCTTCCACCGCGATCGCGTTCGGTTTCCAAGCTTGAAGGCGCTCCAGCAGCGGCTCCAATTGGGCCGGCGCGAAGGTGTCGGGCAAGGCGGAAAGGTGCGGCGAACCCAGCACCAGCACCTCGTTGGGGCGGCCGGCGGGCGGGCCCTTCAGCTGGTCCGGGTGGAAGCTGGGCTGATAGCCGGGGGTGGCGGCCAGCGCGGCGGCGCTGCACAGCCCAAGAATCAACATACTGCCGATGCGCCTGATCATGCTGCCATCCCTGCAAGGACGGGTGCCTTGCCTGCAGCCGATGGTGGCGCACGTGCGTGGGCAGGGCAAAGCCCCTTTGGTCATTGCAACCTTTACGTCGGCTTCTGCATCAGCGGCGAATCAGTCACGCTCGCGCTGCATCGCGATTTCGAGCCACTCCGCATAGCGCGAAATGCGTACGTTATGGACGACCTGGCCATGGAAGCCCGCCCCCAACGCGTGCTCCATCGGCGTCGTCATCACTCGCGCATCGGGAAGGTCCATGTCGTGGGCACCGAGCTCCAGCGATAGTGGCGCACCTGCAGTTTGGCGATGGGCCGGGCGGTGGCGATCTCGGTTCGCATCGGCAGGCTGCCGTTCTCCCAGGCCAGTGGCACCTGCGCCAGCCGCGTCGGCTGCGCGGGCTTCAGCGGGGCAATGATCATCTGCTCGGACGGCAACACGTTTCCTTCCTCGTCCAGCGGCACGACCACGCTGTACAGGCCGGTCTTCGCCTTCCACGACTGCCTGCCCTGCAGCAGCGTCGCGCGATGGGCAGCGGGGCGCAGCAAGGTGATGTCAGGATTGAGTTTTGAACGCTCACCGGGCTGCAGGATCTCGGTCGTTTCGAACGCATAGACCTCGGCGTCGACGGACATGCGCACCGCTTCGATGCGGCCCAACAGATCACGCGGCGCGCCCAGTGGCAGGTGGAAGGGGAAGCTGACCTCGTTCTGCGTGGCCGCGTATTTCTCAGGGAAGAACAGTGTTGGGGTGACCCGTTTCGTCGGCAGTCCGGCGATCTCCGCCCCATCCGCATCCAGCATCACCACGCGATGCAGGCGGGACATCAGGATGCGCTCGTGCTGTCCTTGGGCGGCCGCCGGGTCGCGTTCCAGGCTGGAACGCGCGCCGATCGCCAGCCAGCGCCCTGCGCCGCCCTCTGCGGGAATCCAGAACGAGCCCATGTACGGCATCAGCGCAGGAAGCGAGGCCGCGGCAACCATGTAGTCCTCGAGCTCGCCGGGTACTGCCGCGCGGTGCGTGTAGGCCGAAGGATCCGGCGCGACGCCGCTGAACGGCGGGCGCTGCAGCGTGTGGTTCACCTGCTCGACATAGCTGACGTAGCTCTCGACATCCTCGCTCATCTGCAGCATCGGATCGTGGCCGGTGTCTGCCAGGTGCAGGCGGTGGAGGGAAGCGGGCAGGCCCTTGCTGGCCGCGTAGCGCACTTCCATGCGCAGCTCGATCGGCATGCCATCGCCACGCGCTACCACCAGCCGGCCGTCACCCTGCGCGCCGGGACCTGCAACGGACAGCTCCATCAGCACCGCCTCCGGGGTGACCTCGATCACACTAAGGGTCGTCTCGACGCTGCCATGGGGTTCGATGCGCAGCGTTCCTGCCACCACGTCGCCCACCGCCACGGTGGCGGGCAATCGCACCGGCCGCAATCCCGCTGCCTGTTGCCGGGCAAGCAGTGCCTCAGCCGCATCGGGTGATTTCCGGGACAGTGCAGACCATGCGCTCTGGTCCGTTGCGCGCAACGCACCGAACTCTCCAGATCGCGTTGCCTCGGCACTGAAGCCTTCGGCAAGCACGGCCAGTTGTGCCGCGTCGGCAGCGTCGAGCGGGTCCAGCTCCATCAGGTAGCTTGCATGACCTGCCGCGTCTCTCTGCTGCGACCAGATGGGCAGGATTCGAAGCTGGCTGCCTGCGCGTGACGCCGGCTGCAATGCCGCTTCGTAGTAGCCGGACAGCGTTGTCTCGTCGCCTGCATCCGGTTCGCTGCTTACTGCATGGCGCACGTAATAAACAGACGACCCCGCGGGGCGGGAGTCCGCGGTGGCGGCCGACGCGGCGCTGGCAACCATCGCCATCGCCGCCCACGTGATGACGTACAGCCGTCGGCGGAAATCCATCTGCCCTGCGCTCCTGATCTATCGAAAGCGGGGGAGTGTAGCAATGCCGCCGTTTACTGGATCCGGCTCGCGGGGTGGCCCTTGGCCGACTCCGCTTCTCTCACTTCCCGGTACAGTGCGTCGGTGCGGGCCTGGCCTTCTGCACGGGCGCGGGCATCGGCCTCCTTGTTCTGGCGGTCCATTTCCTGGTACTGCGCCCAGACCTCCGGGGTGATCGCCTTGAGCGTGTTGTCAGGACGAAGCTGGATGGAGGCAGGAGCGCCCAGGCTGACGGAGAAGTTGTCGAACAGCCATTGCCTGCGTGCGTCCGGCGAGGCATGAAGCAGATCAGGCTCCGCATAGGTGCTCATCGGCAGGTGCTGCTCGGCAAGCGTTTCGTCTGCGGATATCCGTACGAGCCTGACGATGAGTCGCTCCTTCGCCCGCTCGTCGGCGTACAGGGCCGCCACGTCGCCCTCTATCCAGAGCACTTGCCAGTAGCCGGTGATCGGGTGCACCGCGAAGGGATGGGTACGCACCAGCACCAGGTTGCTGGCTTCATCGTAAAGCGTACTCCAGCCCGGCGGCGCGGGCCGTGGCGAGCAATCAACCGTGCTGGTGATGATCTTTTCCAGCGTCGCCTTGCCGCCGTGTGCGGACAGGTGCGTTGTCCAGCAGGCCGACCCATCGCGGGTGCGCGATGCCAGCAGGACGGTGTCGTCGGCAATCACGATGGCATCGGTGTGGACGATCTGCTCGCCCTTGGCGTCCGCATCCTGCAGCAGGTCTGAGAATGCCTTGTCTGAAAGCTCCGTGCCATCGACGAACAGCGTGTACGTCGTGTAGTGCTGGTACTCGCTGACGTTGATATCCAACGTCGACTCCGTGACCGCCACCACCTTCAGGCTGTCGGTCGACAGAACCGTCTTCCGCGTCGTGCCGCCACATCCAGCAGCAAGCAGGGCAGCAGACATCGCCAGCACGGTTGAGCACAGCAGGGAGGCGTTCTTGACCATCATGGTGCTGCGTCCTGCAGGGTATGGAAGGCGGGTTTGATGCCGCGCCAAGCATAGCGGTTCCCGGGACGGCTATCGGTCGGCGCAATGCGCGGCTCATGCCGTGGGGGTGGTGCCGCCGCCGGCCAGTTGGAGGTCGAAGTTCATGCCGAGATCTCCAGCGTGGCGATCTTGCCGCGTTCCAGGGTGAAGGCGTAGCGCAGGTCGATCGGGCTGCCGGGGAAGTCGCCCACCACGTGGCTGGTGACGAAGTAGGTGCGCTCGTTCTTCTCCACCTTGATGGGTGTGGCGGTGTAGCGGTAGCGGTCGGCGGTGTGCGCTTTCCAGGCTTCGATGGCGGCCAGGCCAGTGTGGGTCTTGCCCTCGTCCCGCACCGATCCATCCGGGTTGAAGCAGCGGGCCACGGCACGCCCATCGTTCGCGTCGGCGTTGAAGTAGGCAGTGATCGGCTCGGGCAGGTTCAGGTCTTTCATGGGCAGGCTCCGGTTGAGGACACGGGCTCAGGATGGCCCGTTCCTGCCGTCAACAGAATCGCCTACTATCTGATCAGGCTATGTAGGAATCAGGGCACAATGCGCGGCTCCGAATTCGCAGAACTGAAAGCATTCGCGGCGGTGGTCGACCGGGCCAGCTTTGCCCGCGCCGCCGACCATCTCGGCCTGTCGCGCTCTGCGCTCAGCCAGATCGTGCGGCAGCTGGAGGCGCGCTTGGGCGTGCGGTTGTTGAACCGCACCACGCGCAGTGTTTCGCCCACCGAGCCCGGACGCCGGCTGCATGAGCGTATAGCCCCGATGCTGCGCGAGATGGATGATGCCGTCGCGCAGGCGCTGGGCAGCACCGCGCGAACTGCAGGAACGCTGCGGATCAACACGCTCAGCATGGCAGCGCACAAGCTCATCGCCCCGCGGCTGGGCCGCTTTGCGCAGGCCCATCCGGATGTAGTGCTCGACATCGTGATCGACGATGGCTTGAGTGATATCACCAGCGAGGGCTTCGATGCCGGCATCCGGGTGGGCGGGCGGCTGCAGAAAGACATGATCGCGGTGCGCCTGACACCGGATGTGGAGCTGCTGGCGGTGGCGTCCCCCGACTACCTGGCGCGGCATGGCGAGCCCAGGGTGCCGGCCGATCTGCAGCAGCACGCCTGCATCGGGTGGCGCTTCCCGGGCAGTGGCAAGATCGCCAGTTGGGAGTTCCACAGGAAGGGCAAAAGCGTGGAGTTCGTCCCCGAGGGAAGGGTGCTGTCCAACCACCAGGACATCGTGGTGCCTGCCGCACTGCAGGGGCTGGGGATCCTGTACGCCTACAACGACGACGGCATTGCCGAAGCACTGCGCGATGGGCGATTGAAGCGCGTGCTCGCCGACTGGTCACCCACCGTGCCGGGCCTGTTCCTGTACTACTCCAGCCGCCGCTACCTGCTGCCGGTGCTGCGTGCGTTCATCGATTGTCTGCTTGATCGTGACCTGGGACAGGGCCGGGACATCCAGGCGTAGGGCGCTGCGGATTGGCATGAAGCGTCGATCTGCGTTGGCCGGTATCGGCCGGGATCCGCGTAGACCCCCTTTGTGGGGTCATCAGTGACGCAGCGTGGCGGACGCCCGATGGGGCGTTCGTGGGTGTCCGTGACTTCGCTTCCTCCCCCTTCACCGAGGATCCGCCATGGATACTGCCTTCCCTGCTGCAGCACGCGCGCCAGCGGTTGATGGCCGCACGACCGGCCCGTTGCATACCGAAGAGCTCATCGCCGGTGGCGAGGGCGAGTTGTTCATCCGCAGCTGGCGGCCGAGTGGACCGGTACGCGCCGTGCTGGTGATCGTGCCGGGATTCAACTCGCACAGCGGCCACTACCAATGGGCCGCTGCACAGTTCACCGCGATCGGGCTGGCGGTGTACGCCGTCGACCTGCGGGGGCGTGGCAGATCCAGCGGGCTGCGCTTCCATGTACAGCACTTCGACGATTACCTGGCCGACGTGCAGTCGATGATGGACGTGGCGCGCTCGCGCGAGCCGGCCGTACCGGTGTTCCTGCTTGGCCATAGTGCCGGCGGGGTGATCGCAAGTGCCTACGCACTGGACCACCAGGACGAGTTGGCCGGGCTGATCTGCGAAAGCTTCGCCCTGCAGGTCCCCGCACCGGCCCCGGTGCTGGCGCTGGTGCGCTGGCTCAGCGGACCGTTCCCGAAGCTGCGGGTGCTGAAGCTGCCGAACAAGGAGTTTTCGCGGATGCCCGATGCGGTCGCCGCGCTTGATGCCGACTCGCTTATCGCGGGCGAGAAGCAGACCGCGCTGACGGTGGCGCAGATGCTGGCCGGCAGCGACCGGCTGCGGCGTGGCTTTCCGACGTTGCGCCTGCCGGTGTTGATCGCCCATGGCACCGCCGACAAGGTCACCGTGCCCGGCGGCAGCCAACTGTTCCATGACACCGCAGGCTCCGTCGACAAGACGCTGCGGCTGTACCCGGAGCATGCGCACGACCTGCTCAACGATGTCGGACGCGAACAGGTGATGCACGAGTTCCAGCAGTGGATCGAAGCGCACCTTGTCACCCCGGACGGGAGACTGCAATGAACCTGCTACCGCGTTCGTTCCGCCGTACATCGTCCCGACGTTACTTCCGGCATTCGCCTGGATACCGGCGAAGGTGCATTGTCGCGCTTCACTCCAGGGAAGGTGGTCGTCATGCTTCGCTCCGCGCTATGCGTTGCCTTGCTGTTTTCGCTGCCGACGCTGGCGCATGCCGCAGCCCCGCCTGTTCCAGCCCCCTGTGACGATGCCGACACCTCGGCGCCGCTGCACGCTTCGCTGTGCATGACGGTACCGGTGCCGCTGCACCACGCCGCCCCGGAAGGCGAAACCATCCCGTTGTTCGTGCGCCGCATTCCCGCCGCTGCCTCGGTGAAGCGGCGCGGCGAAGTCTGGTTGCTGTCCGGTGGGCCCGGCGAGGCGGGCGCATCGCTGTACCCGATGATCGCCACCTACCAGCTTGCGTTTCCCGGCTTCGATCTGGTGATTCCCGATCATCGTGGTACCGGTCGCTCGGCGCGCATCTGCCCGCAGCAGGAAGCGCCGGGCAGCGCGGACGGCACCGGCCTGGCCGGCAGCGAGTGGGGACCCTGCATCGGTGGGATGTATGCCAACGTGCCGCGTACCACGGCGTTTTCCACCACGGAAGCAGCGCAGGACCTGGGCCTGTTGATGTCGCAGCGGCCTGCCGGCGGCCAGGTGCTGCTGTATGGCGTTTCCTACGGCACACAGCTTGCGCTGCGCGCGCTGCAGGTGACTCCGCTGCCGCTGGACGGGCTGGTGCTGGATGGCCTGGTGCCGCCTGAACGCACCGGGCAGTGGGACCTGAGCCGTCGCACCGCGCTGGTGGATGAAGTCGGGCGCGAGGTGCTGGGCGAGACCGGCGTGGCGACGTATCGCCGCGTGCTGGCCGCGGCATCCGACGCGCCGTGGCAGACACAGGTGCCGGGTGGCGACCTGCGTCGCTTCTTTGCCGCGCTGCTGAGCTTCCCGGCATTGCGCGATCGCATGCCGCAGATCGTGCAGGACCTGTCCAACAACGATGCGCGCTCGCTGGACACCGCCGCGAACGACTGGAAGGCGGCACTGGCGCAGCTGGGGCAGGGCGGCAACAACCAGCCCGCGCTGCCGCTGGTGATGCTGATTGCCGAATCGGAGAACAATGCCCGGCCAGGGTTGGCCAAGGCCACGGTGGAGGCCGAGCAGAAGGATGCTTTGTTCGTCAGTCCGATTCCCGGACTGCTGGTGGACAGCCCGGTACCGGCCTATCCGAAGGATGCGTGGTTCGGCCAGAGCCCGAAGACCCTGCCGAAGACGCTGGTGGTGCACGGCACGCTGGACCCGAACACCGCCTACGCAGGTGCCCGGGAACATGCAGCCACGTTGGCCAAGGCCGGCCCACTGCAGTTCCACACGGTGGAGCGCGGTGCACATCTCCTGGCGCTGGTGGCGCCTTCGTGCTTTGTCACCGCGGTGCAGGCGTTCGTGGAAGGTGCCGAAGTCGCCGCGCGCTGCGCGGAGCCTGTTTCACGCTGAGCATTTGCCGGTCTGCAGGCAGGCCAGGGCGCTCAGCTGCGCGCAGGTTCAACAATGACCGCCGTGCCATAGCACAGCACCTCGGTCAGCCCGGTCATGATGTCGGTGGCGTCGTAGCGCATGGCGATGATCGCGTTGGCGCCCAGCGTCCGTGCGTGCTTCACCATGTCCCGGTAGGTTTCCTCGCGCGCCTGCTCGCACAGCTGGGTGTAGATGGTGATGTTGCCGCCGAACAGGGTCTGGATGCCGCCGAGGAAGTTGCCGACGATAGAGCGCGAGCGCACGGTGATGCCGCGCACCACGCCGATGTTCTGCACCACGCGGAAGCCCGGCAATTCGAATGCGGTTGTGATCATCGAGTCGTCCAGGCGCGCTTCGCCGGCAGGACGTCGAGCCGTGTTGTAAGGGTCAGCCATGGGTGTCTCGAAGTGGTTTGGGTGAGGGGGATGGTTGATCGCGCGGCAGGGGCGGCAACCGGTCGGCGTCAGTCGCGCGCTGCGATCACCCGCAGCGCCAGGCCGGCCTGATAGACCCGCCCGGAAGCTTCGTCCAGTGCTTCCATGCCGGCAATCAGGCGGCCGTGCTTGAAGGGCACGTAGTCGTTGAAGCTGCCCATGCCGCCGAATACGGACATGACCGAGCCCGAGAGTCTGTTGAGGGAAGGCTGGTCGAGCGGGGTTGCGGCAAGCGCTTCGGCCTGCTGCAGGCAGAAGACGAAGTGGCGCCGCCATTCGCATTCGCTGTCGTGTGCCAGCAGGTCGCAGAGCGCACTCAGTTCCTTGGTCAGCTCATCCAGTTGCGCGGCTCTGTCTTCCATGCGGCTGACTATACTGGCAAGACTGCGGCAGGAAACCCTGCCGCGCTCAGTCCTTTGCATCCCGCTGCGCGGGGTGCAGCAGCACGCCCGCTGGGTCCCAGACACAGGTTGCCTGCGCGCCATAGGGCTCGGCCCATGGAGGTGCCACGCGCGCGCCGGGGGAATGGTTACGTCTCTGGGGGTGCATGCGGGAGGGTGCCACGGTCCAGTGCCCTCAACCAAGGAGCTGGCGAGCTCGCTGTGTCGAATGCGACGTTTATTCGGCTCATCCGGTGAGCCGAATAGACCGCCTATTCGGCTCACGGCATTGCCGGCATTGACTCCACGCCCTTCGATACCCAAAACGGATCACCCCCGCCTGTGAACGGTTTTGGGCGCGGTTGCCCTGCCAGTCCACGCTGTGTGGATGACTTATACCCCCCTTGATTTCAATGGACAGGTCGGCCTGATCACCGGTGCGGCGGGTGGCCTGGGCCTGGCCTATACGCGCCTGCTGGCACGCCTCGGCGCCATGGTCGTGATGCAGGACGTCGGCGCTGACCGCGATGGCGAAGGCTGCGATCCGGACCGTGTAGCCAGTGCCGCAGCGCGGTTGCGCTTGGATGGTCTGGACGTGACCAGCTGCGGGCTCGCCATCGATACGCGCGCCCAGTGCCACGCGCTGGTGAGTGAAGTGCTGGGCCAGCACGGGCGGCTGGGCTTCATCATCCACAACGCCGGTTGGGTGCACTACCAGCCGATCGAGAGCGTCACCGAAGTGCAGCTGGAGCACATGCTGGACATCGCTGCCAAAGCGCCTTTATGGCTGGCCCAGGCGGCGTGGCCGTGGATGCGTGCGGCCGGCGGCGGCCGCATCGTGCTGACCACGTCCGACCGCGCGCTTTACCCGCAGTACGTGCAGCACGGGCTGGCCAGCTATGCGATGGCCAAGAGTGCCGCGGTGGGCCTGATGAACGTGCTGGCCGCAGAGGGCGAGGCGGACAACATCATCGTCAACGCGGTATCGCCGGTGGCCAAGACGCGCATGTGGGGTGTGCATGGCGAACCGGATGAGCTGCATCCCGATGCGGTGGCGCCCGGTGTGGCCTGGCTGGCCTCATCGCGCTGCGTGCAGGGTGGCTGGGTACTGCGCGCGAGCAATGGGCAGTTCCACGCGACCCGCGCACAGGAGCCTGCCGGGGTGGCCTACCCGCGCGATCTGCAGGGTGTGGCGGTCGCCAGCGTGGAGGCTTTCGATGCCGCGTGGCACGAGATTGCGCTGCCGGCGATCGAGCCGCGGAGCAGGCCCCGGGACTGCTAACCTGAGTCCGTCATTCCACGCGCGGTTGCCATGATCGATCTTCGTTTGCTGCGCCAGTTCGTCGCCGTTGCGGAAGAACAACATTTCCACCGCGCCGCCGCACGCCTGCATATGTCACAGCCCCCGCTGACCGCGGCGATCCGCCGGCTGGAAGAGCAGGTAGGCGCGGTGCTGGTGATGCGCGGCCGTCGCACGGTGGGGCTGACCGCCGCCGGCCAGGTGCTGCTGGTGGAGGCGCGACGTACCCTGCAACAGGCGGCACACGCGCTGGATGCCACGCGCGAGGCTGCGGCAGGGCGTAGTGGACGGGTGCGCGTGGCCTACGTTGGCAGTGCGCTGTATGGGCGCCTTCCGCAGTTGATCCGTGCGTTCCGGCGCAGCCATCCGCAGGTCCTGCTTGAGCTGCGCGAAGCGACGTCGGGACAGCAACAGGACATGCTGACCAAGGGCGAGGTGGACGTGGGCGTGCTGATCCCTCCGATTCCGCCCTCGTCCAACCTGCAGTTGCATGCGTTCGATAGCGATGCCCTGGTCATTGCACTGCCGCGCCTGCATCGGTTGTCCTGCGGCCCTTCGATGCAGCTGCAGGACCTTGCGGATGAGGCTTTCGTATCCTGGCCCGCCGCCGAAGGCGAGGGCTTCCATTCCCACGTGATGCGCCAATGCGTGGCGGCGGGATTCATGCCCGATGTGGTGCAGGAAGCACATGGCATGCACGCGGTGCTGTCACTGGTGGCAGTGGAAACCGGGGTCGCCATCGTGCCGGCCAGCATGGCAGGGTTCCGCGCCACGGAAGTCTGCTACGTCCCGGTGCAGTCGGCAGATGCGCGCTTCAGCCTGAGCTTCTGTCTGCGCACCGATGCAGACAATCCGGCCGTGCATGCCTTCATCGGGACTGCGCGCTGCACCTGATCACGTGCATGGGGCGATGCGGTGCGTCGCGTTTGCCTCTTCAACTGCGGGGGGCCAGTCGATAGCGTCTCAGATCACGTTTCTGGAAATCCAAGGAAGATGTGATGAGCGCGAGTTATGACAGTATCGTCGACCAGTACATGGCCTATGCCAACGCTTCGCCGACCCGCCCCATCGAAGTGCGTACGATGCGGCAGCTGGCCGGCGTGGTGGAGGGAAGGAGCGTGCTGGACCTGGCCTGTGGATCTGGCTACTACGGACGTGAGTTCCTTCGCCATGGCGCGCGCAGTGCCCACGGGGTGGACCAGTCGCAGGGCATGATAGATTTCGCACGTGCCTTGTCGACGTATCGCGGCGACGAGATGACGTTCCAGCAGCACGATGTGATGGAGATGCCGTTCACTGGCGAGTACGACATCGTGCTGGCAGCGTATCTGTTCAACTACGCCGCTTCGCTGGATGAACTGCGAAGGATGTTCGCCGCGGTCATCCCGCACGTGAAGCGGGGTGGGCGGCTGGTCGTGCAGACCCTGAATCCCGATTACCGGCTCGCACTGGGCAACTATGCGGCCTATGGGGTCAAGGTGCTGGAGGAGGGGCCGTGGAAGCAGGGCGCACGCCTGCGACTGGAATTTCCGGGATCACCGCCGGCGTTGATCACCAACTACCGCTGGGAACGTGCGCATTACGAACAGGCGGTACGCGCGGCAGGTTTCAGTGCAGCGGAGTGGCACGAGCCCATACTGGAACAGTCGGATATCGATGCGCGTGCTGAAGGTTACTGGGAGGACTATGTGCACAACTGCATGTCGGTGAACCTGGTGTGCGTGCGCTGACGGGGCAGGCGTGAGTTCGCTTTCGCCTCTTCAATGCGCGGGCGACGTTGCGTAGCGTGGATACCTCTGTTGAAGAGGGTTTCCAAGATGAAAGCGCACTACGATGACATCGCAGGCCAGTACGCGGCGTACGCCAACGCATCGCCCACGCGCGTGGTCGAACTCCGCACCATGCAGCACATGGCGGGCGATGTGACCGGCCGCAGCGTGCTGGATCTGGCCTGCGGTTTCGGTTTCTATGGCAGGGCGATGCTGCTGGCCGGCGCCGCCAGTGCACACGGTGTGGATCAGTCGCCAGAGATGGTGGCACTGGGGAGGCGGGTATCGGCGAATGCGGGCGATTCGATGACGTTCGAAGCGTGTGATTTTCTGGAATTCAGGCCCGACCGCCGGTATGACCTCGCGGTCGCCGCCTTCCTGTTCAACTACGCGCAGTCGCTGGACGAGCTCGCACGGATGGCTGCGGCGGCGTTCGAGCACGTGCGCGCGGGTGGCAGGATCGCCGTGGAGACGATGAATCCTGGTTACTGCCTGGCGGACGGTGATTGTTCGCAGTATGGCGTGCGGGTGTTGGACGATGTGCCGTGGCAGCAGGGCGCGAAGATGGAGATGGAGTTCCCGGGCGATCCACCGGCGCGGATCACCGTGTTCCGCTGGGCACGCGAGCATTACGAACACGCGTTCGCGCAGGCGGGTTTCACCGACCTGGTGTGGCAGGCTCCCTGCCTGTTGCAGCAGGAGCGGCTGGCCCAGCCGGCGGGGTACTGGGATGACCTGCTGCGCAACGGATTGGCCGCATGGTTTTCCTGCACCAGACCCGTCATGGGCCGCTGAAGGCGGGTAACGCCGCGCCATGCCCGGCGAACGGAATCAGTGCGTCAGAACCGGTAGCGCCGCGCCATGCTCGGCGAGCGCAGCGGCCGCCAGATCAGGCAGACAGCTCCAGCAGCAGCTTGTTCAAGCGCGCCACATAGGCACCCGGATCCTTCAGGCTGTCACCGGCGGCCAGCGCGGCCTGGTCGAACAGCACCCGGCCGAGGTCATTGAAGCGCTCGCCATCAGCTTCAGCATCGAGCTTGGCGATCAGCGGATGGCCGGGGTTGATCTCCAGCACCGGCTTGCTCTCGGGCACCTTCTGCCCGCTCGCTTCCAGGATCTGGCGCATCTGCAGGCCCAGGTCCTGCTCGCCGATGGCCAGCACCGCCGGCGAATCGGTCAGGCGGTGTGACACGCGCACTTCGGCCACGTCATCGCCCAGGGCGGCCTTCAGCCGTTCCACCAGCGCCTGCTTGTCCTTGGCTGCCGATTCCTGCGCCTGCTTGTCTTCCTCGCTTTCCAGCGCGCCCAGGTCCAGGTCGCCGCGTGCGATATCCACGAAGCGCTTGCCGTCGAAGTCGGTCAGGTAGCCCATCAGCCACTCGTCGATGCGGTCGGTCAGCAGCAGCACTTCGATGCCCTTCTTGCGGAACACTTCCAGGTGCGGGCTGTTGCGCACCTGGGTGTAGCTCTCGCCGGTCAGGTAATAGATCTTGTCCTGGCCCTCGGCCATGCGGGCCAGGTAATCGGCCAGTGACACCGTCTGCGCATCGCCTTCGCCGCGGGTGGAGGCGAAACGCAGCAGTCCGGCGACCTTTTCGCGGTTGTTGTAGTCCTCGGCCGGGCCTTCCTTCAGCACCTGGCCGAATTCCTTCCAGAACGTGGCGTACTGCTCCGGCTTGTCCTTGGACAGCTTCTCCAGCATGTCCAGCGAACGCTTGGTCAGCGCCGATTTCATCGAATCGATGACCGGCCCGGACTGCAGGATTTCCCGCGAAACGTTCAGCGACAGGTCGTTGGAATCGACCACGCCCTTGATGAAGCGCAGGTAGAGCGGCAGGAACTGCTCGGCCTGGTCCATCACGAACACGCGCTGTACGTAGAGCTTCAGGCCCTTCGGCGCTTCGCGGTGGTACAGGTCGAACGGCGCACGGCCCGGCACGTACAGCAGCGAGGTGTACTCCAGCTTGCCTTCGACCTTGTTGTGGCTCCAGGCCAGCGGGTCGCTGTGGTCATGCGCCACGTGCTTGTAGAACTCGGTGTACTCGGCGTCGGTGACCTCGGTGCGCGGGCGGGTCCACAGCGCGCTGGCGCGGTTGACGGTCTCCCATTCCAGCGCCGGTGCGTCGCTCTCGCCTTCGGCCGGGGCGGTTTCCTTCGGCATCTGGATCGGCAGGCCGATGTGGTCCGAATACTTCTTCAGGATGCTGCGCAGGCGCCAGCCATCGGCGAAGTCATGCTCGCCATCCTTCAGGTGCAGCACGATGCGGGTACCGCGCTCGGCCTTTTCCACCGCCGCGATGTCGAACTCGCCTTCGCCGCGCGAAGACCAGCGCACGCCTTCGGCGGCCGTCGCGCCGGCACGGCGCGAGTACACATCGACCTGGTCGGCCACGATGAAAGCGCTGTAGAAGCCCACGCCGAACTGCCCGATCAGCTGCGAATCCTTCTTCTGGTCGCCGGACAACTGGCGCAGGAAGTCGCCGGTACCGGACTTGGCGATGGTGCCGAGGTGGGCAATGGCCTCTTCACGGCTCATGCCGATGCCGTTGTCTTCGATGGTCACCGTGTGGGCGTCGGCATCGAAGCTGACCCGCACGCGCAGCTCGTTGTCACCTTCCAGCAGCGCCGGCTGGGTCAATGCTTCGAAGCGCAGCTTGTCGGCGGCGTCGGCGGCATTGGAAACCAGCTCGCGCAGGAAGATTTCCTTGTTCGAGTACAGCGAGTGGATCATCAGCTGCAGCAGCTGCTTGACCTCGGTCTGGAAGCCAAGGGTTTCGGTCTGGGTCGTTTCAGTCATTGCATGGGGCTCCGTGTCATCGCCGCGCCAGCATGTGCGGCCTGCGCAAGGGGTGAGGGTGATTGTCCCGTTATCAAGGCCTTCCGCCGACGCCCGGCGAACGGCGGAGCCCCTCGTGGTGGGTCGCTGGAAGCGGTTTTCTGGGTTGGGCCGGGCGGGAGGGGTTGGTGGGGGCGTGGAGCGCCAGGGATGGCGCGACACGAGGCCCGCATGGATGCAGTTTCTGCCGTCCCCCACCAACCCCATCCCCCCCGGCCCCACCCAGAAAACCCCGGCCCCGGCCCCCCCCCCGGGGGGCCCGCCGTGGCGCGGGCGGGGGGGGGCGGCCGG